>CAYLWI010000005.1:3327-44484 GCA_964387345.1 uncultured Eubacterium sp. | reverse complement strand
ATCCTCAAGAGGATACCTCTATGGGCAGAAAGCAGCCCGAAGAGAAGGAGGAAATCCTCAAGAGGATACCTCTATGGGCAGAAAACAGCCCGGAGAGAAGGAGGAAATGAAATGACGAGAGTGATCATGAACGGATGCAACGGCCATATGGGCCGGGTAATCAGCGGGCTGTGCGCCCAGGATGCGGATATTGAAATTGTGGCTGGCGTTGATATTAACACGGAAATTAATTATGGATATCCTGTGTTTGCGAAGATCGGGGACTGTGATGTGGCGGCGGACGCCATTATTGATTTTTCCCATGTAAGCTGTATTGACGCGCTTCTGGCTTACAGTGTGGAGAAGCAGATTCCCGTTGTGGTCTGCACAACCGGTCTTTCACCGGAGCAGGATGAGGCTGTAAAGGAAGCCGGAAAAAAGGTAGCTGTATTAAAGTCCGCGAATATGTCCCTGGGAATTAATACTCTGATGGAGCTGTTAAAGACGGCGGCGAAGACGCTGGTACCGGCGGGATATGATATTGAGATTGTGGAGAAGCATCATAACCAGAAGCTTGACGCGCCCAGCGGCACAGCTATCGCCCTGGCAGATTCCATAAATGAGGCGATGGACAATGTCTATGAATATAAGTATGACCGCAGCCAGGAGCGCAAAAAGCGCGACAAAAAGGAGATCGGCATCCAGGCTGTCCGGGGCGGCAATATTGTCGGAGAGCATGAGGTGCTTTTCTGTGGAACAGACGAGGTGATTACATTTAAGCATACGGCTTACTCCAAAGCAATCTTTGGCAAGGGCGCCATTGAAGCCGCGAAATTCCTGGCGGGAAAGCCTGCGGGACTCTATGACATGGGCGATGTGATCCGGAGCAGATAAGAGGACTTGGAATAGAAATATCAGAAGGCGGATACCTGTTCCGTTATGATATTCTGGGGGATTTTATTTTGAAAAACGCAAATATGAAATATTTAAAAGTACTGGCAACCCAGTATCCGAACATAGCAGCCTGTGCCACTGAGATCGTGAACCTGAATGCGATTCTGAATCTTCCGAAGCCCACGGAGCATTTTATTACAGATGTTCATGGAGAGTATGAGCAGTTCCGCCATATTATGTGCAATGCTTCCGGGGCGATCCAGAGAAAGATAGAGGATGAGTTCGGGAACAGTCTCGGGATTCCGGAGAAGCGGACGCTGGCCATGCTGATTTATTATCCGGAAGTAAAGATCAGACAGATCGAAGGAAAGATTGAAAAAAAAGAAAATATGGACGACTGGTACCGGGTGACTATTTTCCGTCTGATCCGTGTGTGCAAGAATGCTTCTTCCAAGTATACACGTTCCAAAGTGAGAAAAGCTCTTCCGAAGGATTTTGCCTATATTATTGAAGAGCTGATGGCAGGACGGCCCGATGTGGCAGACCAGGAGGCGTATTATAATGAGATTATCAATTCTGTAATCCGGACAGGACGGGCGTCACAGCTGATCTGCGCATTCTGTTATCTGATCCGGAGGTTTACTGTGGATCATCTTCATGTACTGGGAGATATTTTTGACAGAGGTCCTTATCCCCATCTGATTATGGATGATCTGATGAAGCATCATTCCGTGGATATCCAGTGGGGGAACCACGATATTCTCTGGATGGGAGCAGCGGCAGGCTCTGTGCCGTGCATGTGCAACATGCTGCGGAATTCCGCCCGGTATGGGAACCTGTCTATTCTGGAAGACGCCTACGGTATAAATATGATTCCGTTGATGCGTCTTGCCATGGACTGTTATGAAGGACCGGTCAGCAAGACGTTTGACGTCCGCGTCAGCGATGACGACGGCTATGACAGGAGTTTCGCGGAGATTGACGCCAAGATGCACAAGGCCATCACTGTAATCCAGTTTAAAGTGGAGGGACAGCTGATCCTGCAGCATCCCGAATGGGATATGTATGACCGCCTGTTCCTGGATAAGATGGATCTGGAAAAAGGAACCGTGATGGTGGAGGGGGCGGAATACCCGCTGAATGATACCTTTTTCCCGACCATTGATCCGGAGCATCCTTATGAACTGACGCCGGAGGAGCAGGATGTGGTTGACCGGCTCAAAAACAGTTTCCAGCGGAGCGAGCGCCTGCAGCGCCATATCCGTTTCCTCTATACGAAGGGAAGCCTGTATAAAGTATACAATGGCAATCTGCTTTATCATGGCTGTGTGCCGATGAATGAGGATGGAAGCTTTATGGAAGTAGGTCTGTATGGGAAAACCTACAGCGGCAAGGCTCTTTATGATATTCTGGAGCATTATGCCAGAAAAGGCTATTATTCCCTGGATCCGGTGGAGAAAAAGCGGGGAGAGGATATTTTATGGTTTATCTGGAAGAATAAAAATTCCCCGGTGTTCGGGAAAAAGAAGATGGCGACCTTTGAGCGGTATTTTATTGATGATAAATCGACTCATGAGGAGCCGAAGAACGCTTATTACCGTCTCTATGAAAAGGAGGAGATTGTAGATAAGATTCTGAGGGAATTTGATCTGAATCCCCAGGGAGCCCATATTATCAACGGACATGTTCCGGTGGAGGTAAAAAAGGGTGAATCGCCGGCAAAATGCAATGGAAAGCTTCTGGTAATTGACGGCGGTTTTTCGCGGGCGTATCAGCCGAAGACCGGAATTGCGGGGTATACGCTGATTTATAATTCCTACGGGCTGATTCTGGCGGCCCATGAGCCTTTTGAGTCGCTGGAGAAGACAGTATTGAGTGAGACCTGTGTCCATTCTCATATTGTAATGGATGAAAATGTGGTGAAGAGAAAAACTGTGGGAGATACGGATACCGGACGGGTACTCCGGGAACAGATCGAAGAACTGGAAGAGCTTCTGGAAGCGTACCGGAGCGGTGCGCTGGTAGAGAAGGCATAAGTAATAAGCGGGATATTAATAAGTGTAAGATTTCCCGGGTCTGGCTGCCAGGCCGGAGTCATAGCAGCGAGGAGACAGAACATGGAAGAATTAACTCATATCAATGATCAGGGACGGGCCAGAATGGTAGATGTTTCAGCAAAACCGGATACGGAGCGTGTTGGCGTGGCATCCGGACGGATCGGGATGAAGCCGGAAACGCTGGAATTGATTACCAGCCAGAAAATAAAAAAGGGAGATGTGCTGGCTGTGGCCCAGGTGGCAGGGATTATGGCTGCCAAAAGAACCCATGAAATTATACCCATGTGCCATCCTCTTTTGCTTACGGGGGTAGACATTCATTTTGAAATCTGGCCGGAGACAGCTGAGATTGAAGCAATTGCCTCTGTAAAAACGACGGGAAAAACAGGCATTGAAATGGAAGCGCTCCATGCCGTGTCGGCCGCGCTGCTGACTGTCTACGATATGTGCAAGGCTGTAGACAGGGAAATGATCATCAGTGAGATTATGCTTCTTGAAAAGGATGGAGGCAAATCGGGACATTTTGTAAGAAAACAATAAAACAGATCTGAAGAAAATTTTCTCTGTACAGAAGGCAGGGAGAAAAGAGGATTTATGGAAGAAAAGTTTTTGTCGCCCCAGGATGTGGCGGATCTTTTGCAGATTAAGAAAAACACAGTGTATGAAATGATTAAGAGAGGAGAGCTGCGGGCGACAAAGCTGGGAAAGCAGTTCCGGATTCCAAAGTCTGAGGTGTATGATTTTATGGGAACCCCTATATCAGATGATACTGCGGATAAGATTATTATCTGCGGACAGGATCAGATTCTGGATACTCTCTGCGCATTGTTTAATGACGAGAAGGGATTTCGTATGAAAGCGTTCCGGTCTCTGATGGGAAGCTATCGGGGACTGTATGAAATGTACCAGAATGATAACTGTGTGGCAACGGCGCATCTCTGGGATTCTGAGACGGATACCTATAATCTGCCGTATGTGACCCGGATGTTGCCGGGGGAGAAGCTGGCGGTGTATCATTTGCTGAAGCGTTGGCAGGGATTTTACGTGGAGCCGGGGAATCCGAAAAATATCAGAACCTTTGAAGATCTGACCCGGAAGAATATCCGTATGGTGAACAGAGAGAAAGGCAGCGGTATCCGCGTGTTTGTGGACGAGATGTGTAAGAAGCTTGGAATCAGTCACGGGGAGATTTACGGTTATAATGATGTGGTTTCCTCCCATTATTCAGCTGCCACAGCTGTTCTGCGGGGGGCGGCTGATGTGGCTATTGGAAATGAAAAGACCTGTCAGATGGTTGACGGACTGGATTTTATTCCGTTAAAGCAGGAGGACTATGATATGATTTTCCGGGAGGAGGATCTGCAGCGTCCCGAATTCCAGCGGCTGATTTATCTGATTCAGTCAGATGAATTCCGGCGGGAAGTAGAGGCAGTGTCAACTTATGACGCTACAGGACTTGGCGAACGAATCATGTAAAGCAAATCTATTTCAAATTTTCGCCACTTTATCAGACTCTTAGAAATGTGGTCTGTGGCAACTCCGCTGCTTTGCAGATCATCCCACAGCATATCCAAAATCGCGGATTTTCCGCAGCGCCGGATTCCTGCCAGTATCTTCACCAACGGAACATCCCGATAGGTCTTCAGCGTGTTCCTATATTGTGGTCGGATAATCATATCGTTCGCTTCTTTGTTTCTTGCTAATCGCATAGCGAAAAAATCCAAGAATATCCATATTTTTTGTTTCTAATCCGTAAAAACTTATTTTGTTAAAGACCTTTTTTGGGGGCGAAATTCCCTCCTCCGTGATGAATGCCTCATCCCGGATCACTTTTTCCATGACGGTGGTAAGGGTGGTGGGCAGGCTGTCCTGGTTTTGCCAGCCCAGGCACCAGGCAGGTAGTGAGGTTGTCCAGGGGCCTGCGTCAATGAACAGCACCTTTTTACCTTTAGAATAGAGGTAAATCCCTGTGTGATTGAGATCACTATCGGTAAGTCGAATATAAAACATAAAAAGGACTAGCAAAATGAACAAAAATGATATATAATAACTTAGAAAAAAACAAAACAGTACAAAACAGTATAAAACAGCACAAAACAGAAAAGATAATGGAGGACACATTATGAAGAAAAAATGGATAAGTCTGGCGTTGGCAGCAATGATGGGGACAGCCTTGCTGGCGGGCTGTGGGAACAGCACATCTGACGATTCGGAGGACAATACGGAATCGGTTGCGGAACAGGATGAGAACCTGTCCGCGGAGGAGGAGACTGCGGATCAGTTTGATGACACCACAGTGACAATTTATGCGGCAGCCAGTCTTGAGACTGTACTGACAGAGCTGATAGACGTATATAATGAGACACAGCCCAATGTTACCATACAGGGAAGCTATGACAGTTCGGGAACTCTGCTGACACAGATTGAGGAGGCTTCCGGAAACGGGATAGATATCTTCTTTTCCGCAGGACAGAGCCAGATGGACACTCTGGAGGATGATGGGCTGGTTGTGGACGGTACCCGTCATGATGTGGTGAACAATCAGGTATGTGTTATTACCTATACCGGCAGCGATACATCTGTTACGGGTCTTGAGAATATTGGAGAGGCTTCCAGTATTGCCCTGGCAGACGGGAGTGTTCCGGTAGGAAAATACACGAGACAGGCCATGATCAATGCCGGGATGCTGCAGGGGGATGATCCGGCTGCCATCACAACAGAAGAGGTATCAGAGGCCCTTGGCGGAGTAGAGATCAATGAGTGCGGCAATGTAAGCAAGGTGCTTCAGGCAGTAGCGGAGCACTCCAATGAGGTTGGGACGACATACTATTCCGATACTTACGGGTATGAGGATCAGATAGAGATCCTGGAGATGATTTCCTATGACCTGACCGGTGACGTAATATATCCGATCGCCCAGGTTTCAAATCCGGAAGCAGATGAACTGCAGGCTGCCGCGGCAGAAGATTTCATAAATTTCCTTTTATCTGATACGGCAAAGGAAATTTTTGAAAATTATTATTTTGATACAGATCTGTAAATAAATTGCAGTCATAAGCGGAAAAGGCATCTGAAGTTCTGCAGATTCAGATGTCTTTTGCTCTGTAAGGAAAGGGGAACGTAAAATGGATACTTTGTCCGGAATCTTGTCCGGCCTTGACTGGAGTCCTCTGTTTATATCATTGAAAACCGGAGTTGTAGCCACAATAATTTCATTTTTTCTTGGCATTTTTGCAGCCCGAAGAGTTGTGGCGGCCGGAAATAAAGTAAAAGCGGTAGCTGATGGGATCCTGACGCTGCCCATGGTGCTTCCGCCTACGGTTGCCGGTTTTTTTCTGCTGCTTATCTTCAGCCTGAAGCGGCCGCTGGGATCTTTTCTGCTGAATCAGTGGGGGATTAAAGTGGTCCAGACCTGGCTGGGATGTATTCTTGCCGCGACAGTGATCGCTTTCCCTCTGATGTACAGGAATGCCAGGGCGGCTTTTGAACAGGTGGATCAGAATCTGATCTACGCGGGGCGGACTCTGGGAATGTCCGAAATAAGTATTTTCTGGAAAATTGTCGTGCCGAACGCGGGGCCGGGGATTGTGTCCGGTACGATCCTGACATTTGCCAGGGCGCTCGGCGAATATGGCGCCACATCCATGCTGGCCGGAAATATTCCGCATAAAACGGCAACAATTTCCCAGAGGATTGCCATGGTTATCCAGGACGGCGATTACATTACCGCAGGTGTGTGGGTAGTGATCATCCTGCTCATCGCCTTTGGCATTATTGTGGCGATGAATCTGGTAGCCGGTAAGAATATGAAAAATGTACAGCGGTGGTAGCAGGACGCAGACCTGGAAAGAAAGTCAGAAATGTGTACTGCGCCGGGAAAATAGCTGGCAGATGACCGGATATTTATGATAAGATGTAAATATCGGAAATAACGTGAGAAACAGAACAAAAGGAACTGGTATGGCGATAGAAGTTGCGATAAAAAAGACAATTGGAAAATTTACACTGGATGTGGCATTTCAGGCAGAGGAAGAGATATTTGCCATTCTGGGCGCTTCGGGGTGCGGAAAGAGTATGACGTTAAAGTGTATTGCGGGAATTGAAACGCCTGATGAGGGAAGAATCGTTCTGAATGGACGGACTCTGTTTGATTCGGAAAAGAAAATTAATCTGTCGCCTCAGAAACGCAGAGTTGGATATATGTTTCAGGATTATGCGCTGTTTCCCAACATGACTATAGAGCAGAATATCATGGCGGGAATGGGAAAACGCCCGGATTATGACAAAGTGGCCGGGTTTATCCGGAGCTTTCAGCTGGAGGGACTGGAAAAGCGTCTGCCTTCCCAGCTTTCGGGCGGACAGAAGCAGAGAGTGGCGCTGGCCCGGATGATGGCCGCGGAGCCGGAGATTCTTCTGCTGGATGAGCCGCTGTCTGCCCTTGACAGTTTTTTAAAGTGGAGGATGGAAGAGGAACTGCTGGAGATTCTCAGTACGGTAGAGAAAACAGTTCTTTTTGTTTCCCACAGCAGGGATGAGGTTTATCATCTCTGCAACAGCGTCTGCGTCCTGGAAAATGGACGTGTGGAGACGATTCAGGAGAAGAAGGATTTTTTTGCAAACCCGCAGACAGTAGCGGCCGCAAGAATTTCCGGGTGCCGTAATCTGTCGGAGGCAGTACGGACCTCTGATCATACGCTCTATGCGAAAAACTGGAATATTGATTTCCGTCTGAAAAAGAAAATTCCGGAAGAGCTTGCCTTTGTGGGAATCCGGGCACATTATATAGAGGTGCTGGAAGAAGAGTCCGGTCCGCGTGAGCCGGACTCTGGCGTTTCCGATACAGGGAATGCAGAGAAAAATGAGAGAAAATCCACAGGACCGGCAGATAACAGAGCTGTATTGCAGGTGAGCCATATGCTGGAACAGCAATTTGAATCTGAACTCATATTGAATTGCAGCTCGGAGGATAATACACAGCTCCGTCTGCTGATGGATAAGGAAAAGGCGGAGCGGCTTTCCCATAGAGAGAGAATTACAATCCGTATTCCGGAGGATGCATTGCTGCTGCTCCGGAAATAGTCTTCCTGTTATTTGTCTTATTTTCCGAATCCGCAATGGGGGAAGGTACAGGTTTTGCAGTTCAGGCAGAAACCGCCTTCTCCCAGCATGGCGATTTCTTCTTTTGTAACCGGATCGTCAGCCATAATCCTGGGAAGAACAAGATCAAAAACAGTGTGTTTCGAATACATGACGCAGCCGGGAAGCCCCAGAACAGGAATGATTTTCCCCGTTTTGTCTGTATAATAAGAGATCAGAAGCATGGCCCCGGGCAATACCGGAGCTCCATAAGTAATAATATCTGCTCCTGCGGCCTTTATGGCGCCCGGCGTGCGGTCGTCGGGATCGACACTCATTCCTCCGGTACAGACAACCAGATCGGCGCCCCTTTCTATTTGTGTGAAAATGGCCCGGGCGATTCGGCCCATATCATCGTCCACGCAGATATGATCCATGACCTGGGTAGGATATTCCGCCATTTTTTCATGGATGACAGGGGTAAAGGTATCCTGGATCAGTCCTTTATACACTTCACTTCCGGTAGTAACAATGCCGACTTTTTTTTGCCGGAAAGGAATAATCCGGAAAATGGAATCCGGACCGGCAGCCTGGCGGGCGGCTTCCATTTTTTCTTTTTCAATTACAAGGGGAATGATCCGTGTACCGGCAATTTTATCGCCCTTTTTCACAGGAAAATCTCCGTGGATGGAGGCAATCATCATTTCTCCCAGGCTGTTAACAGCCAGCAGGCTGGAGCGGTTGATTTTCAGAAGTCCGTCTATATCGGCAATCAGTTCGATTTTTCCTTCCTTCACCTCTGATCTGTGGATATGGTCTCCGGCACAGATCTGGTACAGAATATCAGCTGCATCATTTTCATGGAGCATATTTTCATCTTTTTCCCAGACATACAGATGCTCTTTCCCCACGGAGAGCAGAACTGGGATATCTTCTTCCTGGACAATATGTCCCTTGCGGAATACAGTGTCTTTTGTTACGTCACGGATAATTTGGGTAATGTCGTGGCAGAGTACATGCCCTACAGCATCTTCAGTTCGGATTAGTTTCATAGTAATTCACTCCTGATATTGTTGAGATTATAACTTACCTGTCGTTTATCTGGCACATTCACTGTCCAGACCCAGAAGAATTTCCAGACCATGTTTCAGAGGCGGGAGAATATAGAGAAGAGCTTCCTCCACTGCCTTTGGACTTCCTGGCAGATTGATGATGAGTGTTTTCCCGCGGATTCCGGCGGCGGCCCGGGAAAGCATGGCGCGGTCGGTGATGGTCAGGGAATAATTAAGGATAGCCATGGGAATGCCGTTTACTTCTTTTTCAATCACCATGCGGGTGGCTTCCGGTGTGACATCCCGGGGGGCGAATCCAGTTCCGCCTGTGGTAAGGATCAGATCCATTCCATTGTTGCACATGGCGATCATCTGATCCGCCAGCATCTGTTTATCATCCGGGAGAATGATGGTATCCCCGATTTCATAACCGTGTTTTTTCATAATGGCGGCGATTTTCGGTCCGCTCTTATCTTTCCGTTCGCCGGCATATCCTTTATCACTGGCGGTAATGATTCCTACTTTCATCTGTTATATTACTCCTTTCGCCAATGTGGTATTCCAAAAGTACACCACTTTTTTATATAGTATAGCAGATATTTCCGGAGGATAAAATAAAAAAAATTAAAATATCTGTTTTTTTATGGAATTTCATACAATAATGTGATACCCTTGAAAAAGTGGTATTCCGAAAGTATACAGATCAGCGCATCCATATCTGGATTCTGACAGACAAAAATTTCAGGAGAAAGCAGACAGTAAGGAGGTATGCCCGGTTATGATAGAAATTGAAACAGCGCAGGAATTACTGTGGAAAAGCACAGAAAGAATAACAGAAGCAGAGAAGGTTTCTCTGCAGGATGCCATAGGAAGGATTCTGGCAGAGGAAGTGAAGGCAGAACGGGATCAGCCGCCCTTTTCCAGATCTCCATTGGACGGATATGCGCTGCGGGCAGAGGATGTAAAAGATGCCTCCAGGGAAAATCCGAAGATGTTAAAGGTTATAGGAAAGATCTATGCGGGAGCTGTTTTTGCAGGAATGGTCGGATCAGGACAGACTGTTAAACTGATGACTGGAGCACCCATCCCGGAAGGGGCGGATACGGTAATCCGACAGGAGGACACCTCGGGGGATGAGGATATGGTGGAGATTTATGCAGAGTCAGCACCATACGCGAATTACTGTTTTCAAGGGGAGGATTATCAGGCTGGCGCTGTTCTGCTGAAGGAGGAATGTGTTCTGGATGCAGGGAAAATTTCTGTTCTGGCTTCTGTAGGGAAACAGGAGATTCTGGTGTACCGGAAGCCGCGGATTGCAGTGATTTCTACCGGAGATGAAGTCCTTGCTCCCGGAACGCCATGGCGTCCCGGGAAGATATATGATTCTAACAGAGCTTATATCTGCGGACGTCTGGTGGAATTTGGAAATCCGCCTGCCCTGTCAGATCATGTGGAAGATGACCCTGCGGTAATGGCGGAGAGAATTCGGGCAGCCGCGGAAACAGCAGATTTTGTTATTACTACAGGCGGAGTTTCTGTAGGGGAAAAGGATATTATGCATGGGACCCTGGAACTGCTGGGAGCAGAGAAGTTGTTCTGGAAGGTGAAAATAAAGCCTGGTTCTCCCACGCTGGCCTTTTTATATAGGGGAGTACCGGTTCTCTGTCTGTCTGGAAATCCTTTCGGAGCGATTGCTAATTTTGAACTGCTGGCACGGCCGGTACTGGAAAAACTTTCCGGACAGGAGAAATGGAAACTTCCGTCCGGGGAGGCGGTGCTTATAAATGATTATAAGAAACCGGCGGGATCCAGACGTTTTCTCCGGGGATATATGAAACAGGGAAGAGTAATGGTAAATGGGAAAAACCAGGCGTCGGGGGCAATTGCATCCATGGCGGAATGCAACTGTCTGATTGAGATTACGCCCGGGATGCCCGGGGCGGCGGCGGGAGAGCGGGTTACTGTGTATGATCTGCGTCCACGTAATTTCTGACAGAAGCATCTTCCTGAGCCGGAATGCCCTGATAACGACAGGAAGTGAGATACATGAAAGATCATTTGGGAAGAGAAATAGATTACATGAGAATATCGGTCACAGACCGGTGCAATCTCCGATGCAGGTACTGCATGCCAGAGGAGGGGATCCGGCTGTTTCCTGTATCTGAAGTTCTGACCTATGAAGAAATTGAGCGGGTCTGCCGGATCAGCGCCGGACTTGGCATACGTAAGATCCGTCTGACCGGGGGAGAACCGCTGGCAAGGGCGCATCTGGCGAAGCTGGTAAGAATGATCCGCCGGATTCCGGAAATTCAGCTGATCACAATGACTACCAATGGAATTTTGCTGAAGGAGCGTCTGCCGGAACTGCTGGATGCGGGACTGGACGGTGTAAATATCAGTCTTGACACTCTGAATGAAGAATTATATGAAAAAATCACAGGGTTTCCTCTGCTGTCCCGGGCAATGGAGGGAATGTACGCCGCGCTGGATGCAGGTATCCGGGTGAAAGTAAATACTGTACTGCTCCCGGGAAATTTTTTCCCGGGGTATACATCTGACTGGAAAGAAATGCTTTCCCTGGCCAGGGAACTCCCTGTAGATCTGCGATTTATTGAACTGATGCCTATCGGAGAGGCGGGAAGATTCGAACAGGTGAATGGAGAGCAGGTGAAGCAGGAACTGGGCAGAATGTATCCTGATCTGCAGCAGGACAGGACTGTTCATGGAAATGGCCCGGCAGTCTACTGCCGGATTCCGGGATTCGCCGGAACGGTGGGGATGATTCTTGCTGTACATGAGAAGTTCTGCCAGGACTGCAACCGGATACGGCTGAGCGCCACTGGAAAGATAAAGCCCTGCCTCTGTTACGCAGATACAACGGATCTGCGCCGTATGCTCCGGGATGGAACCAGCGACGGTCAGATCCGGAAAGTTCTGGAACAGGCTGTGTGGCGGAAACCGGCAGCCCATTGTTTTGATCATCCCCGGGAGATATCAGAAAAGCACCGGATGTTTTCTATCGGGGGATAAGAAAACACCGGTCTGTCCCTGCCCGGCGCCACAGGGGCCAGGACCGGAATATGGGGAAGAAACAGATTATTGTTTCCAGCTGATATAATCAGTTAAAAAGGGAACAATCTGTTCCGGCTGGTTTAAGTCAAATACAGGAACAGAGGCTTCCAGTGGAAAATCTGTCACATAAGCAATGATATTTTTTACATTAGCAGGAGGAGTTTCCTGATATCCTTTGCGAAGCAGATATATTTTTTCCTGATCTTCAAATTTATAACCTTCCGTCAGAATAAGGTCTGCATTTTCAATCCGTCCGGCAAGATCTCCGAGGCGTTGGGGACAGCCAGGATGAGTAATTACAGCGGCAGTCTGGTCTTTAGATGTGAGAATCATATGAGTTGCGCCTGCCCGGGTAAGACGATAACTGTCTTTCCCGGGTTTGTCTATCTGGAATCCGTGGGCATCATGCTTAATGACAGCGATGCGGAGTCCTTCCCTGCAAAGCAGAGGAATCAGTTTTTCCAGATAGGTGGTTTTTCCGCTCCCGGATCGTGCTGTAAAAGAAAGGAGAGGTATCCGGGGGCGGAAACCGGAATCCGGCGGAAAGACGGCAGGATTCCGGTCGGCCAGTCGGCGGAGAGCAGAATAATAGGTGGCAGGATCGTTCATATTAAAATACTGATCCTGGGGAAGATACTGATCCAGGATCAGTGTGTGTTCCCTGGTGAGAAGATCCCGCAGCCGGTAATTTTTCTGTGAGAGCTGTTGTTCCAGAGCGGGAAGACATTTTTTGTGCCATGCAGCAAAAAGAGGCTGGATCTGTCCGCAGGGATCCTGGATGGCGCAGGCATAAACCAGATCTCCGGCGGTTTCAAGCCGGTCGCAGAGGGTGACTGCCAGCCGGGGGTCTGTGAAAGGCGCATCTACAGAGATGAAAAACAGAATTTCATCCGGAAGAGTTTTCAGACAGCTATAGAGCCCGCCCATGGGGCCGGTTCTGGAACAGAGATCCTCAATCGCCGGACAGCCGCAGCGGCTCTCATAATCTTCCGGCCGGTCTGTATGACTGGGGACAGACAGATAAATTTTATTAAAAAAAGGACGGAAACGTTCGATCTGATAGTTAACAAGAGATGTGCTTCCAAAAGGAAGAAAGGTCTTGTCACATCCCATCCGCGTACTGAGTCCCCCACATAATATTATTAATGTTTTTTCCATACCATGATTGCTCCTCAGAAATGCTGATTTTACTAATAAGCATAAAAGAAAAAACAGAAATTATCAATTCTTTTCTTTCCGAATTACTATTCACAGCCATATAGAAGTATGCTCTGCCCAGTGTCATGCAGGCAGGTATGCTTCTATATGGCTGAAAGGATTGCATTTGAGGAATATATTCCGTTGACTTTTTTATATAGCTCCATTATAATTATTTTACTGCATACATTTGGTATACCAATCAAATGTGCGAGTATGATTTTGTAACAGGAGGAGGAATCAGATGAGTGAAGAGAAGTTACAGACCTATCTGCAGTCCATTCAGATCCGGGGAATAGAAAAGGTGGTGGAAGGCGTACGTTTTTTTGAGCAGACGGCTCCCAGGATCATAGAACCTGATGGGGAAGAAAAGATTATAAAAACAGCCTGCCGGGCCTGCATTGCCAACTGCGGAGTACTTGCCCATGTGAAGAATGGGCGTGTAGTGAAGCTGGAGGGAAATCCTGTGGATCCCATGAGCCGGGGGAAAATGTGTGCAAAAGGGTTATCGGGGATACAGGCTCTCTATAATCCGAACCGGAATAAATATCCCCTGGAGCGGGTTGGAGAGCGCGGCGGCGGAAAATGGCGGCGTATTTCCTGGGATGAGGCGCTGACAAAAATCGCCTCTCGCCTGATGGAGACCAGGGAAAAATATGGAGCGGAAGCAGTGTTCTGTTCTACAGGAGGCGGAGGCAACCCGGAGATCTGGAGTATTGCCCGTTTCTGTAATATATTTGGGACGCCTAACTGGTTTGAGCCGGGCTGCGCCCAGTGTTACCTGCCCCGTGTACTGGGTTATACCATGATGTATGGCGGCGTGGATCCCAGTATTGCGGATTCCAACGCTCTGGAACTTTATTTTGATACGGATATTAAATGTCTGGTTCTGTGGGGAACAGATCCATCTTATTCCTGTCCTTCCAGCGGAGGCCGGGCAGTTAACGAACTGCGGGCAAAAGGAGTAAAGACCATTGTGATTGATCCGCGGTTTACTCCGGATGCCGCCAGGGCGGATATCTGGCTGCCCATACGTCCGGGAACGGACGTGGCGCTGCAGCTTGGCTGGATCCGCTATATATTAGAGAATAAATTGTATGATGAAGAGTTTGTCATGCGATGGACAGATCTGCCATATCTGGTGGATACAGAGACTAAGATGATGGTCCGCCCGAAAAAGGGAAGCAGCCCCGGTGAACCGGATACCTACATGGTATGGGATAAGAAAACCGGTTCCATGCAGCCTCTGGAGTATCCCTGGAACGAGGATCTGGATCCGGAACTGGACGGCGAATATGTGTCAGATGGAAAAGTTTACAAGACTGGTTACCGGCTTTTATGGGAGCGTGTGGAGGAGTGGACCCTCCAGAAGACGGCGGAAGTATGCTGGCTGGATGCGGACAGGATTGAGGAAGCAATTCTCATGTTCACGAAAATGACGCCCAGCGGTCTGGCAATCGGTGTGGCGACAGATCAGACCCCGAATTCTGTCCAGGCGGCCATGGCGGCATGTATTATTGATTGTCTGGTGGGAAATGTGGAGAGGCCGGGAGCCCTGCTTCAGAGGTTCCGCACCAGCGGCACTCTGCGGATGCCTAATTATCCGGTGCCCCAGGCAACGAAAATGCTTCCCAGGGAGCAGCTTCTGAAGCGGCTTGGAGGAATTGAACATAAGGGACTGCATATCTGGTGGGCAGGACATCCTACCAGTATTCTGGATGCGGTTCTCACCGGAAAGCCTTATAAACCCCATATATGGATTGACCGTTCCGGAAATAAGTTTGGTGTTGTGGCTGACGCCCAGAAGGTGGAGAGGGTGGTTCAGGAGCTTGATTATATTGTCCATGTATATATGTATCCCACTTCTTTTTCTGCATATGCGGATATTCTGATTCCGGCTGCCGAATGGCTGGAGACAGATATGCTGGTGGAGACCTGCAATATGCTGGTGGCAAGACAGGCGGCAACACATCTCTGGGAAACCTGTGATGAGACGCTGTTCTGGTCCCGGCTGGCGAAAAAGTGTGCCGAAATGGGACACGAAAACTGTAACAAGGCTTTTGATGCAGAATTCATGGGTGAGGATCTGGCCTACTGGGATACCATGGATGAATTTTTTGACCAGTGTACCGGAAAAATCGGCATGACCTGGCAGGAAGTGAAGGAAAAGGCTCCCTTTGAATATTTGCCGGTGGATGAGTGGAGATCCTACTATGTTTATAAGCAGACGGATGAAAAAACCGGAAAGCCCCAGGGCTTCCCTACTCCGTCAAAGAAAATCGAAATGTATCTGGACAGCATGATTACCCTGTCCCGGACAGGACAGCCATTTGCTGCCTATGAACTGCCGCCGGCCTCCAGGGATTACGATCCGCTTCCTTATTATCTGGAGCCCATCGAGGGTCCCTGTAACGATCCGGAGCTGGCGGAGGAATATCCGCTGATCATGACAAACGGACGGGTTCCTTTCTATCATCATTCCACATTGAGGAATGTGGCATCCGTGCGGGAGATTTATCCGGTGCCGGAACTGTGGATCAATCCGGTGGATGCGGAAAAATACGGTGTGGAACCGGGCGACTGGGTATGGATCGCTTCCCTGCGGGGAAAGATCCGCGCAAAGGCTTATGTGACGGAAGGTATGAGACCGGGAGCTGTCTGTATGGAGCGTTTCTGGACTCCGGAGACACTGAATACAAAGACCCATGGCTGGAAGGAAATGAATGTAAACGTCCTTTCCAAGGCTTCTGCGCCCTTTAATGATGTGGTAGGAACCTATACTCTCCGGGCATACCAGGTAAAGGTATGGAAAGCTGAGGAGGGCGCTCCGGAAGGCGTATGGACAAAGCCGGAAGACTTTAAGACATGGCTTCCCATCGGACACGCATAGGAGGAAAAGGTTATGAAACAGGATATTATTTTAGTGGAACTGGACCGCTGTATCGGCTGCCGGGGCGGCTGCCAGGTTGCCTGCAAAACGGAAAATGAGGTGGCTCTGGGGCCTTCCCGGAGTAAGATGTATACCATGGGACCGGTAGGGAAATATCCGGATCTCCAGATGTATTTTATGCCGGTGATGTGCCAGCAGTGCGAAAATCCTTCCTGTGTGGAGGTCTGTCCTACAGGCGCATGTTATAAAGACGAGGAAGATGGCGTTATTTACATTGACCAGGAAATGTGCATCGGCTGTCAGAGCTGTATGAGAGCCTGCCCTTATGAATGCATTATATTTAATAAGGAACGTCATGTGTCGGACAAGTGTAACATCTGCGTCCGGAGGCGGGAAGCGGGAGAGGAACCGGCTTGTGTGAGGAACTGTGCAGGGGGCGCTCTTCATTATGGGGATATCAATGATCCCGACAGCGAGGTATCCCGGCTGATCCGTGAAAATGAGGGACATGTTTATTCGCTGAGGGACGACAATGGGAATGAACCTTCCGGCAGATTTATTCTGAAAAAATGTGACTGGATTGAGGATCTGCCCTTTGAGTTTGAAAAAAAGATGAAGGGGGAAGTGTAGTATGAAAGCGGATCAGACAACAAAGCTTCTGATGGAAGCAAGAAAACAGATGTATCAGCTTTTTTCCAGAATTTTTATTCTGGAAGCGGATGAAAAGCTGTTTTATGACATGAAAGCGTTTCAGTTCCCGGATGCGCCGGAGGATACAGATTTTGCCGTGGGTTATCAGAAGCTGAAGGATTATTTTGTCAGTCATGATACTTCTGATATCATCAATCTGGAAGCAGATTATGCAAGGATTTTTCTGGCTGCCGGGGTGGCTCAGGGCCTGGCCGCCTTTCCGTACGAATCGGTTTATACAAATAAAAAGCATCTGATGAACCAGGAAGCCAGTGAAGATGTAACAGTTCTTTATGGAGCAAAAGGGTTAAAGGCGAGAGAAGATATGTACAAAATCCCCAATGATCATATCGGACTGGAGTTTGAGTATATGGCCAGGCTCTGTGAAGGAGCGGCCCAGGCAGCGGGAGAGGGGAATGAAACTGTGCTGGCGGAGAGTATGAGGGAACAGACAGAGTTCTGTAAGCATCATATGAAGCGCTGGATGACCATGTTTTGCAATGATGTAATCAAATATGCGGAAACTGATTTTTACCGGGCTGTGGGAACCATCTGCCGTGGCTTTGTAAGGGAAGAGATCAGCCTGCTGGCATAGATGGAGGACAGACAATGGGATATTATTTAAGCAATGAACAGATGAATGATGTGCTGCGTTCCCTGAAGGAAGATCATAATATAAAGGTCTGTGCGCCGAAGAAGGTTACCCGCCGGGGACGGGGAAAGAAAAAAGAAGAGATCCGTTATGGGGAAATCCGGGATCTTTCGGAACTGGTTTATGATCAGAAGTCGGACTATGGTCCTAAAGAACTGGTATATCCGATTTCCCAGACCCTGCTGTACTTCCGGGGAACAGAAGTGGAAGTAAAGGGGCTGGATGATGAACGGAATATGCTTATTTTTGCCAGACCCTGTGATATTAACGCCATGAAACGTCTGGATAACATTTTTCTGAGTAATGGCGGAAAGGCGGAGTATTATTATGCCAGACTCCGGGGCCGGGCAAAGTTTATTATGATCGAATGCACGGAAAGTTTTGAGACCTGTTTCTGTGTGTCCATGGAGGCAAACAGAGCAGCTGATTATGCGGCGGCTGTGCGGTTTACAAAGGACGGCGTTTATGTGGATGTGAAGGAGCCGGAACTGGAAGCCCTGTTTGATGCGGGAGTCCGGACAGATTTCACTCCGGAATATGTAGCGGAAAATCTCCGTGTCGTGCAGATTCCGGATATTCCGGACAGGAGTTATCTGGCCGATATTACCGGGCTGGATTACTGGAAGCAGTTTGATGAGCGCTGTATCCTCTGTGGAGGCTGCAATACTACATGTCCGACCTGCAGTTGTTTTGATACCAATGATATTACGTATGATGAGACAAGCCTGGAGGGAGAGCGCAGACGGACATGGTCTTCCTGTATGCTGTCCTCTTATACCGTGATGGCGGGAGGACATGGAGTACGGGAATCGGCCGCTGCCAATACACGGTTCAAGACCCTGCATAAAATTTATGATTACCGGCTCCGGTTCGGCGGGGAGGAAAATATGTGCGTGGGTTGTGGCCGCTGTGATATGAAATGTCCTCAGGAAATTAAGTTTTCCGAGACCATCGGCGGATTGGCAGAGGAAGTAGAAAAGTTAAAAGAAGAGCGGAATGCGGCAGAAAAGGAGGGGAAATATAATGTCAGCTCTGAATAGCAGTCTGAATATTGAAATTGACAATATCACCCTGCCTTCACCTCACAGGATTCTGAAAATCGTTCTGGAGACACAGGCAGAGCATACCTTCCGGGTGGAATGGCATGGGACTCCGGTACAGCACGGTCAGTTTTTTATGCTTTCCATTCCCATGGTGGGAGAAGCGCCTATTTCTGTCAGCGCTCAGGGAGAGGGATATGTGGAGTTTACTATCCGTAAGGTGGGCCGCCTGACAAAGGGCATTTTTGGTCTGACAGAGGGAGACATGCTGTTTATGAGAGGCCCCTATGGAAACTATTTCCCCATTGAAGACTTCAAAGAAAAACATCTTGTAGTGATTGCCGGAGGCACCGGTGTGGCTCCTGTGCGGAGTACACTGCAGTATTTTTATGATCATCCCGATGAGATCCGGTCGGTCTATGCCATTGCCGGATTTAAAGATATCAATGCGGTGCTCTTTAAAGATGATCTGAAAAAATTCAGCGAGGCAGAGAAGTTCCATACCTTCTGGTGTCTGGATAACTCAGAGGAGCCGGGCTTCCACAAAGGATTTGTAACCCAGTATATTTCAGAGATTCCCTTTGAGACCTTCGGGGATGATTATAATATCATCATTGTAGGGCCGCCTGCCATGTTCCGTTTTGCGGCAAAAGGCTGTCTGGACGGCGGCGCTGCGGAAGATCATATCTGGGTTTCCTTTGAGCGGAAAATGGCCTGTGCTGTGGGAAAATGCGGACACTGCAAGATCAATGAGACTTATGTGTGCCTGGAGGGACCGGTTTTCAACTACACCAAAGGCAGGGAACTGATTGACTGAAAAAAGCAGAAAAATATTTTACATAAAGTGTAGGAAAATATTTGACAAGCAGGTAAAAATAATGTATATTATGTCTTGTGTTCAGCACAGGACATGCGCGAGTGGCTCAGTTGGTGGAGCACGACCTTGCCAAGGTCGGGGCCGCGGGTTCGAGTCCCGTCTCGCGCTTAAAATAAAATGAATCATCCGGCAGGATGGTTCATTTTATTTTATATATGGGATGATCGCGGGAAAACGTATGGGTTCGATTGCTATGAACGCTTGGCGCCCGCATTCTGGGCGCTTATGCGCGATGCATACCGGACACTTTGAAAACAAGCCGGAGGCGCAGTTTGAACCTGGCAGACGGCAGTCCCGTTTTGCGCTTAACGAGAGCTGACATATGCTGTTTTGTCTGAAGAAATGATGCTGGAGAAGTTAAAAAATCCAGAGCGTATAGTAAACTTACCGTAAACTATTCTGAGACTTTTGTTCACGTTGCGGATATCCGGAGCTTATATAATATATTATATTCTGTAACAGAGTGAAAACCGAATTTTATTACCGGTATAGTATGCAGATAAAAGCTCTTGATGAAATTATGGCGTTTCAGGGAAAGGAGATCAATATGCTGAATAAGAGAATCAGAATTAAAAATAAATATATAGATATTCCGCTGATCCAGGGCGGAATGGGAATTGGTATCAGCCGGTGCAGGCTGGCGGGAGCCGTGGCAAAAGAGGGGGGCATGGGGGTTCTGTCTACCGCCCAGATCGGGTATGATGATCCGGAATTCCGAAAGAATCCGGAAGCGGTAAACCTGAAGGTTCTGCCGGAACAGATCAGAAAGGCAAAAGAGCTTTCCGGGGGGAATGGGATGATCGGGGTGAATATTATGGCAGTCACCCGGCTGTATGAAGATTATGTCAGGACAGCCTGTGAGGCAGGCGTGGACGCGATCATTACCGGCGCCGGACTGCCCACGGATCTTCCCGGATATGCCAGGGAGTATGATGTCGCCATCGCTCCCATTGTTTCTACGGAAAAGTCTGCGAAGGTTATTCTGAAATTCTGGGATAAGAGATATAACAGGACAGCGGATTTTCTGGTAATCGAGGGTCCCAGGGCGGGAGGTCATCTGGGATTCAGCCCGGAAGAACTGGAACATATGGACCAGATTGATTATGACGGGGAAATCACAAAGATACTGAAGGTTAAAGAACAGTATGAGGAGAAGTACCGGACAGAAATACCGGTTTTTATCGCGGGCGGTATATTCTCAAAAGAAGACGTCGCACATGCCCTGGATCTGGGAGCGGACGGGGTACAGGTGGCCAGCCGGTTTGTGGCTACGGAGGAATGTGACGCCAGCGAAGCTTTCAAATATGCCTATGTATCTGCAGACGAGAGTGATATTGTTATTATCAGAAGTCCGGTGGGAATGCCCGGGCGGGCCGTAAGAAACAAATTTATTGAAAAAGTACAGAGGGCTCCCGGCGGAGTACAGGGATGTTATAATTGTCTGAAAGCGTGCAGTCCGGCGACGGCGGAATACTGCATTTCCCAGGCGCTGATCAACGCTGCCGAAGGGAACCTGGAGGAAGGACTGATTTTCTGTGGTTCAAGAACAGGTGAAATTCAGGAAATTACTACAGTACGCCAGGTGCTGGAAGATCTGCTGGGAAACTGAAAAAATTGTTTTTTCAGTTCCTGTCCATTATAGTTATATACGGTAGCAAAGTATTCTGCCGGAAACAGATAGTACAGCAATAAGTGAGTATACAAATAAGTGAGTATACAAGTACAGAATTACGGAGCAGATTTGAATATGGCAACGATTTTGATTGCAGAAGACGACAGAAATATGCGGCTGCTGACCGCGGCAAGGCTTTCTGATCTGTATACGGTGGTCAGTGTCTGTAACGGAGCGGAAGCCCTGGAACGTATCCATCGGGGCGGGATCGATCTGGTGATTTCGGATATTATGATGCCGGAGATGGACGGTTTTGAACTGCTTGAGGCTTTGCGGTCGGCGGGATGTACGATCCCTTTTCTTATGCTGACCGCAAAAGAAGCGCTGGAAGATAAGCAGAAAGGCTTTCTGCTGGGTACAGACGACTATATGACAAAACCCTTCAGCAGCGATGAGCTGAAATGGAGGGTGAAGGCTCTCCTGCGCCGGGCGGGAATCGCGCAGAGCAAAAAGATTATTGTGGGACAGGTTGTGGCGGACTCAGAAAAGTACGCCGTTTATTCTGATGAAGAATACATTGAGTTTCCAAGGAAAGAGTTTGAGCTTCTGTTTAAGCTGCTATCATATCCGGATCAGATTTTTTCGAAGGAACAGCTGCTGGACAGTATCTGGGGCGTGGATTCCGGATCCGGGGAGGATACAGTAAAGACACATATCAGCAGAATCAGAAACCGCCTGGCGAATATCCGGGAATTTCATATTATAACGATCAAAGGAATCGGATATAAGGCGGATATCCAGATTCCGGATACTTACGGATATGACAGGAAGATCGGGGAGGACATTGATGTATAAGGGTGAAATCAGAAAGATCATGCACAGGTTTGTACTTCAGATCAGTATTGTGGCGGTCATCCTGATTGTTTTTGTTAATGTCTGTTATATGTTTATGACCTGGCTCAGCCACAGTGTTTTTCATATTGAAAATGAGTACGTCAGATCAGAGTACCGGCTGCTGGGTACCATGGTAATCACCTTGGGTATCCTGATTTTTATTTTTTACTCTGTATACCGGAGACGGAAAAAAGAGCTGGTCACGCTGACTGATCATATTGAGAAGGTGGCGGCGGGAGATTTTACCACCAGGATCCAGTATGATGAAAAGGAATCCCTGGCTTATATTTACCGGGATTTTAATCAGATGGTGGAGGAACTGGACAGCGTGCAGGTGCTGAAAAATGATTTTGTCAACAATTATTCCCACGAATTTAAAACGCCCATTGCATCAATCAATGGTTTTGCGGAGCTCCTGCTGGAGAAGGAGCTTCCGGCAGAAACACAGAAAATGTATCTGGAAATTATCAGGGATGAGTCGGAACGTCTGTCGAGGCTGACAACTAATACATTGCTTCTGTCGAAGCTTTCCTCGCAGAAAATTATCTCAAAAACAGAACAGTATTCTCTGGATGAGCAGTTGCGGCAGTGTGCCATGATCCTTTCGCCCCAGTGGCTGGAGAAAAAACAGACATTCAGCGGGGAGTTTGAGAAAGCGGATTTTGAGGGGAACAGGGAACTGATGCAGCATCTGTGGCTGAATATGCTTGGAAACGCGGTGAAATATACGCCTGTGGGCGGCGAGATTTCGGTGGAACTGCGGCAGAGGGAGAAATCTATCATGGTGAGGATTTCTGATACAGGACCGGGCATGGACGAAGAGATCCTGGCGCATCTCTTTGATCCCTATTATCAGGGCGACCGTTCCCATTCCGGACAGGGGCTTGGGCTTGCAATCGCCAGGCAGATTGTGGGGCTCTGCCACGGCGAAATCACAGTAAAGAGCCGTGTGAATGAGGGCAGTGAATTTACGGTTCTGCTTCCGGCCCGGAGAGGATAGAAAACCAGAAATTCTGGTTTGTGCATATTTTCCGGAAAAGCGCATATGCTTTACAAATAAGGAAAAGGGGAAAGTGTGCATGAGTTCAAAGACGAAGATTGTAGTTCTTCATATGAAGGAAGTAGTATATACCATAATCTTTATTGTGCTGGCGATTGTTCTGATCTGTCTTCTGGTCTACATGTTCGGACCGGGGAAGAAAAACAGACAGACGGAGGAGACGGCAGTATATAATCCCGGCGTCTATACCTCGTCAATCCAGCTGGAAGGACAGACGCTGGACGTACAGGTGGTGGTGGATGAAGATCATATCAATGGCGTTTCCCTGGTGAATCTGGATGAGACAGTAGCGACCATGTATCCGCTGCTGCAAAGCTCCATGGACAGTATCAGTCAGCAGATCTGCGAAGACCAGTCCCTGGATCATATTTCCTATACGGTGGAAAATCAGTACACGGCCACGATCCTTGTGGACGCGGTGGAAAAGGCATTGGAAAAAGCAGAAATCAGTAACGGAGATGATACATCTTCCCGGTAGAACATAAACAGGCAGGATGCCATATCCATGGCTCCTGCCTGTTCTGGGATACAGTCTTTATAATCCGCCCAGATAATCAGTAATAGCGGACAAATCGACCGAGAACTCTGTCACGGGCTTCTGTGCCTGATAAAATGTAACTCCCGAATATGCAATCCATGCCACAATGGCGATGGCAATGACGGGAACAACAATCTTCACCAGCCTCCGCTGGCGCTTTACCTTCTGTACCTCTTTCTTCCGGTTCTTTTTTTCTTCTTTATACCGATCTACTTTTGCCTGACTCATCTGAGAAACTCCCTTTCCATTTCATTGGCACATATTATATCACAGAGGGTCCGTTTCCGTCAAACTTTTCCGCGTTCCGGCGCCGCGATTTTGAGGAAAAACGTTACTGTGAACAATAACAAAAAACTGCTTTCTATCATACAGGATATTGTGTATAATAAAAAGCATAATGATATCGAAAACAGATGATGGAGGAACAGAAATGCTAGAACCAGGAATCAGAGGAGAACAGAAAACAGAAGTGGTATATGAGAATACAGCGACCGCAGTTGGCAGCGGCGTTCTGGAGGTGTTTGCTACTCCGTGTATGCTGGCGCTTATGGAGAAAACTGCCTGCGACAGTATCATTCCCTATCTGGATGAGGGATGGGGATCTGTGGGAACCCAGGTGGATATTAAGCATGTGGCGGCAACTCCCATTGGAATGACCGTACGCTGCGAAAGCGAGCTGACTGAGGTGGATGGCAGGAGACTGGCGTTTACAGTGAAGGCTTATGATGACGCCGGGCTGATCGGAGAGGGTACCCACGAGCGTTTTCTTGTGGATAATGAAAAGTTCCAGGGAAAGGCTGACGCGAAGCTGAAAGAGTAAAAACCGGAACCGGGGATCATGCAGAGGAGTTCTGACGCAGAAAAAGCAGAGGAATTCCTCTTTTTTTGTAAATCTTCATTGACAGAATTATGGAGTGTATTTAAAATAAAACATAAGCTGTATACATAATACATTTTGTGTTGTGGTTCTGGATGGAAGCAGACGGAACAGCCGCAGTTTATGAAATGATACTGTTATGACGAATGAGGGAAAGAGTATGGATGAGATTAGTTTAAAAGCACTGGCAAAAATCAATCTTGGTTTAGATGTTTCAGGAAAGCGGGAGGATGGATATCATGAGGTCCGCATGATCATGCAGACGATCCATCTGTATGACCGGGTGGAGATCAAAAAGACAAAATCTCCCCATATCCATGTGGAGACGAACCTGTTTTATCTGCCTGTGGATGAGAATAATCTGGTATATAAAGCGGCAAAATTAATGAAGACGGAGTTTAAAATCAGGGAAGGCGTCCGGATTACCCTGCAGAAGTTTATTCCGGTGGCAGCCGGGATGGCAGGAGGCAGTTCAGATGCGGCGGCGGTCATGGTGGGAATGAACCGTATCTTTAATCTGGGAGTCAGACAGAGCCGGCTCATGGAGCTGGGACTGAAAATCGGAGCGGATGTGCCGTTCTGCATTATGAGGGGGACTGCCCTGGCGGAGGGGATTGGCGAGAAGCTGACGCCGCTGCCTCCTATGCCCAAATGCCCGGTTCTGATTGCGAAACCGGCGGTTTCGGTATCTACAAAGCGTGTATACGAACATCTGCATCTGACGGAGGCTACGGAGCACCCGAAGATTGATCTTATTGTGGAGAATCTGAAAAAGAAGAATTTAAAGGGAGTTGCCGGGAATATGGGGAATATTCTGGAAACAGTGACGGCGAAGGAATTCCCTGTGATCTCTGAGATCAAAAAGCTGATGAAAGAAAACGGCGCCCTGGGAGCGATGATGACAGGGAGCGGCCCTGCAGTTTTCGGTATTTATCATAATGAGAAAGAGATCCGGAAAGCCTATGACGCCCTGAAGCAGTCGGGGCTTGCAAAGAATGTATATACATCAGATATTCATAATAACAGACGGTAGAAGCACGGTGAAAGAGAAGGACTGACTGGAGGAATACGAAGGAAAGGGGAATTGACGATGACAGATAATTTGGAACTTCAGATGGATGCTTACCTGCCTCTGAGGGATGTGGTGTTCCATACACTCCGGGCGGCAATTCTGAAAGGTGATCTGAAGCCCGGGGAGCGCCTGATGGAGCTGCAGCTTGCGGCAAAGCTGGGAGTCAGCCGCACGCCGATCCGGGAAGCGATCCGTATGCTGGAGAAGGAGGGGCTGGCTATTACCATTCCCAGAAAGGGAGCCGAGGTGGCGAAGATGACGGAGAAGGATATGGAGGATGTCCTGCAGATCCGGACTGCGCTGGAAGAACTGGCGATCCGTCTTTCCTGCCAGAAGATTACTTTGGAAGAACTGACGGAACTGCAGGCTGCCATGGATCAGTTTGAAACAATGACGAAGACCGGTGATATTGTGGAGATTGCCAGGGCGGATGTAAATTTTCATGATGTGCTCTATAAAGCGTCAGATAATCCGAAGCTTCTGGGACTTTTAAATAATCTGCGGGAGCAGATGTACCGATACCGGGTGGAGTATCTGAAGGACAGTTCTATTTATCCGCGGCTGATTGAAGAGCATCATCATATGTATGAGGCGCTCCGGGAGAAGGACGTGCAGAAAGCGGCGGCCTATACGAGAAAGCATCTGCAGAATCAGGCGGAAACTGTAAAGAGGATTATCCGGGAACAGGAATAAAATAAGATATTTATTGCATAATAAGGGAGTAAGCCAGAAAGGCCTGCTCCTTTTTGCGTGCTGTGAAACGGTATCCGGAATTTCCCGGCAGACCGGTCTGCCGCGGCTGGGACAGGTAAAAAAGAAGGGGCAGATTCTGATTGAGGGAAGGCGGATAAACAGATGGAAAATCAGGCAGTTTCAAAAAATCTTGATGAAAACATAACATGGTGGAAGAAACAGTTTTCGGATTGCGCAGATATCAAAATGCTTGGCATGTGCCTGGGAAAAGATATGGATGTGCGGGCATTCCTGACTTATGTAGAGATTACCGGCGGGAGCTTTATGCTGGAAAAAAGCACGCTGGGGAACCTGCTGGCCCGGCTGAACCGGCTTCCGAAGGAGCAGGTTCTGGAAAAGATACGGGAAAACGGTATGGGAGTATCCGACGCGGTTCCTTTTGCTTCCATGTCTGAGGCGGCGGACGCCATGCTTACGGGAGATACAGTGATTTTTGTGGAAGGATTTGACCGGGCAGTCAAAATTCCGGATAAGGGATATCCGGCCATGACTATCCAGGAGGCGGATTCGGAAAAGTCAGTCCGGGGAAGCAACGAGGCGTTCAGCAGTTCCATAAAACAGAATACGGCGCTGGTCCGGAAACGGCTCCGGTCTCCCAATATAAAGGTCTGGGAAAAAAGGGTGGGAGTCCGGACAAAGACCAACGTGGATATTATGTATCTGGACGGTCTGGTTTACCCGGAGTTTCTGGAGGAAATGGAACGGAGGCTTGACCGCTTTACCATTGATGGGGTCCAGGATATCGGCGTTATCCAGCAGCTCTCTGAAAAATACTGGTATTCACCTTTTCCGCAATTCCAGTCTACCCGCAAACCGGACCGGGCGGCCATGGCGATTCTGGAAGGACGGATGGTGGTGCTGATGGACAATTCTCCCGAGGCGCTGATTTTCCCTGCAGATTATAATTCCTTCATTAAAACGGCGGACGATTACTATAACCGGTGGGAAATCGCGTCCTTTACCAGAATGCTCAGGTATATCGCGTCTTTTCTGGCCATGGTGCTGCCGGGACTGTATCTGGCGGTGACGAATTTTCATACCCAGATCCTTCCCACGAATCTTCTGCTGTCCTTTGCGGCAGCGAGGCAGGGAGTCCCCTTTCCCGGAGTAGTGGAGCTGCTTCTGATGGAGCTTTCCTTTGAACTGCTCCGGGAAGCGGGAATCAGGCTTCCCGGAGCGATGGGAAATACGATTGGTATTGTAGGAGGACTGATCATCGGACAGGCGGCGGTAGACGCCAATATTGTCAGCCCTATGGTGGTGATCATTGTGGCGTTTACAGCGCTCTGTTCTTTTGCGATCCCTAATGAAGAATTTGCGGCGGCTTTCCGTCTTCTGAAATTTGTGTTCATCGGGCTGTGCGCAGCCTGGGGATTTTATGGCTTCCTGGTAGGAATCCTGTTTCTGCTGGTGCATCTTTCCCAGCTGGAGAGCTTTGGGATACCATATTTTACGCCTTTTACAGGCGCGGACCTGAATGGGAACGCGGATGTGGAGGACAGCTTTGTGCGGCCTCCTTCCGCACTTTTGAAGCGCAGACCTGTGTACGCAAATGATAAAAACAGAATCCGGTTGAGGATCCGGCGTCAGAAAGACAGATGAGGACAGAATGGAACCAGATATACAGGGGGTCAGAATGAAAAGACATACAGAGACAGACAATCAGGCGGTATTTAATCAGGATCACCGTATTTTTTCCAATAATTATAAGATTTCACCCCGGCAGATCCGGCGGGCGGTCACTCTGGAACTGTTTGGCGCAAGCTCTCTTCTCCTGCCGGGGTATCTGGCGGAAACCAGCGGTATCGGAGGAGTGGCGGCCCTTCTGGCAGGCGGGGGCGGGGCGCTGGCTCTTCTTGGGGTGTGGAACCGGCTCGCGCAAAAATGTGATTTTTCCGTGGAGGAGGATCTGAAGCGCCGGAAAAAAGAGGACCGGTCCGGGAGCAAGTTGCTGTTCCGGAGAATTCTGCAGGTGACGGCGGGAGCCGGAGTGACGGGAATCGCTGCCTACGTCCTTTACCTGCTGACAATTCTGGTAAGAGAGCAGCTGCTGGATGTAAACTATGAGCCGGCCATTCTGATTACTCTCACGCTGGCCGGCGTGACAGGATTATGGAAGGGACTGGAGCCAAGAATACGGATTTATGAGGTATTATTCTGGTTTCTGCTGATTCCCCTGGCAGTGATTCTGATTATCGCCTGTGTCAGTGTGAATCCGGCCTTCTGGACCATATCCCGGATGACGGCAGCCGGATTTTTCCGGAGCTGCTATGCCAGCTTTATGTTTTTTGCCATTTCCGCGCTGTTTCTGTTTTTCCGGCCCCATTGCAGACAGCCCCGGAAAGCGGTGGGAAGTGTGAGAGGAGGGCTCCTGACGGCCCTGGGTATGAATGTGGCGGTATATCTGATTCTCCTGGGGATTTTTCAGCAAAAGCTTCTGGCCCATCTGGATTATCCGGTGATTTTTCTTATGGCTGTGGTAAAGCTTCCCGGAGAGTTTTTTGAGAGGCAGGACGCCCTGATGACCGGAATCTGGTTTTTTTGCCTGTTTGCGTTGTTCGCGTCGCTGCTGTTTTATGGAAAAGAACTGCTGCGGGGAGGTTTTTCCAGGAAAAAGAACCCGAAGGAAAACCGGGAACAGGGACAGACGGCGGCGTCTCCGGAGTTCTGGTGGAGCGCTGTCTGCGGAGGAGCTGTATTCGCGGCTGCTTTCTGCCTGCTCCGGATCGAAGGTCTGGCGCCGGCTGTCCTCCGCGCAATTTTTGGAGGAGTGGGTCCTGTTCTTCTGCTTCTCCCGTTTGTTTATTATGTATGTGCAAAAAGGAAGGGAGAGTGAAACCGGATGAGGCGACAGAGTCTGGTACAGGAACATAAGATCCCGGGCCGGGTCTGGCTGAAAAGAGGATTGTGCCTGGCGATGATAATAGTATGTCTGCTGCTGTCCGGATGCGGCAGCCATGAACTGGAAAACAATGCTTTTCCGCTGGCGCTGGGAATAGGGAAAGAAGATGGGGAATTCCATATGTACGCGGCGTATCCGAATCTTCAGAACCTGGAAACGCCCGGGGATGCGCTTGCCAGCGACCTCTATTGGGAGGGAACCATGGATGATCTCCTGGAAGGAACAGCGCTTATGTCAAGAGAAAGCAGCAGAAATGTAAACCTGAATCATCTGAAGGTACTGATTCTGGACCGGACGATCCTGGACGGTCAGGAGGAAAAAGAACAGCTGGTAGAATTTTTCCGGGAAAAGAGGGACGCTGCATGGAACAGCTATGTTTTATTGTGTGACGGGGATATGGGGACAATTTTTTCTGATGAGATGGATCTGAACAGCTGTCTGGGAATTTATCTGGAGGATCTGGCAGAGGGCTGGACCAATCTGAAGTCGGGAACACTGATTACCGTGGGAGATCTCATGAGCCAGTATTACAATGCGGATGAAATACTTCTGGTTCCGATAGTTACAACAGAGGAAAAACGTCCGGTCGTGAAAGAGTTTGCCGTTGTTGAAAATCTGCAGTACGTATCGGAGCGGTCAATGGAAGAAGTCTTTGCCAATTATACAGAACTGAAGTTCCTGACGGATGGAAAGGGAGCGGAATAAGAGGGGAACTGTTCTTTTCCGGAATTCCGGGAGCGCCGGTTGTATAAAATTACCATGGAATGGCAAGAATCTTTCTGACGGATCAATTCCGGCGGAAAGGAAGAAATCATAATGAAACGATATATATTAGGGACAATAGCGGCAGCGGCGGGATGTGTCCTGCTTCTGGGAACCATCCGGACGGAACTTCTGCAGCAGAGCATTTCAGAAAAGATTCTGCGGTTTCATATTCTGGCAAACAGTGATTCCGGCGAAGACCAGGCTCTGAAGCTGAAGGTGCGGGACGCAGTAGGAACTTACCTGGCAGAAGCGCTGGCAGAAGCTGCGTCCCTGGAGGAAAGTACGGCAATTGTGGAAGAAAGAATTACCGGGATTGAGCAGGTGGCAGCGGCGGTGATTGAGGAAGAGGGATATCAGTATTCTGTGGATGCTTCTCTGGAAAACTGTGAATTCCCGGAGAAGACATATGGAGAATATACTTTTCCTGCGGGAGAATACCAGGCGCTCCGTCTGGTGATTGGCGAGGGCGGGGGACATAACTGGTGGTGTGTCATGTATCCCAATATCTGTTTTTCCGGAAGTATGTACCAGGTAGATGAGGAGTCCGGGGAAAAGCTGCAGGCAGAGTTGACAAATGAGGAATATGCGGCTATTCTTCATAACGGGGATTATAAAGTCCGGTTTGGAATTCTGAAGTTTATGAACCGGATGCTTGAATAATCCTGCCGCTCCGTGTATGATAGTACCCGTAGAAAATTCTGTATGAGGAAAAGTCAGGCTTATGAAAAAAGATGTGCTGGTTTCCATCTGCGGTCTTCATGTTACAGATGAGGAGCAGGCTCCGGCGGAGCTTGTGGTTCCGGGGCAGTATTATTTCCGGAACGGAAAGCATTATATTCTGTATGAGGAAGCCGCGGAAGGAGTTCATGATAAAATAAAAAGCAGGATAAAGATTGATGGCGACAGTGTGGAGATTACCAGAAAAGGGATCAATAACGTACATATGGCTTTCCGGCCCGGCGTGAAGAATCTGGCCAGCTACCAGACTCCCTACGGTCCCCTGCTTCTGGGAATGCAGACCCATACCGTACAGATTGAGGAAAAGGAAGACCGTCTGGATGTGAGGATGGAGTATGATCTGGAAGTGGAAGGAGAGCAGCTGTCTGCCTGCTTCCTGACAATGAAAATTGCGGAAAAGGGATGAGGATATGGATAAGAGTATGGAAGATATAAGACAGGCGCCTATCGGAGTGTTTGACTCCGGCGTGGGAGGTCTGACAGTGGCCCGGGAGATTATGAGACAGATCCCGAATGAGAGAATCGTATATTTTGGCGATACGGCGCGGGTGCCTTACGGCAGCAAGTCCCGGGATACGATTATCCGTTTCTCCCGGCAGATCGTTCATTTTCTGAAGACAAAGGGGGTAAAAGCGGTAGTAGTTGCCTGTAATACGGCCAGCGCGCTGGCGCTGGAAACCCTGCAGCCGGAGATGGATATTCCCATGATCGGGGTGGTGCTTCCGGGGGCAAAAGTGGCGGCGGAGACAACGAGAAACGGAAAAATCGGTGTTATCGCTACAGAAAGTACTATTGAAAGCCATCTGTATATCAGAGTGATCCAGGAGTATAATCCCAATGCCCAGGTGTTTGGAAAGGCCTGTCCCCTGTTCTGCCCTCTGGTAGAAGAGGGCTGGCTGAAGGATCCTGTGACAGTGGAGGTGGCCAACCGTTATCTGGAGCCTCTGCTGGCTACCGGCATTGACACGCTGGTTATGGGATGTACCCATTATCCGCTGCTGCGGTCCACGCTCAGAGATATTATGGGAGATAAGGTGAATCTGGTGAATCCGGCTTATGAGACAGCGAGAGAACTGAAGGAGCTGCTGGAGGAAAAGGGGCTTTCCAATGACCGGAAGGATATCCCGGCTGACAGTATGTACCAGTTTTATGTCAGTGACGCTGCCAGCAAGTTCCAGCGGTTTGCCAGCAGTATCCTTCCCTTTGATGTGGATACCACGCGGCTGATACATATTGAGGATTATTAGTTTCCGGATAATAAAAACAGGCGGCAGATGCCGCCTGTCCTGATTTACTTCTGTCCCATAAGCTTTGCCAGAAAACCTCTTTTTTTCTCCGGCTTTGAAAGAGGACCCCGCAGCCCCCGCACATCAGAGATATAGATACCTGCCACAGTGGCCTTTACTTCCTTCTTGACAGGAATCATATCAAAGATATCATTGTCTGCGATCAGTGTTACAATCTTAGGACCTACTTTAGCCTTAACGACCGGAACCTTGGAACGTTTCGCGTACCAGGGGGTCTCGTCGATGACCTGCTGGGGAAGTCCCGATTCCTTTAGTCGCAGCTTTTTCTTATCAATGATCAGCATAGTGTAATTCTGGGCCATCTGATCGATGCTGGCCTGTTGTTCGTTCCTCTTTTTTTCATTTTTTTTGGCGAGGCGGTACATTAAAATAATGAGAACCGCGCACACAGCGGCACTGATAATGATAATGATTAATTGAGTTCTGTTCACGAATCTTCCTCCTCTATGGATAAGACAGCCGTCCGGAACCGGAAAATGCAGCAGAAAGCTGTCCTCTGTTTTATGAATGTCTGCTATATTCTATCATCTCTTCACAGAAAATACAAGAAAAAAATCAGAATACTGACTTTTCTTTTGACACAAAATATGATATGGTTAGATACGGTAATTTATGAAATTATAAAAGCGAAAGGAAACATATTGATGAAAAAAAGAATTGCGCTGCTGCTGGCCGGCAGCATGGCGGTAATGACACTGATGAGCGGATGTGAACAGGATTCCGGCACCGCGGGATCAGCGGAATCCGAGGAAGAGACTATTGATGCGGCGACACTGCTTGAGTCCACCGACTATGATGTGACAGATTATGTGACTCTTATGGATGGTTATATGAATCTGGAAGTGGAACTGGATTCTGATTATGAGGTTACAGAGGAGGCTGTGAATGACTATATTGAGAATTCGGTACTTCCCTACTATCCCATATATACCAAAGGGGATAAGACCACAGTAGAGTCCGGAGATGTGGTAAATATTGATTATACCGGTACCATGGATGGAGAAGAGTTTGACGGAGGCTCCGCCACAGGATATAATCTGACTATTGGCTCGGGCACCTTCATTGACGGCTTTGAAGATGGTCTGATCGGAGCGGAGGTAGGCGACAGCCTGGATCTGGAACTGACTTTCCCGGAGGATTATTCAGTCGAGGATATGGCGGGGCAGGATGTGGTTTTCCATGTAACGGTGAATGGTATTATGGATGAGACTGAGGCCACACTGGACAACATAGATGATGATTATGTGGAGGAGAACTTTTCCGGTTATGGACTGTCTACCGTGGATGAGCTGAATACTTACTTCACCAGTGTGCTGACCAGCGAGTATGAGAGTGAGATGCAGGCGGATCTGCAGACGAAGGTAATGGAACAGCTGGTAGAAGGATGTACTGTGGAACTGCCGGACGGTCTGCTGGAGGAGAGAACCCAGCAGGTGATTACCCAGACCCAGACAGCGGCAGATGAGGTGGGCTACACTTTTGAAGAATATATTTCTGCTTATTATGGTTATTCAACGGAGGAAGAGTTTGAGGCTTATGTGTCTGATACCCTGGAGGAGCAGCTGGTTCAGGAGCTGATTCTTGAGGCTATTGTGGAGGATCAGGATATTTCTATCAGCGTATCTGATTTTGATGACTTTGTCTCTTATTATGTCTATTATTATGGGTTTGATGACGCCGACGCGTTTTATGACTCATATGGCGGGGAGGCCTTTGTGCAGTTAAGCTATGCGGAAAATGTCGCTTATCAGAATGTGATGGACGCGGCGACTACCACTGTGGCAGAGGAGACAGAAGAGTAGGATAAGTGCTGAATTACAGAAAGAATTGATTGGACAAGGAGGCTTTTCAGTCTCCTTTTTTTGGGAACAGAGGGAAAAGATTGAATGCAAAATGGGTCATAGCCGCAAAAAAAGCGGATTTTAACGGAATCGGGAAGCATTTCGGAATTGATCCGGTGATTGCCAGAATTATGAGAAACCGGGGACTTACGGAGATTGGCGAAATGGAACTATACCTCCATGGGACAAGGGAAGATCTTTATGATCCCCATCTTCTGAAGGATATTGATCTGGCGGCAGAGATTATTCTGGGGAAGATCCGGGAAAGAAAAAAAATAAGGATTATCGGGGACTATGATATAGATGGAATCCAGTCCACGTATATCCTTCTGAAGGGGCTGCGGCGTCTGGAGGCTGCGGCGGATTTTGTGATTCCCGACCGGATCCAGGATGGATACGGTCTGAATGAACATCTGGTGACCCGGGCTTTCCGTGACGGGGTGGATACAATCCTGACCTGTGATAACGGGATTTCAGCCATAGAACAGATTGCCCTTGCAAAAAAAATGGGAATGACGGTGGTGGTGACAGATCATCACGAGGCGCCTTTTGAAGAGACGGCAAATGGCCGGCGCCAGATCCGCAGCGCGGCGGACGCGGTGGTAAATCCGAAGCAGCAGGACTGCGCTTATCCTTTTAAGGGATTGTGCGGGGCGGCCGTGGCGTTTAAATTTGTCCAGGTGCTTTATGAACAGGCAGGGATTCCTGTTTCAGAGGCAGATATCTTTATTGAGAACGCCGGATTTGCCACGGTGGGCGACGTCATGGATCTCCAGGGAGAGAACCGGATTCTGGTGCGTCTGGGACTGGATATGCTGCAGCACACGGAAAATACCGGTATGCGGGCGCTGATTCTGCAGAACGACCTTGGAGAAAAGAAACTGAAAAGTTACCATATCGGATTTATCCTGGGTCCCTGTCTCAATGCCAGCGGACGCCTGGAGACTGCACGGCTCGCGCTGCAGCTTCTGCTTTGTGAGGATCCGGTCCGGGCTGCTGTCATGGCCCGGGAAATCGTGGAGCTGAATGCCAGCAGGAAGCTGATGACTGCCCAGGCAGTGCAGCAGGCAGAGGATCTGATTGAGAGAGAGCGTTATGACAGGGACAAGGTTCTGGTTGTCTTTCTTCCGGACTGCCATGAAAGTCTGGCGGGAATTGTGGCCGGAAGGATCCGGGAGGCCTATTACCGACCCGCTTTTGTGGCGACCCGCAGCGGGGAGGGGGTAAAGGGATCCGCCAGGTCCATTGAAGGATATTCCATGTATGAGGAAATGTGTAAGTGCAGGGAGCTTTTTACAAAATTTGGAGGACATCCCATGGCCGCCGGATTTTCCATGAAAGAGGAGGATATTGAACGTCTGCGGAGGGAACTGAATGAAAAGACATCTCTCACGGAAAAAGATCTGCAGCCCAGGGTGACTGTGGACGTGCCCATGCCGGTGGATTATCTTTATCCGGAGCTGGTCCGGCAGCTGGAGCTTCTGGAACCCTTTGGAAAGGGAAATGAAAAGCCTGTGTTTGCAGACCGGAATCTGGTGATCCGGAGTCTGAAAATTCTCGGGAAAGAGGGAAGAGTGATCCGGATGCGTCTGGAAAGTCAGCAGGGAAAGGTAATGGATGCCGTTTATTTTGGAGAATCTGCGGAACTGGGTCAGCTGATTGCGGAAAAATACGGAGAAGCCGCGGCGGAGGATGTAATGTCGGGACGATGTACACAGTCTGTATCCCTGCATTTCTCTTATTACCCGGAGATTGATACATATTATTCCGTACCCCGGCTTCAGCTGAAGATTACGGGATTCTGTTAAAGAGGAGAATGGCGGAATGGAAGCATATACCGGATTTGCGCAGGTGTATGACGCTTTTATGGATAATGTTCCTTATGAGGCGTGGTGTGACTACATCTGCGGGATATTAAAAGAAAACGGAATTGAGGACGGCCTGGTGCTGGATCTGGGATGCGGGACAGGAAAGCTGACCCGTCTTCTGAGGCAGAGAGGATATGATATGATCGGCGTGGATCTGTCCGGAGAAATGCTGGAGGTCGCAAGGGAGGCGGAGAAGGATGATATATCCATTCTTTATCTCCAGCAGGATATGCGGGAATTTGAACTGTACGGGACCGTGCGGGCCGTAATCTGTGTCTGCGATTCTCTGAATTATATTCTGGAACCGGAGGAACTGCGTCAGGTCTTTTCCCTGGTTAATAATTATCTGGATCCCGGGGGGATTTTTATCTGTGATATGAATACTCTCTATAAGTATCGTCAGATCCTGGGGGATTCTGTCATCTGCGAGACCCGGAAGGAAGAATGCTTTATCTGGGAAAATTATTTTGATGAGGAATCCCGTATCAATGAATACGCGATGACTTTTTTTGTGCAGCGGGAAAACGGTCTGTATGAGAGAATCGAAGAGTTTCATTATCAGAAGGCTTATGAAACAGATCAGATAAAGGAACTGATCAGAGCGTCGGGGCTGGAGCTTCTGGCTGTTTATGGAGAAAATACAAAAGAGGAACCGGAGCCGGACTGTGAGCGGGTCTGTTTTGTGGCCAGGGAATCCGGCAAACCGGAACCGGAGGGAGGAGAGTCATAGGAAATGTACAGTGATTATATTGTAAGGGCAACGGCGGCCGGAAGCGCGATCCGGGCTTTTGCCATTACGTCGGGAGGAATTGCTGAGGAAGCCAGACAGCGGCATAATACCAGTCCTGTGGTTACAGCGGCGCTGGGACGGCTGCTGACCGGCGGAGCCATGATGGGAGTTATGATGAAGGGGGATCAGGATCTTCTGACCATCCAGATCAGATCTGCCGGTCCTATGGGAGGGATGACAGTTACTGCGGATTCCCATGGTCATGTCAAAGGATATCCGCTGAAAGCGGATGTCATGCTTCCGCCGAATGGCAAAGGAAAGCTGGATGTGGGCGGCGCTGTAGGACCCGGAGTCATGACTGTCATAAAAGATATGGGGATGAAAGAACCATATAGCGGGCAGACTGTGTTACAGACCAGTGAAATTGCTGAGGATCTGACTTATTATTTTGCCGCATCGGAGCAGGTGCCCTCATCTGTGGGGCTCGGAGTGCTGATGAATAAGGATAACACAGTAAAGCAGGCAGGCGGTTTTATTATCCAGCTTCTTCCTTTTACAGATGAGAAAATCATTGATACTCTGGAAAAGAAGATCGGGGAGATGGCATCTGTGACAGCTCTTCTGGAGCAGGGGCATACGCCGGAGAGTCTGCTGGAGTATATACTGGGAGATTTCGGACTGGAAATCACGGAGCGTATTTCGGCTTCTTTTTCCTGTAACTGTTCCAGGGAACGGGTAGAAAAGGTGTTGATCAGTCTGGGGCGTAAAGACCTGAAAGAAATGATTAGTGATGGAAAGCCTGCGGAAGTGAAGTGTGATTTCTGTAATTCTGCCTATACATTTTCAGTGGAAGATCTGAAGACGATTCTGAAAAAGCAGGGGAGCTGAATCCGGCAGGAAAGAAAGCCGGAAACCCGGGGAAAGGAAGCAATATGGAGAATGGATTTATAAAAACTGCTGTCCTTACGCCGAAGGTAAGGGTGGCGGATCCGAAATATAATAAAGAAAAAATCTGCGAGCTGATGGATCTGGCGGCCGCGGAGGGCGCGAAAGTGATGGTCTTTCCGGAGCTCTGTATTACAGGGTATACCTGCGGCGATCTGTTTTTTCAGGAGCTGCTTCTGTCGGAAGCCAGAAAGGCTCTCCTGGAAATCGCCGCAAAGACTGAAGATATGGACACCATTGTATTTGTGGGCCTTCCGGTGGAATACCGGGGTAAGCTTTACAATGTGGCGGCGGCTCTCTGCCGGGGGCAGATCCTGGGGCTGGTTCCCAAGACCCATATTCCCACCTACAATGAGTTCTATGAGCAGCGTCATTTCACGCGGGGAATGGAGGCGCCTGTGGAGATCTGTCTGGACGGGCGGCATGTGGTTCCCATGGGAACGCGGCTGCTGTTCTCCTGCCGCCGGATGCCGGGACTGAAGATCGGTGCGGAGATCTGCGAGGATCTGTGGGCGCCGGATCCGCCCAGCATAGGACATGCCATGGCGGGAGCCACATTGCTGGTGAACCTGTCGGCCAGCGACGAGACAACCGGGAAGGATGTTTACCGGAGAAATCTTGTGGGCGGACAGTCGGCCCGCCTGATCTGCGGCTATCTTTACTGCAGCGCGGGAGATGGGGAATCCACCCAGGATGTGGTTTATTCCGGCCATAATCTGATTGCGGAAAATGGAACGATCCTGGCGGAGTCTGCCAGATTTATCAATGAAAGTATCTATTCTGAGATTGATATACAGCGTCTCTGTGAGGAACGCAGAAGGATGTCTACCTACGGAAGATCCGATACCGCTTACCAGATCGTTGATTTTGACCTGGAAAAGACAAAAACAGAGCTGACACGTTTTGTGGATCCGGCGCCTTTTGTTCCCGGAAAGAAGGAAGACAGGGATAAGCGGTGCCAGGAAATTTTCATGATCCAGGCCATGGGACTGAAGAAGAGGCTGGAGCATACCGGCAGCAGAACTGCTGTCGTGGGAATTTCCGGCGGGCTGGATTCCACGCTGGCGCTGCTGGTCACGGCAAAAGCTTTTGATCTCCTGGATATGGATCACAGTGGAATTATAGCCGTTACCATGCCGGGGTTCGGCACCACAGACAGGACTTATGAAAATGCGCTGAGTCTTATAAAATCTCTGGGAGCCAGCCTGCGTGAGGTCAGTATTGTGGACGCGGTGCGGATTCATTTCCGGGATATCGGCCAGGATGAGAGTGTCCATGATGTCACTTACGAAAACGGGCAGGCCAGGGAGCGGACCCAGATTCTGATGGATATTGCCAACCGTCTGGGGGGCATGGTGATCGGAACCGGGGATATGTCTGAACTGGCCCTGGGCTGGGCGACTTATAACGGAGATCATATGTCTATGTACGGGGTCAACGCTTCTGTGCCGAAAACGCTGGTGCGTCATCTGGTGCGCTGGTATGCGGATACCTGCCGGAGCGCGGAACTGGAGAGGGTTCTGTCAGATGTGCTGGACACTCCGGTCAGCCCGGAACTTCTGCCGCCGGAGGATGGAAAGATTTCCCAGAAGACAGAGGATATTGTGGGACCCTATGAGCTTCATGATTTTTTCCTGTACTATGTACTGAGGTTCGGGTGTACGCCGAAAAAGATTTTCCGGCTGACCGGTTATGCCTTTGCCGGAGTTTATGATGATAAAACCATAAAAAAATGGCTGATAACTTTTTACCGGAGGTTTTTCAGCCAGCATTTCAAGAGATCCTGTCTGCCGGACGGGCCGAAGGTAGGAACCGTGGCGGTATCCCCCCGGGGCGATCTGCGGATGCCTTCGGACGCCAGCGCCCGGATCTGGCTGGACGAGCTGGAGGAACTGGATTTGTAAAATTGAGGGACAGGAAAAACACTACGGAACTGTTGTTATATGTCAGACCCTGACCAGTCTGATGAAAGGAAAAGCACGACTCATGGCTTCCCTTTACTAAAAAACTGACACAATGTCAAAAGTGTTGACGCAGTGTCAGTTTTGTTTTACACTTACTATGATGACGCGGTGTCAGAACAGAAGCCATGGAAACGGGAGAACGATTATGCCAAAGGGATCGAAAGAACTTACAGAAGCCAGAAGAAAAGAAATTATTGACGCCTGTGCGGAACTTTATAAGACCATGAGCTTTAAAGAGATTACTATTAAGGAAATCGGGAATGTAATCTCTTTTACCCGTACGTCAGTCTACAACTATTTCCAGACAAAAGAAGAGATTTTTCTGGCTCTGCTCCAGCGGGAATATGAAAGCTGGAACCGGGAGCTTTCCCAGGCGGTGGATGGAAATGATTTCATGACGGCGGAAGGACTTGCGGATCTTCTCGCGGAGACCCTTTCCAGACGGGGACAGATGCTGAAGCTTCTTTCCATGAATATGTTTGAGATCGAGGAGAATTCCAGGCTGGAATGTCTGGCGGAGTTTAAGGGAGAGTACCGGAGAACTCTGGATCTGGTAGACCGGTGCCTGCAGAAAGTACGGCCGGCGCCGGAACTGGAGGCGCTCAGGGAGTTTCCGTATGCTTTTTTTCCCTTTGTGTATGGCGTTTACCCCTATACGACAGCTACAGAGAAGCAGATGGAAGCCATGCAGCTGGCGGGACTGGACTACCCGATGCTGACGGTGGAGGATCAGGTGCGCATGATTGTGAACTGTATTCTGGGGAATCACTGACTCGGGGGAAATTGAAGGGTCATCAGACTGCGGATGGCTGATTTTATTAAAGAACAGGAGGAAATAACAATGAGCAGAATATTAGTAGCCTATTTTTCGGCAAGCGGCGTGACAGAGGGCCTGGCAAAGAAGCTGGCGGGCAGTATCGGCGCGGATCTCTACAGGATCTGTCCGGCTGTGCCCTACACAACCGCAGATCTGGACTGGACAAATTCACAGAGCCGCAGCAGTGTGGAGATGAAGGACAAGTCCTTCCGTCCGGAAATCACAGGGAAGGTAGAAAATATGGGTCAGTATGACTGTATTTTTGTGGGCTTTCCCATCTGGTGGTATGTGGCTCCCACAATTATCAATACATTTCTGGAGCAGTATGACCTGTCCGGCAGGACTGTGATTCCCTTCGCGACTTCGGGTTCCAGCGGAATGGGAAATACAAACCGGGAATTGGCCGGTTCCTGTCCGGGCGCGGTACTGAAAGAAGGAAGAAGATTTTCTTTATCCGCCGGTGAAAAGGAACTGAAAAACTGGGCGGAAGAAGCAATGAAATAGAGGGAGGATCATATGGGATTTTCCTTCCATTCTACCCCGGAGGAACTGGACGCCATTCTGACGGCCCATCCGGAGATGGAGTTTGTGCAGCTTCAGATCAATTACGCGGACTGGGAGAACCCGGCGATCCAGTCCAGAGCCTGTTAAGAGGTTGCAAGAAAACACAATAAGCCGGTAGTAATTATGGAGCCGGTGAAGGGCGGTATGCTGGCTACGCCACCGGAGCCGGTACAGAAGATTTTCAAAGAAGCAGAGCCGGAGCATTCCGTAGCTTCCTGGGGAGTCCGCTTTGCCGCGAATCTTGAGGGCGTCATTACGGTTCTTTCCGGCATGAGCAGTGTGGAGCAGATGAAGGACAATCTTTCCTATATGAAGAATTTTAACGGATTGTCAGCGGCACAGGAGGAAGTGATCAAAAAAGCACAGGAAGAATTAAGCCGGATTTCCGGAACATTTACGTCTATGAATTATCTGACCCTGTATGGGGATAAGGG
>CAYLWI010000005.1:0-3227 GCA_964387345.1 uncultured Eubacterium sp. | reverse complement strand
GGATTTCCGGAACATTTACGTCTATGAATTATCTGACCCTGTATGGGGATAAGGGAATGGCAAAACACCAGGAGGAGTGGCTGGTGGGAGGCCATGGACTGAAGAGTGCGTCTGAGTGTATTAAGTGTGGAAAGTGCGAAGAAGCCTGTCCCCAGCATATCCACATCCGGGAGGAACTGGAGAAAGCAGCGCAGGCGCTGGGATAAAATAATATTTGCTGAGTTGAAACGATGCATGAGCATGGGAACGTGCTTATGCATCGTTTTTTGATTAGTGGACTGAAAAAGTATGGTAAATTATTGTAATATGGATCCTCATAAATGAGGAGGCCTGCGGAAATGCGATTAAAAAACAGTTGAAAGTGATGGTTGCGAAAATATTTTCTGAAATAACACGGTATAAGGAAGACTACATTGACTTTAGAAAATTTGTGATCAGCTGAATGTTACATTATTCGTGGCCGGAACAGGAAAGGAAGTATTATCGGGCGCGATTGTAAAATATAGCAAAAGATATGATAAACCTTTTGTTAAAGTAAATTGTGCTGCAATATCACAGGAACTTCTGGAATCTGAATGTTTCGGTTATGAGGAAGGTGCTTTTACCGGCGCAAAACGAGGTGGGGAAAAAGGTGTTTTTGAACAGGCAGAGGGAGGAACAATTCTTCTGGATGAAATTGAAGAGCTGCCATTCACTGGAAGGCCTTGCTTTTGTTGGCATTCGAACCCTGGAGCACTTTGGCGTAAAGAAATCACCGATTTTATTAAAAGAAATATAAATAATCTGATAGAAAAGTGCATATTTGACCGCAATAAGCTTAAAAATGATTAATATTGAAAATTCGAAAACCAATCGCCCCCTAAATCTCACTAATATATAAAAGAACAAATTTTACAAAAATATAATACTGGAATTATATTGATAAAGGAGCTTAATCTCGGATCTTATGAAAAGAAGTTTGTATGATAAAGTAGCAGAATTGATTCTGAATAACCAGGAAGATATGTACCGTATGGCATATTCTATTCTAAGAAGTGATATCGAATCTCAAGATGCTGTCAGTGAAAGTATTGTACGTGCGTTTGAAAACTGGCATAAGCTGAAAGAGAAAAATAAAGCACGTTCATGGCTGATCGGAATTGTGATTAATGTATCAAAAGAAATTTATGCAAGAAATAGTAAGGTAATTTTAACAGAAGCCCCGGAAAAATATATAGAAATTCAGACTTTCAGAAGTGATGAATTATGGCCTGTCATTATTGAACTACCATACGAGATCAGAATAATATTGATTGCTTATTATTACCAGGGATTTTCTGTTAAGGAAATCAGCAGAATGATTGGAATTGCTGAAGGGACTGTAAAAACAAGACTTTCTAAAGGAAGGAAAATACTCGCTGGAATTATTAAGAATGAGAGGAGACAGACAATATGAGTTATTCGGAAAAAAAGGCAGATGGTTTAATTCGTTCATATATAAAAGAGAAAAAAATGAATCTGCCAGAATCATATAAAACTATGGTGAAAAACCAGGTAGAATATTACATGGAAGACTATAGAAATCTGGTTTCTAAAAAGAAAAACTTGTTTTATCCGAGCCGATTTAACAAATGGGTTGCTACATTTATTATTATATGTGTTGTGGCAGCTGCAGCCGGAGGAGCGTATGCCGCGATCAATTATGTTCAGCAAAGAATGCAGGACCTTTCAGAAGAGGATAAAGATATATTTGCCGAGCAGGCAACATATGCCAATGCAGATTCTTTTTCCCGCATATTAAGTGACGAAGAAAAAGCCAGAATGGAAATTTTGATGGATAAATACCAGAATGAGGGGCTCTTTCCAGAGGGTGAAGTATATCAGATAACAGATACAGATGAAATTATTTCTGATCGTGTTTGTTTTCTGCCAGAAACAAGTACCTTCTATCTTCCAGAAGGAAAATTAAGCGATGAACAGCTTCTGGAACTTATTGATTTTCGTTTCAAAAGGGAGTATAGCCTGTTGAGCCAGGATGTTACAGATGAATATCAGCAGGTTTCTGAGATCACTGAAGAAGAAGCAATACGACTATCTGGAGAGAAACTAGAAAGAGTATATGGAATTAATACAGAATCAATGAATATGAAGATTGAATATGAACAGGCTCTGGATGGGGATCATAATACATTTACAACCGATTATATCACATTTTCTGCTGATGAAAACAGCAGTCAATATTATTTTGCAGCTGTGAATCTGCAGGATGGACATGTAGATATGTTGAATTATGGAGATAATGATGTTTCAGATTACTCCGATTCTGTAATAGAAGATACAGAGTTATACCGGGAATTATATGATGCTGCCAGAAGTAAGGCTTCCTCTTATCTTGGATCAAAAACATTAATTAGTGGCAGGATTGAGTATCTTGTAACAGATAATCGGATACTTAATTCTGGAATTATAAACTATGTTTTTGAAACTTCTGAAAATAATTATTGCGTTATATCTTATAGCTGTGCAAGAAGTTGTTTTTATCAGATAAGAAGTTTTACTGAAGAAGAGCAAAATGCAAGGAACCAGAGCAATACAGAAATGGCAAAAAATCGAAATCTGGAGTATGTCATTATTGACATGTAAAATAAAAAATTTATTTAATAGGTATAATTGTTAGAATTAACTATTTTAAGAAAATAAACTTAAAGGGGATGAATCCAATGTGCTAAGTAAATAATAGATGGCAGGTGAGTATTGTTTTTATAAATTAAGGAGGGGTTTACTTTATGAAACAAAATACAAAAAAAATATTTATTATTTTAATAGCTACAATATTTTTTTCCGGTTCTGCTTTTTCTGTATCGGCCACAGAACTGAACCAACAGCAAGTTAATAAGGCTCATGTTTATGAAGTTTTACCTGGAAGCAGTGAATGGGATAATATGACGCCAGAAGAACGTGAAGACTCATGTGAAGTGTCTTTATCTGAGGTTCAAGATATGACAACTGATGCATTGGTTGAGACTGTTTTAAATTATCCCTATTTAATAAATATCTATGCTTATGAGTCCCTGGATGTGGGAATTGAAATTGTATCAGATTATTTCCCCGGATTATCTGAATTGTTATTAAGAAATGATGCACCGCAGGTTTTGGAGAAGCACCGTGTTGCGGCATTGAGCTTGCTTGAAGGAACAGATGCAGCATACTTAAAAAACTCTTATATTAATAGTTTGCAGCAATATATT
>CAYLWI010000004.1:0-47588 GCA_964387345.1 uncultured Eubacterium sp. | reverse complement strand
GAGCGTTCCATAAAAATGCTCCGGAAATGGAACTGATCGTTCTCTGATAAATTGAAATCTGCTCTTGTATTACGCCTCTGACTGTGCTATTATAGTTTCCGTAGAGAAACTTCAGGGCAGGGTGACCAGCCTCCGGAACTCAGAGATCCGGCAGGTGGGAATTCCCGACCGGCGGTACAGCCCGCGAGCGCGCAAGCGTTGATCTGGTGGATCACATCAGGAAGATGTGAGTATTCCAGAGCCGACAGTATAGTCTGGATGGAAGAAGCATTTTTATTTTAATTGAAATGTTTATGTATTGTGGAATAAAACCCCTGGGATTTTTCTCGGGGGCTTTTTGTTGTCCGCAATATTTTTACATACGGCAGAAAGTCTCCGGCAGTCTCAGCAGGAACCGTACTTTGAAGTTTTTCATACAGGAAAGGAAGTGTAATTTTATGACAAAAGAAGATTACATGCGCAGGGCCCTGGAACTGGCCCGGAAGGGGGAGGGGTATACGAATCCCAATCCCATGGTGGGCTGTGTGATTGTAAAGGACGGAAAAATCATCAGTGAAGGATATCATGAAAGATATGGAGAGTTTCACGCCGAGCGGAACGCGCTGCTTCACTGCAAAGAAGATCCTGCGGGTGCTGATCTGTATGTAACCCTGGAACCCTGCTGTCATTACGGGAAGACGCCGCCATGTACGGAGATTATTATCGAAAAGAAGATTGCACGCGTATTTGTGGGAAGTATGGATTCCAATCCCCTGGTGGCCGGGAAAGGCGTACAGATTCTGCGGAATGCGGGAATTGCTGTGGAGACAGGAATTCTGGAAGAAGAATGCAGGATGCTGAATGAGGTATTTTACCATTACATGGAAACCGGGACGCCTTTTGTAGTGATGAAATATGCCATGTCCCTGGACGGAAAGATTGCCTGTGCCACAGGTGATTCCAGATGGGTGACCGGTGAGACTGCCCGGAATCATGTACATCAGCTCCGGAAGCGGTATATGGGTATCATGGTGGGAATCGGAACAGTTCTGGCAGATGATCCCATGCTGAACTGCCGTGTGGCGGAAGGAGCAGATCCGGTACGGATTGTCTGCGACAGCAATCTGCGGATTCCGCTGGAGAGCCGTCTTGTTTGTACCGCCCGGGAAATTCCGACAATTGTTGCCTGTACGGAAAACGCCATGGAGACAGGCCGGATTAAGGAAAAGGCGGCCATGCTGGAGAAGGCAGGCGTAAGGCTGATTCCCACCGAAGGGGCTCATGGAGTTAACTTAAAGGAACTCATGAAAATTCTGGGCCAGCAGAAGATTGACAGTATTCTTCTGGAGGGCGGCGGAACAGTGAACTCCTCGGCGCTGCAGGAGGGAATTGTCAGCAAAGTCTGCGCTTATATTTCCGGTAAGCTGATCGGGGGCATGGATGCCCCGACGCCGGTTTCCGGCATAGGCGCTTCCAGAATGTCCGAGGCGGTTCATTTAAAGGATATGAAGATAGAGTATCTGGGAGAGGATATTCTGATCAGTGGGTATCCGGTATATGAAGAATAGGAGAGAGGGTGAGATTATGTTTACGGGCCTGATTGAAGAAGTGGGAACTATACAGGGAATCCGCAGAGGAAAGCATTCCTGTGTACTGACGATTGGGTGCCGGGAGGTGCTGAAGGGTTCGGGAACAGGCGACAGTATAGCAGTGAACGGCGTCTGCCTGACGGTGACATCCATGGGCAGCAGTTACTATACGGCGGATGTGATGGCTGAAACCATGAACCGCAGTTCACTGGGACAGCTCAGCCAGGGAGACCGGGTGAATCTGGAACGGGCCATGCCGGCGGACGGCAGATTCGGAGGACACATTGTATCGGGACATATTGACGGAACCGGGACAGTGCAGCGGATTGAGGCAGATGATAACGCTGTCTGGTTTACTGTGGCTGCGAAGCCGGGGATTCTCCGGTATATTGTGGAGAAAGGATCTGTTACCATTGACGGAATCAGCCTCACTGTGGCCTATGTGGACGAGGAGTGTTTTAAGGTATCGGTGATTCCCCATACCCGCCAGGTGACGGCGCTGCAGGACCGGAAAGTGGGAGATCTGGTGAATCTGGAATGTGACATCATCGGAAAATATGTAGAAAAACTGCTGACCCATCCCGTGACGGCCGGCAGAGAAGAAAAGAAGGAGAGCCATATTACAGAGGAGTTTTTAAGACAATATGGTTTTTAAATCAGGAGAAATCAGAACAGGGAAAGGTGGTTAATAAAATGGCAAAAAAAACAGGAACTGTCGAGGAAGCGCTGGAGGCAATCCGGCAGGGAAAGGTCGTGCTGGTGATTGATGATCCGGACAGAGAAAATGAGGGAGATCTCATCTGTGCAGCCGAGTTTGCGACCCAGGAAAATGTGAATCTGATGGCCAGTGAGGCAAAGGGGCTGATCTGTATGCCTATGAGTGGAGAACTGTGCGATAAGCTGGAACTGGAGCAGATGGTAGCAAATAATACGGATAATCACTGTACTGCATTTACGGTTTCCATTGATCATGTGGATACAACAACAGGTATTTCGGCGGCAGAGCGTTCCTATACTGCGCTTAAGGTCGTGGAAGATGATGCAAAACCTACGGATTTCCGCAGGCCGGGACATATGTTTCCGCTGCGGGCAAAAGAAGGCGGCGTGCTGGTGCGGGACGGGCATACGGAGGCAACGGTTGATCTGTGCCGTCTGGCAGGGTTAAAGCCCTGTGGCCTCTGCTGCGAAATTATGCGGGAGGACGGCACCATGATGCGGACGACAGAGCTTCTGGAGTTTGCGGATCGTCTGGGACTGGTGGTGACGACCATTGCGGATCTGATTGAATACCGGATGCGGAATGAGAGTCTGGTCCAGCGGGAGGCGGCAGCAAAACTACCGACAAAATATGGCGAATTTACCATTTATGGTTACCAGAATAAAGTGAACGGAGAGCATCATGTTGCTCTGGTGATGGGGGATGTGGCTGATGGCGAGCCGGTACTCTGCCGGGTGCATTCCGAGTGCCTTACCGGAGATGTGTTTGGTTCTGAGCGCTGTGACTGCGGGGACCAGCTGCATGAGGCGATGAAAGCAATTGCCCGGGAAGGCCGTGGCGTACTGCTTTATCTGCGCCAGGAAGGCCGCGGAATCGGTCTGATCAACAAGCTGAAGGCTTATGAACTTCAGGAACAGGGATATGATACAGTGGACGCCAATATCCGGCTTGGATTCCCGGCAGATATGAGAGAGTATGGGATTGGAGCCCAGATTTTGTGTGATATCGGAGCAAAGCGGCTGCGTCTTCTGACCAATAATCCGAAAAAAATCACAGGACTTTCCGGGTATGGAATTACCATTGAAGAGCGTGTCCCTATCCAGATCAGGGCCCAGAAGTTTGATTATTTTTACTTAAAGACAAAACAGGACAGAATGCAGCATATGACAGATTATAAATAAATGAAAGAAAAGGAGACGGATTATGAGAGTATTAGAAGGAAAAGTTGTTGCGGAAGGTATGAAAATCGGGATTGTGGCGTCCCGTTTCAATGAGTTTATTGTTTCAAAGCTGATCGGAGGAGCACAGGATGCTCTGATCCGTCATGGAGTGAATGATGACGATATTGATCTGGCCTGGGTTCCCGGGGCCTTTGAGCTTCCGATCGTGGCAAAAAAGATGGCGGAGTCCGGAAAATATGACGCGGTTCTGTGTCTGGGAGCAGTGATCAAAGGCGCCACCAGTCATTATGATCTGGTCTGCGCTGAAACCAGTAAAGGGATTGCAGCAGTCGGACTTCAGACCGGAGTGCCGGTATTGTTCGGAGTAGTTACTACAGATAATATTGAGCAGGCCATTGAGCGCGCCGGAACAAAAGCAGGAAATAAAGGTTATGATGTGGCGTGCTCCGCCATTGAGATGGTAAACCTGATGAAAAACATATAAATATCTCCGGCCGGAAATACGGCAGCTCTGGCAGCCGGATTCACAGACAGGTGTGAATCCGGCTGTTCTCTTTTTGCCCAGGCAGTAATATGAAACATTTATGTGACAAGTTTTCTCTATAATATGTTTTATCGCAGACTGTATCCTGTTATAAATTCAAATAACCTGAGGAATTCTTCCGGCGGATATGGTATGATGGTACACAGGTAAAATACCTGTTAAGAAAATAAGATACAAGGAGAAGTTTTATGATAAATATTCTGATTGTGGAGGACGACGCCGCAATTTCAAACCTGATACATATGAATCTTACTGCGGAAGGGTATCACTGTACATGCGCATATGATGGAAAAGAGGGCGCCAATTATATAGAAAAAAATATGTATGATCTGGTGCTTCTGGATATCATGCTTCCGGTAATTAACGGATATGAGCTTCTGGAGTATATAAAGCCTACGGGAACTCCGGTGATTTTTCTGACAGCAAAGGGGGATCTGAAGGATCGTGTGAAAGGGCTGAAGCTGGGAGCGGATGATTATGTGGTAAAACCCTTCCAGATCGGCGAGCTGCTGGCCCGGGTGGAGGCTGTACTGCGCCGTGTGAGAAAAAACAACCAGATGCTGTACTTTGCGGATCTGTCTGTTAATATGGAGTCCAGACAGGTGATGAAAAACGGAAAGAATGTGGATCTGACCATGAAGGAGTTTGATCTTCTGGTAGAGCTGGTGAGAAATAAAAATATCGCATTATACCGGGACAGGCTTTATGAAAAGGTCTGGAAGGAGCCTTTTGTGGGAGAAACCAGAACTCTGGATACCCATATCCAGAGGCTGAGAAAAAAACTCGGCCTTGAGAATCAGATAAAAACGGTATTCCGGATCGGATACCGTCTGGAAGAGTAGAATATCACCGGATCCGGAGGAAGGAGGAGCAGTATGCGTCTGGCGGCTAAAATTTTTCTCAGTGTCATGGCGGTATTCAGCGTGGCCTTTCTGATTGCCGGGTATTTTCTGCTGTCCCATTCACTGGAAACCAGTGTCCAGAGGGAGCTTGAATTTGCCCTGCGTCAGTATCAGTTTGACAAGTTTTCGGTACAGGCGGATCTCATCGCCGATGAGGAGGAGTTTAACAGCCTTATGGATAACGCGGATCAGGATCCGGAATTATATCTGAAAGAATTAAGCCGGAATATGGAAGATCCTGTCTGCTTCCGGGATGAGGATGGGACGGTGCTGTATTCCGGGAGCCAGGCGTTTGATGATCTGCCTTTTGGGGAGATGTCGGCCAGTGAGACAGAATACCAGGTGGTGAACGAAGACGGATCCTGTTATATTCTGATAGGCAGCAGGATTGCTCTGGCGGACCGGGATCTGGACTTTATCACACAGACAGATATCACGCCTGTCATAGAACAACAGAATGTGTTGAAGGGTTATTTTCTGAATTGCCTGCTTCTGGCCATGGCGGCAGCCATGATACTGGTTCTGGTAATCTCGGCTCTTCTTGCCCGGCCGTTGGAGAAGATGGCCGGCGCCGCGGACCGGATTGCCGATGGAAATTATCATGAGCGTCTGGATATCCGGCAGAAGGGAGAGGTCGGTGATCTGGCGGAGAGTTTTAACCGGATGGCTGGCGCTGTGGAGGACAAGGTCATGGAGTTAAAGGATGCGGTACAGCGGAAAGAAGATTTTGTGGCAAATTTTGCTCATGAACTGAAAACCCCGATGACTTCAGTGATCGGATATGCGGATATGATTTACCAGAAGGAGCTTCCCCGGGAAGAGGTGAAAAACGCGGCCTGGTATATCTGGAATGAGGGAATGCGGCTAGAGGCCATGGCTCTGAAAATGATGGATCTGACTGTGCTGAATCACCAGGAGATTCCGCTGGTAGATGTCCTGGCCAACGAATTTCTGGAAGATGCAGTGAATGGCCTGGATGTAATCCTCCGGGAGGAAGAAATTGATCTGGTATGCCATGCGGAAGAAGCCTATATCAGAATCGATTATGATCTGATGAAGACGGTGCTTCTGAATCTGATTGATAATGCGAAAAAAGCAGACTGCAGCAGAATTCTGCTGGAAGGCTGCAGGGGAAATAATGGATACCGGATTACGGTGGCGGATAATGGAAAGGGAATTCCGGAGGAGGAGCTTTCAAGGATTACGGAAGCATTTTACATGGTGGACAAGTCCCGGGCACGGAAGCAGCACGGCGCGGGACTTGGGCTCAGTCTGGTCAGCCGTATTGTGGAACTGCATCATGGGGAACTTGAGATCACCAGTATACCGGGAGAGGGAACCCGGGTGAATGTGATCCTGCCCTGTGCTGATATGCAGGAGAAGGGAGAGAGCGTATGAACGGCGGGAAAAACAGGAAAAAATTCAGAGCCCGCGTTTTTTCTCTCGTGGCAATTATAACAGGATGTTTTCTGGTATTTTCCGGGTACTGGATTATGCAGAGAATGCTGGATAAGAGGCAGGATAATCTGCTGTCACAGGGAGGCAGTCTGAGCACTGCCCAGGAGGAAACGGAGGATTCCGGGCAGGAAGAGGAAGAACGTTCAAAGCTGACGGAGAAAGAATTGTCGGATATATTATTCAGGAATTATTTCGTCGCAGACGCGGTTCCGCATGAGCCATATGGACGGCAGATGACAATGCAGGAGGCTATTGAGACCGGACAGGAATGGGTGGAAGCATTCTGCGCTGCGTATGCGTTTCCAGATGAAAACCATACCATACAGTTTGAGGAAGTGTCTGCCCAGCTTTGTACTGGAGAAATGGGGGACGAGAGCTTTGTCTATGATACAATTGAACAGGAGGGGGAGGAAAGTCTGGCGATCCTGTATCAGATAAACCAGGAGAACCGGGGACAGCAGCTTGCAGAAAGTATGTATGGATACTGGAATATCAGTTTTTCGGGCGAGGGGATCATGATCAATCTTAACATAAATTCTGTCAGCGGGCAGGTCCTTCAGGTTGTGATGGAGACAGATTCTTATGAAACCGATGCGTATATGGCAGCCATGGAAGAGCTTTCGCTCCGGAAAATTCTGCAGGATTATATGAATTCTTTCGAGCTGGAAGGAGAAAGCCAGTGGCACACCGTAGAAGAGGGATTTTATATTGATTATGAAGAGGATTTCCGGTTTTATGTCTGGGTTTATCCCCAGCTGGAAGAAGAGGAAGAAATTCCGGATGATGGATATGAGGATATATATTCTTTCTGTCTGGGAACAGAAATCATTCTTTCCCAGACAGAATCGGATGATTCAGCGCTTCGGGAAAATTAGTTGTGCATGCAGCCGAGTCCGGCACCGGGAGGTCATTGGCGGCTCCCCGGTGCTGTGAATCAATCATATCATTTCCAGTGATTAAGTTATTGAGAAAATGATTTATAAAAAAAGCTGCCGCATATGAGAGGCAGCCTGTCCGGTTTTACTGTTCCATCTGTTTTCCAAGAAATCCTGCGGCAGTCTGTACCAGCTTCTCCTGGGTGGCTCCGGAAGTTTCTTTATCATCCCGGCTGCAGAGAATGACAGCGCCTACTGCATCGCCTTCGCTGATAATTGTGCTGATCGCCTGGGTCTGATAATCCGCCTGGTCATCCAGTGTAATTCTGACGAAATCTTTGTCGTTTCTGGCAGATACATGATGGCTCCGTTCATCTATCATATGTTCCAGCTGCTGGCTGATCGGTTTCCCGTCATATTCCCGCTTCCCATTTCCGGCGGCGGCAATGATATGATCACGGTCGCTGACACAGACAAGACAGCCCGTGGTCTGAGCCAGGCTTTCGGCGTATTGTCCGGCAAAAATACCGAGCTCCCCGATGGGGGAATATTTTTTTAATATAATTTCGCCTTCCCTGTCTGTGAAAATTTCCAGCGGGTCGCCTTCCCGGATCCGCAGCGTACGGCGGATTTCCTTAGGTACGACAACCCTGCCAAGATCATCTATTCGTCTCACAATACCTGTTGCTTTCATTTCATAGTCCTCCGTTTTTATATAGCTTTTCGTTATCTTCAGGTTCTGGATAAATGTAGTATCCGTAGAATCTGAAGATTTATGCATCTGCTGAAACGCTGTTTTAGCTCCTGCAGGCTGCGGATGTCTGGAAGATCCGTGCTGTTGAAGAGTATATCGGACGGAAGACAGTACAATTCTGGCAGATGAAAATCAGAAATCTGATTATCTTGTCAGTTTTTTCATCCAGGTATACTTCCGGAAATGGATAAAGGTAGGAATACATTTAAAAATCTGATCTGACTGTATTACAAGAACCACCAGCGGCACCGGCAGTTTCCACCAGAAGGCAGCCATAAAGGACAGCGGCATGACAATACACCAGGTACTGATCATGTTCATCTTCATGGTGAACTTTGTGTCGCCGCCGCCCTGGATGATTCCAAAGCTGACAGGCATCTGATAAGACATGGTCATCATGATGAATCCCATAATCAGAATCAGAGTCAGGGCCAGGTCCGTGGCGCTGGCGTTCAGATTATACAGAGACAGAAGAGGTCTGCGCAGAGCGATCAGGGCCAGACCCAGGCAGATACCGACCGTTACGTCCAGCACAGATATGGTACGGGCTTCCTGCCGGATTTCCCTCATGTTGCCCCGTCCTATGGCGTTTCCGATCAGCACTGCGGAGGTAGCCGACATGGCAAGGACCACAACCTTCAGATACTGGTAGAAGGTGGTTGCCACAGAGTTGGCCGCTATGGCGTCTGCGGACAGATGGCCGAGAATCGCGGTCTGCATGGGAACAGAAACACCCCAGAGCACCTGTGATATCATGATAGGAATGTAAACCTTAGTGTAATCTTTTTTCAGTTCCCTGTTATACCGGAACAGATCCTTATGGAACAGATTCAGTTTCTTGTCTGCTTTTGCAATGTAAATAACAACGATAAGAAGCTCTATGATGCGGGCGGTCAGCGTGCTGATGGCGGCTCCGCGGATACCCAGCTGGGGGAATCCCAGTTTCCCATAAATCAGCACATAATTTCCGAAGGCATTGACACACAGGGAAACAACGGAGGTATAAAAAGCAATTTTTACGGTTCCGACAGTTCTGAGCGCCGCCATCAGAATATTACTGATAATAAATAAGGCGAAGGTCCACATAACAATCATCAGATATGCTTTCCCTTCAGCGATAATTTCCGGGGAAGTGGTGAAGATGCGCAGAACCTGTTCCGGAAATATACCGCAGATGGCAATGATCACCAGACTGACAATAATCCCCAGCTTCAGCGCGATACCGGTCAGTGTGCGGATCGGCTGGATGTTTTTTTTGCCCCAGTACTGGGAAGCAATGGCAACAAGCGTATTGCCAATAGACAGGGCAAACTGGTCTACCATAAAGAAAATCTGATTTACCGTGGCAGCGCCGGACAATGCCTCCTGGCTCAGACGGCCAAGCATGACATTATCAATCATATTAACGCTGTAAGTAACAATGTTCTGGAGCGCTACAATAATCATCATACTGAAAAAAGTTTTGTAAAAAGTCCGGTCTTTTGTAAAAAATGCTTCTTTAACAGCTGCCATTCCGTTTCTCTCCTTTTATATAATAATGGGGATTGTCGATGACTTTCCCCTTTTTTCACTTTTAACGTTATTTATTATAGTTTTTATTGAGAAAACTGCAAGAAGTTACTGTCTGGTCATTATTGAGAAAACTGCCGTGCTATTGTCCCTGTTGCGTGAAGTAACTAAAATCTCCTCTTTGCAGATTGTTCCGGAGAGGGTATAATAAAACAGGATTGACAGAATCGTTAAAGAAAATGGGAGGAAAGATATGTCACAGACAGTCGTTATCAAAAGCAATAAATATGGGATTAATCTGATCCTGGATCCGGATGTGTCCTTTGAAGAGCTGCTGACAGCCGTTGAGGAAAAGTTTGAGGAGTCGGCTAAGTTTTTCCGGGACGCGAAGCTGGCGGTTTCTTTTGAAGGAAGGGAACTGACCCAGGAGGAGAGTTTCCGGATTATTGAGGCGATGACATCCCATACGGATATTACGATTATCTGTATTATTGATAATGACCAGGCGCATGCGGACATGTTTAAGCGGCAGATTGATACATATTATGATTCTATTGCCGGGAAAGAGGGGGAGTTTTACAGGGGAACACTCAGAGCCGGACAGACCCTGGAAAGTGTTTCCAGTATTGTGATTGTCGGGGATGTGAATCCGGATGCGAAGATCATATCCCAGGGAAATATTATTGTGCTGGGAACGCTGCAGGGAACCGCATATGCAGGAGCGGCAGGCAATGAGAATTGTTTTATTGCCGCGCTGGAGATGGATCCCATGCAGCTTCAGATCGGAGACGCGTCTGTGAAGAGTCCGGACAGGAAGAAGAAAATCAGAAGACACCGGAAGGAAAAGGCCCCGGTTGCAGCAGAGCCGCAGATGGCAGTGGTAAAGGGCGGAGATATCTTTATTGAACCGATTACACCGGGGATTCTGGGTTAAGAGCTGCGGCATTTCAGGTGAATGGAGGACAGTGTAAAATGGGCGAAGTGATTGTTATCACCTCCGGCAAGGGCGGCGTCGGCAAGACGACATCCACGGCAAATATCGGAACCGGCCTTGCGCAGTTACATAAGAAAGTTGTAATGATCGATACCGATATCGGTCTGCGCAACCTGGATGTGGTCATGGGACTGGAGAACCGTATTGTATACAATCTGGTGGATGTGGTAGAGGGAAACTGCCGGATCCGGCAGGCTCTGATCCGGGACAGGAAGTATCCGGAACTGTATCTTCTGCCTTCGGCCCAGACCAGGGATAAGACCGCCGTGACTCCCCAGCAGATGAAAAAACTGACAGAAGAGATGAAGGAAGAGTTTGATTATATACTGCTGGACTGTCCGGCCGGGATCGAACAGGGATTTCAGAATGCCATCGCCGGTGCGGACCGGGCGATTGTTGTCACCACTCCGGAGGTTTCGGCAATCCGGGATGCGGACCGGATTATCGGACTGCTGGAGTCGAATCAGACCGGGCGGATTGAACTGATGATTAATCGTCTGCGCATGGAGCTGATCCGGCGTGGTGATATGATGTCTGTGGAGGATGTGTGCGAGATTCTGGCGATCCCTCTGATCGGAGCAGTGCCGGATGATGAAAATATTGTGGTTTCCACCAACCGCGGAGAACCGCTGACCGGAGCAGATTGTCCTGCGGGGCGGGCCTACCGCAATATTGCCAGAAGGATTACCGGAGATCATGTGGATCTGATGAATATGGAAGAAAAACGAGGTATTTTCGGCAGATTCCGGAAACATTCCCGGAAAAAATAGGAGGCTTTCTCATGGGATTTTTTCGTTTCTTAAAAAAGAAACATTCCGGTGACCAGGCCAGAGACAGGTTAAAACTTCTGCTGGTCTCGGACCGGGCGAACTGTTCGCCGGAGGTTCTGGAGATGATCCGGAATGATCTGGTACAGGTGATTTCCAAATATGTTGAAATTGATACAGAAGAGTTAGAAATACAGATTACACAGATAAAGGACAGGAACGGAAAGAATACAGTTCCTGCCCTTTTTGCAAATATACCGATTCATGGTGTAAATTGTCATGTGAAACAGGTGATCTGAGAAAAGGGGCCCTGGAAAGACAAAAAGTCATTCTCTCCCGACGCCAGAATTGTTGAAAAATTCTATAATATATAAAAAATTATTGCAATTCACTGACATTTTAAGCTGAAATGTGGTATACTTTACATATATTACAGTGTTTTGGCTGAAGGAGGGAAGAAATGTTTGAAAAAGGAGAATATGTAGTTTACGGAACCAAAGGGGTCTGCCTGATCTGGGATATTGCTCCTTTGGATATTCCAGGGGTAGATAAGAACCGGTTATATTATATTATGCGTCCGGTACAGGATAATAATGGAACTGTTTATCTGCCCACAGACAGTACCAGGGCGGTGATCCGCAGAGTTATGTCTGAGAAGGAAGCCCGTCAGCTGATAGATGAGATTCCGGATATCGAGCAGCTGTGGATTGCGGACGATAAAAAAAGAGAAACCAGTTATAAGGAAGCAATCCGTTCCTGTAACAGCAGAGCCTGGGTCAGTATTATAAAAGCTTTATATATGAGGAAATGCGAACGGCTGGCGGCAGGAAAGAAAGTTACAGCCCTGGATGAGCGGTATCTGAAGGCTGCGGAGCAGGAATTATACGGGGAGTTGTCTATTGCTCTTGGGGTTCCGGAAGAGGAAATGGAATCTTATCTTCACGATCATATTGAAAAAAAGCAGAAAGAAATGTAAAAATTAAGAATTTATACGCAAAAATTTAAAAAATCGTCAAAGTAATGTGTTATAATTACCTATCGTTATTTTGGCGGTTTTTTTTACTGCTGTTATTTTTATAGTATCGCATTTTACAAATAACTGCTTTAACAGTATAATTGTGAACGAAAGTGAGATGATATTGATGTCAAAGGGAAAGAAAAAGAAGCAAATAAAATCGCATGTGAAACGTCTGAAGCTCCAGCAGCAGAAGAAACCGGTCAGTCCGGAGAAATACAGAAAGAAGCTGCGGATTGCCAGACGAAAGGATTTCTTCCGGAATTTCTGGAAGGTTCTTGTGGGAGTCGCGGCAGCTCTGGCTGTATTATTTGGCGTTGGGAATCTGATCATGTATCAGAAGACCGGAGAAACAATAATGAGCTGTGCCAGGGAAGCGAAGGAGATTGTGGAGGCCAGTACGGAAGACGATTTCAAGCTGGCGCAGCCCACCCATATTTACAGCGATGACGGGACAGAACTGGCGGAGCTGGCGGAAGATGAGGATGGAAGTTATCTGACCTATGATGAGATTCCGGAAGACGTGGTGAATGCATTCGTGGCAGTGGAGGATCGTACTTTCTGGACAAATTCCGGTGTGGACTACAAGGGAATCCTGCGGGTCTGCCTGAATTATGTACGGACAAGAGGAGAGGTGGCGGAGGGCGCCAGCACTATTACGCAGCAGCTTGCCAGAGGGACCTTTCTGACCAACGAAAAGACGATTCTTCGAAAAATAAAAGAGATTTTTATAGCCAGGGAACTTACAAAAAAATATTCCAAAGAGCAGATCATGGAATTTTATTGCAACACCTGCTGCTTTGCCAATGGGATTTATGGGATAGAAGATGCGGCCCAGACTTATTTTGGCGAATCTGTTTCTGAGCTTACCTTGTCTGAGATCGCCTATATCTGTGCGATTCCAAACCGGCCGGAATATTACAATCCTCTGAAACAGCCGGAAAATGCCATTACCAGACGGGATAAGATCCTGGAAGATATGCTGGAATGCGGGTATATCCAGGAATCTGACTGTGAGGAAGCAAAAGCCCAGACAATTTCTGTTTCTTCTGTAGAGGAAGATGATACGTTTTATAATTATGAAGTTACCTATGCCATCAACTGTGCCGTGCGGTACCTGATGGAACTGGACGGATTTGAATTCCAGTATGAATTTGATACGGACGATGACTACAATGAATACAGAGATCAGTATGATGAAGCGTATGCCCAGGCCCGGCATGAGCTTTATACCGGGGGGTATGAGATATATACGACCATGAATCTGGAAGCCCAGGAGGCGCTTCAGGAGATTGTGGATGAGGAACTGGCATTCAGTGAGGATACCACGGATGACGGTACTTATGAACTCCAGGGCGCCCTCACTGTGATTGATAATGAAACCGGAAAGGTGGTCGCCATGATAGGAGGCCGTTCCCAGGAGAACAACAGTAATGTTTATTCGCTGAATCGCGGATTCCAGGGATATGCCCAGCCGGGAAGCGCTTTTAAGCCTCTGGTTGTATATGCGCCAGCTCTGGAGGAAGGGTATTCCGCATCTTCCAGCCTTCCGAATATTGATGTGAATTCCGCAAAGACAAAAACGATTTCGGAGATTTCTGAAATGACAGGGACGCTGTTGACGCTGCGCAGTGCAGTGGAAAGCAGCGAAAATGGATGTGCTTACTGGCTTATGAGCCAGATCACGCCAAAGACGGGTCTGTCCTATGTACAGAATATGCATTTTTCCAGGATTGTGCCTGGAGATTATAATATGAGCGCGGCTCTCGGCGGACTGACTTATGGCGTGACAACTGTGGAAATGGCCAATGCGTACAGTACGCTGGCAAACCATGGAGAGTATACCCAGACAGACTGTATTGAAGCGATTTACGATGCGGATGGAAATAATATTTATGAAGAGCCGGAATCCGAGACTGTTTATACCAGGGATGCCGCAGATGAAATGACAGATATTCTTACAGGTGTTCTGAAAAGCGGAACCGCAAAGCGGATCGGATGGTACAGTAATTCGGATATTGCGGCGGCCGGGAAAACAGGGACTACCAATGATAATGTGGCCGGATGGTTCTGCGGTTATACTCCCTATTATACAATTGCCGTGTGGGTTGGCTGCGATGAGTGGAAAGAAGTGACCGGGCTTGCGGGAAACACTTATCCTCTTTCCATATGGAATGCTGCCATGCAGTATATGACGGAAGACTGTGAGGCCGCAGATTTTGACCTTGAAGGAAGCTATTCTTCACAGTCTGTACAGACCCAGGATGAACAGTCGGAGGAAGAGGTAAACGAAGAAACAACGGAAACAGATACCGGGGATCAGACGACAGATACATCGTCAGATACAACCCAGAATGTAAATGAAAATAGTGGATCTGACAGTTCGGAGACGACAATCTCCGGAATGGAAGTCCCGGACGCGGGATCATCGACGGATCAGGGAACAGAAAGTGGATCTGACAGCAGTTCTGGAGGCAGCTCCGGCAGTGATACGGAGAGTGGCACCGGAACAGGAAGCGGTACTGACAGCAGTCAGAGCTCCGGAACAGCGGATTCGTCTGCGGGTGGAGGCAGCAGCGGGACTTCCCAGAATTCGGGAACCAGCCAATAAACAGAATGAAAAATAACCGTGATACGGGAAGGACAGTCTGATTATGGAAGAAGTATATGAGGTAAAAAAACTGGACCGGCCGGTACACTGGGTGACGGAGGTGCCTGGTTCGAAGAGCATTACGAACCGGGCGCTTCTCATTGCCGCGCTGACCGGCGGTACTGTGACATTGAAAGGCGTCTTGTTCAGTGATGATTCCAGATGTTTTCTGGGCGCTCTTCAGTCCCTGGGAGTTCCGGTGGAAGTCCGGGAGGAAAAGAAGCAGGTGACAGTAACCGGTTGTTGCGGAAGGATCCCACGGAAGGAAGGAGAAGTTTATGTGGGGAGCGCCGGTACGGCAGCGCGTTTTCTCACGGCTATGCTGGGATTATCGGAAGGTACATATGTTATCCAGGCTTCGCCTCAGATGCAGAAGAGGCCCATGAAGCCTGTGTTTGAAGCGCTGCTCTCTCTGGGAGCGGAGATGGAGTGGCTGGGAGAAAAGTGGCATCTTCCGGTGCGTATTACCGGCGCGGGAATGGCAGCCGGAAGCGGCGGAGCAAAAAAGGAGACATTTCTGAATCTGGATATCAGTGAAAGTACGCAGTTTCTGAGTGCGTTCCTTTTGATTTCGCCCATGTTTGCAGGAGGGCTGCGTATTCATATTACCAGCCCGAAGAAGGAAGGAGCTTATATCCGGATCACCAGAAAAATGATGGAAGATTTCGGAGCAAAGGTTTTGTTTGATGGGACAGATTACAGAATTATGCCGGAAACCTCCTATAACAGGACAGAGTACCAGATTGAGCCGGATGTTTCGGCTGCCTGCTATTTTTACGGGGCGGCGGCTGTTACAGGAGGCCGCGCCAAAGTGCTGCATGTATACAGAGATGGGATGCAGGGTGATCTGAAGTTTCTTGAAGCGCTCAGCCGGATGGGATGTGAAATACGGGAGGAGCAGGATGGCATTGCTGTTCATGGACCGGAGCCGGGAAAACTGCATGGTATAGAGCTGGATATGAATGATTTTTCCGATCAGGCGCTGACTCTGGCTGCCATAGCGCCTTATGCCGGCGGTCCGGTGGAAATCAGGAATGTGGCACACATCCGGGGGCAGGAGTCTGACCGGATTCATGCAATTGTAACGAATCTGAAAAAGGCCGGAATTGTCTGCAGGGAATATCCGGATGGAGTAAGAATTGAGCCGGGACAGCCGTCGGGATGCCGGATCAGTACTTTTGACGATCACCGGGTGGCCATGGCCTTTTCCATAATGGGACTGCGGACGGATGGAATCATCATAGAAAATCCGGGATGCTGCAGGAAGACATTTGAAAATTATTTTGACATTCTGGACAGTCTTACGAGGGATAATTCTGGAGTACGGTGATATATACATGAGAAGCGTTATAAGGAATACATAAAGAACCGGGAGCAGATGGGAGCTTTCAGGAAGTATCCGGAAGCATGAAAAGAAAGAAGAACTGGAAAGGGGACAGAGTATCTGTGAAGAACTCCCCCGGACAGGGAGACAGAGATGGAGATTTTGCTGATCAGACATGGGAAGACCCGGGGCAATCTGGAGAGAAGATATGTGGGCCGGACGGATGAACCCTTGCTGCCGGAAGAGGCGGAAAGACTCCGGCAGACGGAATATAGCCGCTTTTGCCCGGATGTAATATATACAAGCGGACTTCTGCGGTGCAGGCAGACTGCGGAAGTCCTTTTTGGACGCGGGGAAAGGCGTCCGGGAAAAAACACAGGCTGGACAGAGCCGGGACAGAGGGCGTATACGAATGCAACAGAAAGATACGTAATCTGTCCGGGACTGAATGAGATGGATTTCGGGATCTTTGAGTATAAGAGTTATCAGGAACTGAACGGGAGACCGGAGTATCAGAAGTGGATTGACAGCGGCGGCCTGTCAGATATTCCGGGAGGCGAACCGGGAAAAGGATTCCGGGAGAGGTGCAGGGGGGCTTTTCTGGACTGCCTGGCGGACGCAAAGGAACGAAAGGCCCGGAGAGCCGCCTTTGTAGTTCATGGAGGAACGATTATGGCAGTTATGGAAGCCTTTGGAAGGCCCCGCCGGGATTTTTACGGATGGCAGATAAAAAACGGGGAGGGGATTCTGGCGGAACTGCAGGAATCTCACGGAGGTATATGTCTGGAGATACAGTGACCGGGACGGAAAGATATACTGGTCAGCAGACCGGAAACAGGGAGAGGAGCAGGAAGTATGGTTTTCGGAAAGTTTGTGACACAAAAGGCTGATATGGAGCTGGTGCAGGAGATTTATCATAAGGTTTTTAAGGAAGAGCTGGGAGTGGAAACGGCAGATGATGTGGATGAATTCTGTCAGAATGCTCTTGTTTATGCAGGGGAGCGGCCGGCGGGCATGGGGAAAATTCTGTTTGACGGGGAACGGTTTACGATTGCCGGGGTGGCTGTTCTGCCGGAATTCCGGGGAGAAAGCTACGGCGATTTTCTGCTGCGCCTTCTGATTGACAAGGCGGTGATGTCGAATGCCAGGGAGCTTCATCTGGACGCCAGACAGGGCACAGAGGGATTTTTTGAAAAGACCGGCTTTCAGAAATCCGGTACGGCATTTGAAGACCGGGGCGCTGTGTGGCAGCCTATGATTCTGAAGACTGACGAGATTCATAACTGCTGTAATTGCGGACACTGAGGAGGGTAAAGGATGACTGCCCCGGCTGTTTATGCGAATCAAAAGGAAAATAAATTACATCTTGCATAATATTAAAAACATCACTATAATAGAGAAGATGATCTTTTATTATTCATGGCGATATATGTGGAGGAAAGAAATATGAAAAAATTGAATCGCTGGGTCTATGCGATTATAGGTGTTATTGTTCTGCTGCTGGCGGGACTGATCTACGCATGGTCCGTAATGTCACAGTCAATCGGCGCTTCCAGGGCGGACTGGTCTGCAGCCCAGTTATCCCTGACCTTTACCCTGGTCATGGCCTTTTTCTGTGCGGGAAGTCTGGTTGCGGGTATCTTATCAAAGAAGGTAAATCCTAAGATTTATGTGATTTTATCCGGCGTCCTGCTCCTGGCGGGATTTATGGTGGCGTCCCTGACACAGGAGTCTCCGGCAATGCTTTACCTTGGCTTCGGGGTACTCTGTGGTCTTGGCGCAGGATTTGCCTATAATGCGGTAATGGGTACGATCTGTGCATGGTTTCCGGATAAGCAGGGACTGATTTCCGGTATTCTTCTGATGGGATTTGGTCTCAGCAGTTTTATTATTGGAAAAGTGTTTGCGGCAGTGGCGCCTGCCGATGGAAGCGATACCTGGTGCGCGACTTTCCGGATTATGGGTATTATCATTTTTGTGGTTATGATTGTGGCCAGCTTTTTCTTTGTAAGACCGGGTGATGATTTTGTTCCGCCGACATCCTCGAAGAAAAAAGTTGTTCGTGAGCCTGCCTGTGATGTAAACACAGCTACCATGGTCAGAATGCCCTCTTTCTGGCTGATGTATGTGTGGGCAATCATGGTAAGCGCAGCAGGTCTTGCGCTGGTTGGACAGGCCAGCGGGATTGCGACGCAGGTCGGAACGGATGTGGCGCAGGGGACGATTGCCACAGTTGTAGGTCTTATTTCCATCATGAATGGTATCGGCCGTGTGATTTATGGCGCGCTGTATGATAAGAAGGGCTATAAGCTTACCATGATTGTGGATATGGCGTCATTTATCATCGCAAGTCTGATTCTGATTCTTGCTTTGAGAAGTGGAAACTTTGGACTGATAATCCTTGGATTCCTGGTAGGCGGTTTTGCATACGGCGGAGTAACTCCCATGCAGTCCGCTGTGGTTAGCGATTTCTTCGGAAGAAGTTACTATTCTGTAAACTTTTCTGTTATTGTTACCAATCTGATGATTGGATCTTTTGCGTCGACGATTGCAGGAAATCTGTATGACAGAAGCCAGTCCTATATGAGCACTATTTTCATGATGATTCTTGTTACAGTAGTTGCTTTTGTAGTGTTCCTGGGAATCCGCAGACCGAATTCAGAAAAGAAGTAGCAGGTATTTCATAAGAAAATAAACCTGGAATGGAAGATAACGTTTTCCATTCCAGGTTTTTTTGTTTTACAGGAACGCCGTTCCTCTGATAAAACGTTCTGCTGAGAAACACACCGCGGCGGAGTGGAGGATGCCGTCCGGACGTCTGCCTGCGGAATTCTTTCCTGAAAAGACCGGAAACTATTATTTGCCAGGTGTGGGCGGCGTTTTCCGGCCCAGCCGGCGATAGTAGGGTCTCATCATCTGTTTTGTCAGGAATCCTACAAATATAGCGGCGGCTACCGTTCCCTCCCGGACGCCCTGGATCTGGTGTGTGAAAACGAGTCCCAGAATGCAGGCCACGATAACAAGACTGATATCGAAGAGAATTTTCATATTGCCGAAACGGATGGGCGTCACCTGGCAGATGGCCAGACTCAGTCCTTCGCCGGCAAGTGTGACCACGTTGGAAATAACTTCCAGACTGACGCCCGCGGCAATGACGACAATGCCAATGATACATACAATCCAGCGCTCCCAGTAAGCTTCGCAGTGGATAAAACGGAGCAGCCAGATGGCGAAATCAGTAAGGTATCCGAAAATAACCGCCACAGGAAGCTGAAGAAGCTGGAAGGGCTGATATTTTTTCCTCAGGATAAGAATCTGAAGGACAATAAATACACAGTGCATGATGATTGTTGCAGTACCCACTGTGAGGGATGAGAACAGGCTGACTGTGTAGGGTACACTGGAGATCGGTGAGGTCCCCAGATCTGCTTCAATAGAAAAGGCAACGCCGAAAGCCATGACAAACAGTCCTGCCAGAAGGATCAGACAGTGACGGATCCAGTCCTTTTTTGTCCAGTTTGTATGCATATAATAGTGACTCCTCCTTTTTTAATGCTAAACAGGTTCATGGACATTTCTGAACTGTGGCACAGATCCGGTTCAGAGTTTCCCTGAAGGTATCCAGTTCTTCCATGGTGAGATCTGAGACTGCCTCCTGCTCAGCTTCCCGGAAGACAGTCATGAGCTCTTCAGCGGCAGATTTCCCCGATTCAGTCAGGGATACAAACAGAGAACGGCGGTTTCCTTCATGGCGGTTGCGTACAATCAGTCCGGCCTTTTCCATGCGGAGAAGAATGCTGCCTACGGTGGCCTGCTCAATTTCACAGTAAGAAGCGATCGTTTTCTGATCGCTCTCGCCATAACGGAGCAGATAGTCCAGGACTTTGGGCTGCCCCGGAGTAAGACCCATTTCTGCTGCCCGGGAAGAAATCTTCCGCTGAAGGACAGAGTGGGTTTTCATCAACAGATAGTGCAGAGATTCCATGTATACCTCCCTGTCAGACAATAATTTGAAAACTTATAATAAGCATTCTTATCATAACGATTCTTATTATAATAAGAGGATATCCGTCTGTCAATACAGACGTTGCAGAAAATAACCGGGGATCAATTTCTTAAAAAAATATGAAGAAACGTATATTTTGTAAGGAATACTTTCCATCTGGGAAAAATTAGTGTAAAATATTCAAGAGTTTCTGAAAGGTTTAAGGGGGGTGGCCGGAGAGCTGTGGTGACAGAAGATGGTCTTGCGGAAGAGATGGAGACGGGCGGGAACGCAGCGGCAGGACTGGATGTGCAGCGGAAGGAACCTGTGGCAGGTAACAGAAAAGATGGGAAATAAAAAACTGTGGTTTAAAATTATATTTGTTCTAATCTTAATAGTAATTATTCTGTACACCTTCCGGGGCTCCTGGCGGGATATCTTAAACCAGCTGGCCAGAACATCTCCGCTGGTAATTCTGCTGATTGCGGGCGCTTCTGTGGTGTATCATTTTTTTGAGGGGTGGATTACCTTTTCACTTGCCAGACGCTATAATCCCCGGTTCCGTTACAGAGACGGGGTGCATTGTGCTTTTTTCTGTTCTTTTTACAGGCTTTCTACTCTGGGAAGCGGCCAGGGCGTGGCGGCTGTGATTTTTCTGGGAAAGCGGGAAGTGGACTATTCGGAGGCAACCGGTCTGTATATGATCCAGTATATGCTGCACAAGGTGAGTATCGCGCTTTTTTCCGGGATTCTGTTTCTTCTGAACTGGAAAGTGATGTCCCATAACTACAGGGATTATGCGGGATATCTGATTCTTGCCTATATACTGACAGTCTTGATTGCCATAGGTCTGATTCTTCTGGCCGTTTATCCAAGATCTCATACACTGCTCCTGCGGCTTGGGAAAAAAATGAATTTTCACCATAAACTGGATGGCTTTCTGAAAAAACTGGAGAGCGGCGCGCAGCTGATGGAGCAGTCAACCTCAAAACTTTTAAAGGACAGAAAGACGATAATTACCATTATTTTAAAGAATATGGCAAAACTGTGCTTCTGGTATTGTATCCCGTTTCTGATTCTGATCGGCACAGGTGAGATTTCATTTCTGAGCTCTCTTTCTGTTACGTCCCTGTCCGTGATGACGGCTGCGGTAATACCTACACCTGCGGGAATTGGATCCACAGAACTGATTATGACAAGTCTTTACAGTCTTCTCGTGAACATTGACAAGGCTGCTGCAATTACGGTGCTTTATCGCGCGGCAACCTTTATCTTTCCTTTTGCGGTAGGTGGCGTGCTGATTCTGGCAGGCAGATTCCTGAAACGTTTTCACAAACCCGGACGCTGAGGTCCGCCCTGTGAAATGGAAACAGAAATACGAAATATAACGGGCTGTGACAGTTCCCCTGGAATCCGGAGGGCTGGCACAGCCCGTCTGTGACTACTCTTTAAATATAAGATATCATATATCATATATCGTGAATTTTCACCTATACAGTCTGTGATGTCGCAAAATGGGATACAAAACCGGCCTCCCGATGAAACTGGCATGGTTAATAATTGGAAAAGTGGATATGTAAAAATGACCAGTCTGGGGATAATATAGACTGATGAAAGGAGTAATCAGGATGAATCAGTTTTACCATATAAAAAAACTGGATGGAGATAGAAAAATGCAGAATATGAAAAAAAAGAAATCAATAAAAACGTCAGATATTACGATAACAGCAGCCATGGCTGCCCTGGTTTTTCTCGGGACCTATATTTTTAAGATACCGACGATCAGCGGATATATTCATCTGGGTGACTGCATGATCCTTCTGACCGTGGCTCTGTTCGGCATGAAGAAGGGAGCTATTGCGGGAGCGATCGGAGGCGGGCTTTCAGACCTGCTGGGAGGATTCTTCTACTGGGCAGGGCCTACTCTTCTGATTAAATGTATGTGGGCGCTTGTGATGGGGGCAGTTATGTATAAACTGCTGAAGAACCGCAGAGGGGCTTTTCTGGCAGGAGCAGTTGCAGGCGGTATATTGCAGATTGCGGCATATACAATTGTAGGAATGTTTATTTATGGAATTCAGACTGCGCTGATTGAGGTTCCGGGGCTTGCGCTCCAGACAGGGGCAGGGATTGTTATAGGATTTGCAATTTATAGGATTCTGGCCAGATCCGGTCTGGCGGTAAGACCTGGCATGATGGCCGGATAAATCCCCTTCCGGATCCGGTGTAAAAAGGAAGAGGCCTCAGGCCTCTTCCGGAATAAATTCAATATAATTTTCTGACATTCTGGAGATCCGGGCCAGGGAATAAATGTGAACGCCCTGTTCCCGCAGTTTTTCCCTGCCTGGCTGGAAAGACTTCTCAATGAGGACGCCCAGACCGGCTACCGTGGCGTGGGCCTTGCGGAGCAGACGGATAGCTCCGGTGGCTGCTTCCCCATTGGCAAGAAAATCATCAATCATCAGTACATGATCCCTTTCGTCCACCTGCTCGGAGGAGAGGGTGAGTTCGTAGCTGGTTCCTTTTGTAAAAGAAGTCACCATGGTATGATAAAGATTTTTATTCAGAACACTGGACGGCTGCTTTTTCAGAATCACCAGGGGAACGCCAAGTTCGATGGCGGTAGTCAGCGCCGGAGCGATACCGGAGCTTTCGATAGTCACAACTTTTGTGATCCCCTGGCCGCCAAAATGAGCGGCAAACTCTTTCCCGGCTTCCTGCATAAGAACAGGATCAACCTGGTGATTGATAAAGCTATCCACCTTTAATATATCCTCATTGACGGCAATGCCGTCTTTTTTAATTCTTTCTTCCAGTAATTTCATGCTTGTCCTCCGAATAATTATGATAAGAGTATTATATCATATCTGGACTGGAGAGGAATGAAAAATAAAAAAATAAGAGAAGTATTTTGTAAAAGAATGTGATATAAATATAATAAAGCTTTTGAAGGGGAAGCTGAAAATGAGGAAGAACTGTGAAAGCAGATCCTGGAGGATACAGTCGGCACGGGAGAATAAACGATTCAGTATGAAAAGAAAAAGATTATGTGGTATTGCATTAATCATATGCGCGGCTTCCGGCGCTCTGGTCTGGTGTCTCTCCCATAATGGGATCCGGAAAGGATTCGCCGCGTCCGGATATAACTATTATAAGTACGGTTTTATAGACAGGAACCGGAATGGCCTGGTATATGACAGGGATACATGGTGGTATGTCAGGAACGGAAAGGTAGACACGGAGTATGTGGGACTGGTAGAATACAATTCGGAGCTCTGGCGTGTGAAAGAGGGGACGGTCGATTTCTCTTATGAAGGATTTGAATGGAGTAAGACCGGCTGGTGGTATGTAGAAGGCGGGAAAGTTCAGAGGGATGTCACAGGACTCCGTTACGGGGTGATTGCAACTGACGTAACCGGAGCGTTTTATCCGGGGAGTCTTCCCGGCGTGACCGGACTTTATAGTATCGGTGAAGAAGAGACAGCCGGATGGTGGTACGTGGAAAATGGCAAGGTGGTTTCTGAAGATACGATCATAAAAGAAAATTCCTGCTGGTGGTATATCAGGAAGGGGCGTGTCTGGTTTTCTTATTGCGGTATTGCTGAAAATGAAAATGGTAAATTCTATATTGAAAACGGACACGTGCTTTTTTCAAAGAATGGAGTTTTCCGGCAGAGCGGAGGGACTTATCTTCTGACTTCGGGAAAGGTTACTGATGAGATTCATCGGGACAGTACGCGCTTTATCGCTCACAGGGGGCTGCGGAGCGAAGCGCCGGAAAATACGCTGAAGGCTTTTGAGCTGGCCGGAGAGGCAGGCTTCTGGGGGTGTGAAACCGATATACGTCTTACAGAAGACGGCAGGTTTGTCCTTCTGCATGACAAAAGTTTTCTGCGGTTATGCGGCACAGATGTTCTGCCCGGGGATCTTACCGCGGAGGAAATCAGCCGGCTTACGATTGTTAATGGAGCCGGTCTGGAAGAATATTCCGGGGATACATCGGCGACATCCATCGCATTTCTGGAGGATTATCTGGCAATCTGTCTTCAGTATAATATGGTTCCGGTTATGGATATTAAGCTGGACAGTGAAGATGACGCGTGGGAAGGTTATACTCAGATCCAGATGCTTTATGATACGGTAAAAAGTGTACTCGGAGAGCATGAGGCAGTTTTTATTGCAACAGATCTGACTATGCTCCGGCAGATGCGTCTGGTTCTTGATAACGCAGGCGATACGGCAGTTTCGCTGCAGCTTGTGATTCGTGATCAGGATGAGATTTCCATTGAAGAGTATCAGAGCTGGGGGATTTCTCCCGATATCAAGTATGCCAGTCTGAATGAAAACACAATTGCCTATTTCAGGGAAAATAATCTTGCAGTAAATGTCTGGACTGTGGATGCCCCTGATAAGATTGCCTTCCTGCTCCGGCAGGGGGTGGAATATATTACTACAAATAAGAGATTCTGGTGACAGGAATTACCAGAGAGGAGGAAGTTTAATGGAGTATGTAACAGAAAATGAGGAGCAGCCGTTTGTTTGTGTACATAAGGTACAGTATTATGAGACAGATGCCATGCAGATTGTACATCATTCAAATTATATCCGCTGGATGGAGGAAGCGAGGCTGGATCATATGGGCCATGTGGGGCTTGCTTATGACGCGATGGAAGACAGGGGAATTATTATCCCGGTGCTGTCCGCATCCTGTGAATATAAGGCCGCGGCCAGGTACGGAGAGACTGTGAAGATTTTTTCGGAAATGGAAAAGTTCAATGGCCTGAAATTTTCAGTTATTTACCGGATTACCAGCGAGGATGAGTCTGTGGTACATGCCATAGGGAAAACATCCCATTGTTTTCTGAATAAGGATATGAAGCCTGTAAATATAAAAAAAGAAGCGCCATACATTTATGAATATTTTAAAAAATATAAGGTGACCCGCAGATAAAACAGCATAAAGTGTTTGCATTCATGGCAAAATGGTATTATACTACTCCTGACGGAATGCTAGTATAGATAGGAGGAACCCCATATGGCACAGATAACGAAAGACACTATGATTGGCGAATTGCTGCGTGACCAGGAGCATATTGAGGATATAGCAGAAGTATTATTTGGAATCGGTATGCATTGTCTGGGTTGTCCGTCTTCCCAGATGGAGACTCTGGCTGAGGCAGCCATGGTCCATGGTCTTGAGCCGGACGAGCTGGTGGCACGTCTGAATGCAGTCGTAGAAGGATAAAGTTATGTAAGGATTAAAGGGGGCTGCCCCATGAGGAATTTATTTCTCATGGGGCAGCCCCCTTTTCAGTGAAATCTTTTTAGTAAATCTCTGCCAGCGTCTGAAGCGCATGGCCGGGCAGGATCAGCCTGCAGTGTTCCCGGCAGTAGGCCTCAATGCCGGGAGAGTATTTATGCTTTTCCAGGTAAGAATCTACAGCATGGACAACCTTATTGAATTCCAGGGCAGTATGAGGACTGCGGTGCAGGAACAGATGGTACATACTGCTGGACGGATCCCGGTAAAGAATACTGTTTCCCCGGTAGACGGAAACAACAGCATGGGCCGCCGCGATTGCGCTGTCAATGTCCGTAAAAGTAAACAGCCGTATCTGATCCGCGGCAGCGGGAGAATCCTCCGTATCTTCCCCGGAGGGGGAAGCCTGACCGGGCAGATCATTCCTGATCTGGTCAAGCAGATCAAGCAGGTCATCTGCTGTGCTCTCGCCCAGAGAGAGCAGGCTGTCACTGTCAGAAGCCTCATCCTCCCCGTCGGAATGTGTAAAGCTGGAAAAGCGCAGATCCAGTTCATCAGGGGAATCCACTTTTGTAATAATCAGGACAATCTTCTCGGAGGAAAGGGGAATCGCCTCAATCATCAGAGGGATATTCTCTGCTTCAAATCCGAAATCCAAAGACGCCTGACTCATCATATCCTGAAACAGGGCTCTTGTTTTCTCTGAGCCGTAAGCCAGTTCGCTGATCTTGAGATGACGGGAAGCCAGATCCTCCCGGGTCAGAGTACAACGAATCTGGTGATCATTTATTTTTTCAATTTTCATGTCATCACTTCCTTATCTGGCTAAATAATAACAAAAAAATGTTCAGATAGCAACAAAAAATAGTTGAAATATCCATGTCCTTGTGTTATAAAAAAAACAGAGTATTCCGTTTTATGCGGATAGATTTCAATTCACGGCTGTGAGATTCCTGCATGGCACATTTCGTGTACTATAGAATGCACTTACAGCTTCATGGGAAGATTCCCCGGTCTTCCATGATAATCTATCTGACCCCGGTGGTCATCATTCAGTATTTCCGAAATTTTATGATTTACACGGCTGGAAATTCGTGTTCATACCATAGAGCCCCGATTTTGGCAATATTTACAACTGACAGAGAAATTATCCAGTCTGTCCGCAGGAACGAACACTCTGCAAAGTCTTTTTGATAGTATATGTCAGAGGAAGAAAAAACTGACAGAAAAGAAAGGAGGTTTTTCCTGCAGCCTGGCAGAGGAGTTTTGGTGTTTGTTTTAAATTTGAGAAAGGAAGGTATAAAGATCGGATAAAAAGATATTGGGATAGAAAAAAACGTCTGCCAGGCCGCAGCAACGGATTTGTATATCACAAGTACTTCCAACTGGTCAGAAAAAAGGAGGTTTTATGCCGGAAAATTATAATTATGGGCAGACATTGATCGTGGAGCTTCAGGGTCTTGAGGATCAGGGGCTTTCCATATGGCTGGAAGGAATGCGGCAGAGTCCGCGTTCCATCACGGCTGACGCCGCAGTCAGAGAAGATATTACTTATATGAGGAGCTGTGTTTTCCAGGAAGGAAAACTGATCGGCAGATAACCGGAGATTGTCCGGAATCCGTTTCATACGCGCAGGGCAGAAAAGGATTTCCTGAAAAAACAGGAAGAACCAGAATAATATTGCCGGAAGACACTTTGCCCTGCGGAGACGGATAAAAGAATTGCAGTAAAAGATAATTTCATGTATACTGATGAAAAAGAGGGACAGCCCCGTGGGACGGCTGTCGGAGTAAAGAATACCTGCCGGACGGAAGAGTTTTATCGGAATATTGTCCGGTCCGGAAAAGAAAAGGAGAGCGGCAAAGGGAAAATGGCAGGACATAAGAGAAAAACAGGTAATAGACAGAAGCTGTTTCTGGCAGCAGCGATTGCACTGGTAGTTGTAATAGTTCTGATCACAGCGCTGGCTGTGGTGATGAAAAAATATTCTCCGTCAAAAGAGCAGACTGACTATGCTTCTTTTTACAATCTGGACAGCGAGGATGATATCATGATCTGTGTGGATAACACAGTTCTGGATCAGACAGGACTGATGGCTGACAGTGAGGTATATCTGCCATATGAAGTGGTCAGTGAATATCTGAACGACCGGTTTTTCTGGGATAGTACAGAGCAGATTCTGCGTTACACTTTGCCGGAAGGAATTGTGAATGTATCGGGAGAGACTTCGGAGTATATGATCGGAAGGTCATCGGAAACCTTTGAGAATACGATTTTATTTGTCCAGGGGGATCAGATGTATCTCTCCCTTTCCTTTATAGAACAGTATACGGATATACGGTCAGAGATTTTTGAGGATCCGGCCCGGGTGGTGATTTCGGATGAATGGGGTACCGTGGATTATACGAAGGTGAAATGGGGAACGGAAGTCAGAGAGAAAGGCGGAATAAAAAGTCCGGTTCTGACAGAAGTAAAACGTGGAGATCTGGTGATTGTTCTGGAGGAGATGGATTCCTGGTCGAAGATCTGTACAGAGGATGGATTTGTGGGGTATATAAAGAACAGCGCACTGGGGGGGACGCAGTCTGTATTATATGAGAGTGAATATACAGAGCCGGAGTTCCAGCATATAACCTCAGATCATACGGTCAACATGGCGTGGCATCAGGTGACAAACCAGACGGCGAACGGGCAGGTTTCGTCTGTCCTTTCGGCGACCAGCGGCGTGAATGTGATCTCTCCGACCTGGTTTGCGCTGAGTGATAACGAAGGCGGCATCTCATCCTATGCAAACTCAGACTATGTAAGCTATTGCCATGAAAATGGCGTGGAGGTCTGGGCGCTGGTCAGTAATTTTGAGAACGAAGAGGTTGACACAGAGCAGGTTTTGAATGTGACTTCCAACCGTGACGCGCTGGTAAACAATCTGATTTCTGAGGCAATCAGATATAATCTGGATGGCATTAATGTGGATTTTGAGATGCTGGATGAGGAGACTGCCCCGGGTTTTCTGCAGTTTATCCGGGAGCTGTCCCTGCGGTGCGAGGCAAATGATCTGGTTCTTTCTGTGGATAATTATTCTCCGGCTTCTTATAATGCGTTTTATAATCTGGAAGAACAGGCGGTTTTTGCCGATTATATTGTTCTGATGGCGTATGACGAACACTATAACGGATCAGAAGAAGGGTCTGTGGCGTCTCTGGGATTTGTCAGCCAGAGTGTGGCGGACGCATTGGAGGAGGTTTCCGCAGATCAGCTGATTCTGGGTATTCCCTTCTATACCAGACTCTGGAAACTGACGCCGGATGATTCGGAGGCGGGATACTCCGTGTCCAGCGAGGCCCTGGGGATGAGTGAGGCTGAGAGCCGTGTGGCCGCGAATGGGGCAGCTTTCCAATGGCTGGAGGATGAAGGTCAGTATTATGCAGAATATGAATATGAAGGAAGCACTTATAAGATATGGCTGGAGGACCAGAATTCCATTGAGAAGAAGCTGGAGGTAATGCAGTCCAACGGGCTGGCGGGAGTATCCTTCTGGCGTCTGGGGTATGAGAAAAATACTGTCTGGGATACGATTGCAGAATATATGGATTAGATAGTATACATGATTCCGCGCAGATTTTCATAATATATAGAAAAGCAGAATATGTGGCAGGGAAATTTGCGGAAAAAAATAGAGCTGATGATTGTCGTTTTTCTGATTGTGGCGGCGATTGCCGCAGGACCGCAGACGGCAAAGTATGTGATGAATATGAAAGCCGGGACATCGCCTGTAAGTATTGTGGTTGATCCGGGGCATGGGGGAAATGATCCGGGAAAGGTAGGAGTTACAGGAGCTCTGGAAAAGGATATTAACCTTGAGATTGCAGTGAAGCTGAGAGATTACCTGGAAGAGAAAGAGATGAAAGCAGTTCTGACCAGGGAAGCGGATGTAAGTCTTGCGGAAGAGGGGGCTTCCAGTACCCAGGTTTCTGATCTGAAAAGAAGAGTGGAAATTATTGAAGAAGAGGCTCCGGAGATAGCAGTCAGTATTCACCAGAACAGTTACACAGACAGCTCGGTAAGCGGAGCGCAGGTCTTTTACTATGGACAGTCCCAGGAGGGGCAGCGTCTGGCGGAGGCCATACAGGAAAGTCTGGCTGGAACACTGGATCCCTCCAACCACAGGGAGGCCAAGGCAAATGAAAGCTATTATATACTGAAAAGGACGTCTGTGCCAACGGTTATTGTAGAGTGCGGTTTCCTTTCTAATCCCGAAGAAGAAAGTATTCTGCAGGATGAAGCATACCAGGATAAACTTGTGGAGGCAATATATAAAGGGATTGAGGTCTATCTGGATGAGAAATAACAGGCCGCTCTTCTTTTATATTTCCAGGAAATATTTTTCGTATGCATTGATAATTGTTGTATTCTGATACCGGTTCTCCCGTGTCAGGGTATAATCATAGGGCAGATGGACATGACCGTGGAGCATATAAGCCGGATGATATTTCTCCATAAGCTGGAGAAAAGATGTATATCCCTGGTGAATCAGATCCTGTCCGTCGCCGATTCCATGTGCCGGAGCGTGAGTAACCAGCACATCAAAACCGTTATATCTGCGGATCCGCCGTCTTAACCGGTGGATCCGCTGTTTCATTTGCTTTTCTGTGTACATATGATCGCCCTCTTTGTAGGGAAAACAGCCGCCAAGTCCCAGAAAGCGGATTCCGTTGTGAACGTAAATCTGCCCGTCAATGTTAATGCATCCTTCGGGTGGAATCCGGGCATATCTATCGTCGTGATTGCCGTGGACATACAGAAGGGGAATATTTGCGCAGGTTACCAGAAAGGACAGGTACCGGGGGTCCAGATCTCCGCAGGAGATAATCAGATCGGTATCGTCCAGCCGGTTAAAGTTATAGTGATCCCAGAGGGCTTTGGATTCTATATCGGCGATTGCCATAATCTTCATTTAAATGTCTTCCTCTCTGCGTATTCCTTCCTGCTTTACAACGGCCTGCGTTTCTTCCCGCATATCGCTGAAGGTGGGAATAAATCCCTCAATATTGTCGGTCAGCCAGTTAATGGCGATAATTTCTTTTGTGCTCATCCTGTGATCGGGGTCTGCCTGGACAATTCCATCCTGGGAGTGAAGGATCCCGTTGAAGGGATTGAATTCATATCGTGTAATGGAAAGCTTTAAAGTTTCCAGCAGATTCCGGGTTTCCGAAGGGATGGCCGGCGACCACATCACATCAATGACGCCGGAGGACATACCCCAGAAATAGTTTACGGCCTTTCCGGATTCAGATTTATTTTCTGTATTCCAGGTTCCATGCTGGATATTGCGGATGATTCTTTCATAAAACTTTCCCCAGTCCCACACGGGGAATGCCAGATTGACCGGAGTTTCCCCGTTGACCCGGTACAGGCCATACCGCCTGGTGGCATGCTGGGGAACGATCATATCCTGATGGGAAATATAAGTAGCGCCCATCTTATAAAGCTTCTCAGTAAGATCTACATTCTGATTTTCTTTCAGCGTAGACCATTCCAGGAAAATTTTTGCCCTGGGATTTACCATTTTCACACCAATAGCGAAAGCGTCGATACTGGCGACCATACCAACGATCGGATAATCTGCAATGTAACCGATTTTGTTGGTGTCTGTCATGATTCCGGCCAGCATGCCCGTCAGCAGTTTGGCCTCAAACATGCGGGCATAGTAAGTGCGGATATATTTATGGGAGGCATTCAGGGAGCAGTTTAAAATTTTGATATCCCTGTGGTTTACTGCCGCCTTGATACTGGGAGCGAGGAATACAGGCGTTGTTGTAAAAATAATCCGGTTTCCGTCTGCGATGGCTTTTTCAATGGCCGCAGCCGCATCCTCCGTGGTCGTATTGTTATCATATACAGAAGTCTGCACCTGTCCGTGGAAGGCATCCTTCAGATACATCCGTCCCAGCTCATGGGAATATGTCCAGCTGGAAGTTTCCGCAGTTTTGGCGTGGACAAAAGCAATTTTTGTTGCTGCATTGCCGGATGGTTTGGCGGTTCCTGTCAGGATCTGAGAGAAAAGACCTTTTTTCTGGTCGGGGGTGGGATCCAGCTTCAGGGCTACTTTTTCGTCCAGTTCCTCATCTGGCTGGTTCAGCTCGATTTCTTCCCATATTTTCCTGAGATTGGTTTCTATCTGGGATACGGTTTCCTGTCTGAGCTGGTCATAGCTGAACAGATCCAGATAGATCAGAAGCGCATCCGCAGGGGTGCAGGAAAGTTTATCTCCATCCAGTTTATGAAAGGCTTCGGAAAACTGGATGTAGCAGGAGCTGAAATCTACCCGGTCATCAATACTCCAGCGCTCATTTCTCTGATGTCCCGTCCGGAGACACAGCTTCCGGTATCCGCTTTCCTGTGAAAAAGACAGATAATTAATGTTAGTTGCGTTATAAAAATCCAGAAATTCGTAGTAAAGCCGGATTTCTTTTGTGTCCTTCCACGCAGGGATAATACGGGTGACGTATCCGGGAATAGTGGCAGCGTCGAAATATTTCAGTACGCTGACCCGCTTATTGCCCTCCAGTACATAATATTTGTTCATGTATTCATAGGCAATGATGGGATCCCGGATTCCTTCCCGGAGATGAGCGTCGCAGAGATTGGTCCATTTGACGGCAAACTCTGAAAACTCATCAAGAACAGGCATAAAATTGGGGGCAAAAGAAGTTGTACGTCCCTTTGTTTTGGTTCCGACAATCAGTTCAGTAGGAATATCAATCAGTCCAAGAGGGACTTCGCCGCGGATTTCAACATTCTCCAGAATAGAATCCAGGGCGGGCAGTCCGGCAGGCTTACCGGCAGCGATTCTTAAATGAAGATCCCTTTTACCTGCTTTCAGCGCAGCGGTATAATAATCTGATGTTGGCATATAGGCCTCCTTTCCCGGGCAGATATCGGTCTATACCATACCGGTATACTCCGGATACTTCCCGGCGACAGAGAAAAGGGAAACCCGTCATATGAGCTTCCCCTCTGAAAAGTAATCACCTGTCTTTTTTGGATATAACAGAAAAATGATAAATTGTTTTTGACCGGAATGGTTCATCCGGCGTCAGAATTACGGAGGGAAATCCGGGATGGCTGGTAGCGTTGGGAAAATGCTGGGTCTCCAGGCATACGCTTCCATAGGGCGGATAGCATCGTCCGTTCTTTCCGTGAGAAGCTGGTGAAGACGCCGGCACGTAAAGCTGGATGCCAGGCTGATCTGTAAAGCACGTCATGCGGATCCCCGAATCCGGAGATACAAGCACAGCGGCTTCTGTCAGTCCCGAATCTCTCAGAACAAAATTGTGGTCGTAGGTTTTTGAATATTTAAACTGATAGTAGTCTGCATGAATATCCTGACCGAGCGGTTTTGCCTTACGGAAATCCATGGGAGTGCCTTCCACATCCAGAATTTTGCCGGTGGTCAGATCATTTTCGTCAGTTTCCGTGAACTGGTCCGCATTGATCATCAACAGATGGTTAAGAACAGTATCGGCGTCCTGACCATCCAGATTAAAATAGGAATGATTTGTGGTATTGAAGACGGTATCCTGATCTGTTACAGCCTCATAGGAGATAACAAGCTCATTATCCTCACTCCAGCGATAGGTCACGCTCATGGAAAGACGTCCGGGATAGCCCTCCTCTCCGTCGGGGGATACACGGCTGAAACGAAGTGTATTTCCTATAATCTGGAAATTCCAGTTGTAGCAATGAAATCCGCGGAGACCGCCGTGAAGATGGTTGGGACCATTATTAACCGCCAGATGCCAGGTGGTTCCGTTCAGCGTAAACTCACCTTTCCCAATCCGGTTGGCGTGACGTCCTACGACCGCGCCAAAGCAGGCGGTATCTTTCTCATATTCCCCAAGGGTATCATAACCGGGACAGATATCCCGGATCTGACCATCCCTGTCCGGCACGCAGATACTTACGATACGGCAGCCAAAGCTGGTAATTGTCACGTAAGCGCCATCTGAGTTTTTCAGACAGAATAACCAGGCGGTCTGACCATCGGAAGTCGTTCCAAAGGGTTGCTTCGTTATGCTCATATTCCTGTACCTTCTTTCAGAAAAAATGCGTATAATTTTTTATTAGTATACTGCATCCGCATAGCTCTGACAAGTAAAAAATACATCTGTTCATGGCCGGGGAAGTGTGTTATAATACCTACGCTTAATGAATGGATGGGAAGGAAATCAGAGGGAATGAAGGTTTTTAATAAGGTGATTTTTGTCGGAAAACAGGCGACCTGCCGGGAACCCATGGCAATGGCGCTGCTTCGAAATGAACCGTTGTGGCATCCTCTGGAGATAGAGGCCAGAGGTCTGGTGGTTCTTTTCCCCGAACCGTTAAATCAGAAGGCGGAGGCTGTGATGGCCAGCAGCGGCATCAGTCTCCGGGGTTATATGTCGGTCCGGATGGAGCCTTCTGACTTTTCTGAAGACACCCTGGTACTTACATTTAACCAGGAACTCCGTGAAAAGGTGATGGAGATGGAAGGGGCGCAGAATGTATATGTGCTTACTGATGTGACGGGGGACGAGCTGGAGATTATGGACCCCTATGGGGGAGATGTGATGAGTTACGGTCTTTGTCTGGAAACCATGACAAATACGATCCATAAGCTGGCGGAAGTGCTGAATGAGCGGAGTTTTTTTGCCAGCCGGGAATAGACTGAAGAAGAGAAAAAGAATCCTGCTCCCGCAGGATTCTTTTTCATCAGTTCAGGCAGGAGGAATCGGGAATGGGAGTAATACAGATTTATGGAAATATTATAAAAAAATATGCGCCGGAGCATCCCGCGGCGGCAGGCCGGATGATCCGGGCCGGGCTTGTTCTGGAACGGTTCCGGAGCAGATATCTGGCGGATAAAAATCTGCCTGGCGCTTACCGGTATCTGAATACTTATGCGGTAAACGAGGTTCTTCAGGCGCTCCGGCGTCCGGAAGTTTCTGTCTGGGCTAATATTTTTGCCCCCGTGGAGATTTTTCAGTGCTTCGGGGTTCATACTCTTTCCATAGAGTGTCTGTCTTCCTTCTTATCGGGATTTACGATTGAAAATTATTTTCTGGATTATGCGGAAAATGAGGGAATTGCTCCGACTCTCTGCTCTTATCATAAAAATTTTATCGGGGCGGTGGACAGCGGAGTAATTCCGCCGGCGGCTTTTTCGGTGACCACATCTACGATCTGTGACGGAAATGTCAATACATTCCGGCGTCTGTCCGAAAAACACGGGATACCATTCTGCCTGCTGGATATTCCGGACCAGTATTCGCCGGAGGCGGAGAAATATGTTGTGGAACAGCTCTGGGAGATGGCTGGGCAGATGGAGGAGGTTTTCGGGAAAAAACTGGATCTGGAAGAGCTTTCCCGGATACTGAAGCGGGAAAATGAATCCAAAGCCTGTTATGAACGGACGCTGAAAATGCTTGCCACTAAAGCCTATGCAAGCACCCTGACATTACAGATGTATATGCTTTTTGCCAATCATCTGAATATTGGAACGACTGAAATCCTGCGGTTTTACCGTCAGATGGAAAAGGAGGTAAGCGCAGCGCCGGAATTTAAGGGAATCAATATTTTCTGGGTTCATCTGCTTCCTTATTACCAGGAAACGCTGAAATCATATTTTAATGGAAGTGGCAAATTCCAGATCCAGGGGATTGAGATGAGTCTGGACTACCGGGAACCGCTGGATCCGGATCATCCCATGGAGGCGCTTGCCCGGAAGATGATTAATAATATATATACCGGTTCCTATGAGAGGAAGGCGGAGCTGGTACAGGAGGTTGTACAGGAGATACATCCCGACGGCGTAATCAATTTCTGTCACTGGGGCTGTAAACAGTCCTCCGGAGGAGCCATGATTCTGAAGGAGAAGATGCAGGAGATCCATATGCCGTTTCTGATCCTGGATGGAGACGGCATAGACAGAAGAAACAGCCATGACGGTCAGATTAAGACCCGGTTCGAGGCATTCCTGGAAGTGATCCGGCAGCAGAAAACCTGAAGGTTCCCGGTCCGGCGGGCGGTCCCGGGGCGGCGCGGTAAAGTCAGAGCGGAGGGAGAGATCTATGTTAGCATATATGTGTAAATATGCGCCAATTGAAATCATACAGGCATTCGGAAGCACTGTTGTCATGATGGAACCCCGTGTGACAAATTTTACACAGGCAGACACTCTGATGCATCCGAATATGTGTTCTTATGTAAAAGCGGTGCTGGAAGAGTTTGAAAATTGTAATTATGAAGGAATGCTGTTTACTACCTGCTGCGACAGCTCCCGCAGATTATACGATACTCTGCGGAGACGGTATCCCGGAAAATTTTTCTTCTGTCTTGATCTCCCCCGGAAGATCAACAGCTTTTCTGTTTCGCTTTATGTGAGACAGATATATCGTCTGATTGATGAGTTCGCGGCATTTTCGGGAAAGCAGTTTGATGTGGAAAGACTGGCGGAGATGTGTGCCAGAGAGGCAGAGATGCAGCTCAGAAAAAAAGAGCTGATTGCACAGCAGAAGCTGCCGGGGAAACAGACAGATCTGAGTATCTGTCTGGCAGGCGCAAGACCGGGATCTGAAATAAAAAAACTGATTGAGGATCTTGGAGCAGGGATCGCGCTGGACCTGACCTGTACAGGGATTACCCGGGATTTCCGGGCAGGAGGGGAGGATGTGATTTCCGGTTATGCAGAAAGTCTTCTGTCCCAGATCCCCTGTATGAGGATGAGCCGGGTGCAGCCCCGGAAAGAAAGACTGGAGGAAATGGCTCCGGAGCTGGACGGGATCATTTACCATACGGTCAAGTTCTGTGATATTTACTCATATGAGTATGCGGAAATGAAAGAGAAAGAGGCGCTTCCCATGGTGAAAATTGAGACAGACGCCACAAGTCAGTGCGGCGGACAGATTCTTACCCGGGTAGAAGCCTTTCTGGAATCTCTCCGGGCAAGAAAACAAAGAGCGTGCGAGGGTGAGAGCGGGACGACGGATACGGACGGGCAGTGCCGCATATGCTTTGGGACAGAAGCAGAGCCTGCCCGCCGTCTGACAGATAAAGACATTGAAGAAGACAGGAAAGCGCGTCGGGCAGGCAGCATGACCCGGAAGGGAGAGAGGAAAGAGCCGGTGTTTGTTATGGGAATTGACAGTGGATCCACATCCACAAATGCGGTTATTATAAACGAAAAAAAAGAAATTATTGCCTCCGCGGTGATCCGTACAGGAGCGAAAAGCGGGGAAAGTGCAGAACGCGTTCTGCAGGAGACGCTGGAACAGGCCCGCCTGGGAAAAGAGGATCTGGCCACAATTGTATCTACGGGTTATGGCCGTGTCAGCATTCCTTTTGCAGACAAAAACATAACTGAAATCAGCTGTCATGCGAAGGGAGCCCATTTTCTGAAACCTTCCGTCCGCACGATTCTGGATATTGGCGGGCAGGACAGCAAAGCCATCCGTCTGGATGAAAATGGAGATGTGGTGGATTTTGTCATGAATGACAAATGCGCGGCAGGAACCGGCCGTTTTCTGGAAATGATGGCCCGGACACTGGAGATTAGTATAGAAGAGCTGGGACCGGTGTCGTTAAAATCAAAAGAAAGTGTGGAGATCAGCAGCATGTGTTCTGTTTTTGCAGAATCCGAGGTGATTTCCCTTATTGCCCAGAATAAGGAGACGGCAGATATTGCTCATGGAATTCATAAGGCGATTGCGGGAAAAGCAGTGTCCCTGCTGAAACGTGTGGGTATGGAACCGGGCTATATGATGACCGGAGGGGTGGCAAAGAATCCGGGGCTGGTAAAGGTGCTGGAGAAAATGCTGGGAGAACCCCTGTATATTTATGAAAATCCGGAGGTTGTGGGGGCGCTCGGGGCTGCGCTTTCCGGACTGGAAAGCCTGACAGATCCGGTATGAGAATTTTTATAAAATCTTAATTTTAGTAATAGTAGAGATATGGTATACTGAAATATAATATGATAACAGGAAGAGGGCGGCGGCATGAATCCACAGGATAAGGTAGAAAGAGTATTAAAAGAGATACATGTGACTTTTTCAAAAAGTCCCACTTACAATGGCCAGCCGGATAAGCTTATTGTAGACCGTAAGCAGTTTCTGGGACTCCTGGACCGGCTGAATAATGGCATTTATGACATGATGGAGCAGTTTGAGCAGACCAGGCAGAGCAGGCAGAACGCAGAGCGGGCCTTCAGAAAAAAAGGCGACGAGATTATTGAGCAGGCAAATTCCAGTGCGGATGACATTTATGCTGCTTCTGTGATTTATACAAAAGATGCCATCGGAAGAATCCGGGATCTGATGGATCAGACCAATGATTCCATGAACGATCTTTTTCTTCAGTTCCGGAAGGATCTGCGGGAGCAGAAGGATCTGCTGAAGTCCCATGAGTCCGAGCTGCAGGCCCAGCTTGCCGATCTGGCTGATACAAAGAAATATTTGTCGGTACTTCAGGATATCAACCGGGAGCGGGAAAGAAAGAACCGGGATCTGGAGGCAGAGAAGGAAACCGGAAGCAGGTATGCCCGGAGCATGTTCTATACTTCAGCTTCTATGCCGGCAGCGGATATAAAGGTAAATGAAGAATATTTTGAGAAAACCGGGAAGCCGGTTCCGGATGAAGGAGATGAGATAAAGGCTGCTGCGGCAGAGAAACCGGATATCCGGATTAATACAAATGCAGCTTATTTCAAATGGAAAGCAGAGCAGGGCGCGGAGCACGGAACAGAGCAGCTGGAAGAAAACACGGACGGGGGCGATGGTTCTCTCCGGCCGCCGGGAGGAGATTCCGGCCGGAAGAAGGAGGATCTGTCCGGTGGGGATTCCGGTCAGCCGGGAGATAAGGAAGAGTATCCGGAAACAGATTTTCCGGATGAAGAAGCCATCCGGAAGGCTGTACAGGAAGACGAACGCCGGGCTCTGGCGGAAGAGCTGGAGGCAGAGGCTGCTGATCGGAGTAAAGCGGGTACAGGAAAGATTTTAAAGAACATTTTTTTTGGTAAGGACTAATGGAAGAGTGGGGAATCATGCAGAAAATACTTGTTTGCGACGATGACAGGGATATTGTCGAGTCTCTGGAAATTTACCTTCAGCAGGAAGGATACTGTGTTTATAAGGCCTATGACGGACTGCAGGCTCTGGATATCATGAAAAAAGAGGATATCCAGCTGCTGATTATTGACGTAATGATGCCCAGGCTGGATGGAATCCGGGCGATTCTGAAAATACGTGAGACCAATAATCTTCCGATTATCGTATTATCTGCGAAAACCTCAGATACAGATAAAATTCTCGGACTGAATGTGGGAGCAGACGACTATGTGGCGAAGCCCTTTAATCCGTTGGAACTGGTTGCCCGGGTGAATTCCCAGATGCGCCGGTATACCCGGTTTTCCGGAGAGGAGGAAGCCGGGCATGTATATTCCACAGGCGGTCTGGTTATCAACGACGACCTGAAGGAAGTTACGGTGGACGGGCAGCCGGTAAAGATGACTCCCCTGGAGTACAATATTCTGCTGCTTCTGGTGAAGAACCAGGGCAAGGTGTTTTCCATCAGTCAGATTTATGAGAGTATCTGGAATGAAGAAGCCATTGGCGCGGATAATACCGTGGCGGTCCATATCCGCCATATCCGGGAAAAGATTGAAATTAATCCCAGGGAGCCCCGCTACCTGAAAGTGGTATGGGGTGTGGGTTATAAAGTAGAAAAGCTGGGATAGAAGGGACTGAGGGATCATGGAGGAAAGCAGAAGACGATACTCCACATTTGCCAAATCTCTTATTTTCGGGACCCAGATGATTGCTTCTGTACTTATGGCGGTCTGTGCTGTGATTCTGACAGAATATATTAACCAGAAGTTTTTTTTCCGGCGTCATGCATGGGAACTGTTTCCCTGGGCAAAGCAGAGCGCCTGGATGCTGGCTGTGTTTGGGATTATCTGGCTGTTCTGCCTGTGCTATATGACGGTGTCGGCAGGGAAGCGCGCGGATGACCGGGAGATACATCTGAATATGTTTGACCGTCTGCGGACTGAGATACAGTTGCTGCTGCTGGCGGGGGCGATGGGAGTTATTATTTTTCTTGCCATGCAGATCCACAGGCAGGATTATCAGATGATGGGGCGGATGATTATGGCGTCTACCTTCGGACTTCTGGCCCAGCTGTGTTTTATGGGAATTTATCTGAGTCTGGTCCGTAAGATCAAGACGGAAACCTTTACATCCAACAGTTATTTTGGGGTTTTCATTTCAAATCTCCGGAAAAATATCAAAAATCCATATTTTTATACTGCTTCTGCCAAGAAGAAGAAAATTCTGGAAGGGCTGGAGAGGATGACCCGGGGAGATCTGGAGTACAAGCTGAATCTGGAAGAGTTTCATGGAACGGATATGCAGATCGCGGAAGGAATCAATCACCTGGTAGAAGGTCTGAACAGGGTAGTCGGCGAGCAGGTCCGGGATGAGCGTATGAAGGCAAATATGATTACGAATCTTTCCCATGATCTGAAAACGCCGCTGACATCCATTATTAATTATATCGGACTGATCCGCCGGGAGGAGATCGGCAACGATCGTGTGGAAGGTTATATGGATGTACTGGAGCAGAAGGCGCTGCGCTTAAAGCAGCTGATGGAGGATCTGACGGAAGTGTCCCGCATCTCTTCCGGGAATGTCTCTTTGCAGATGGCGAATATCGATCTGACGGAACTGGTGCGGCAGACCGGCGGCGAGTTCAATGAGAAGCTGGAGCAGAAGGAGCTGAATGTGGTTACCAAATTCCCCAGGGAAGCCGTGGTTGTTTTCGCGGACGGAAGGCAGCTCTGGCGGGTAATCGGAAATCTTTACAGCAATGCGGCGAAATATGCCATGCCGAAGTCGCGGATTTATGTGGAAGTAGAGAAGAAGGACGGAATGGCGTCATTTTCCATGAAGAATATCACAGACGCGCCGCTGGCGGTGGAGGCGGAAGAACTGACAGAGCGTTTTGTCCGGGGAGATGAATCGCGCAGCACCGAGGGGAGCGGACTGGGACTGTCTATTTCCAGGATGCTGACAGAGCTGATGGGCGGAGAGTTTTTCATCAGCACGGAGGATGATCTGTTCCGGGTGAAAGTAACCTTCCGGTGTGAAACATAAGGATACTGGAAAGAAGAGGGTTGATTTTTAGATTCTCTCTGATTATAATGAAGGATGCGGAAACCGATGGGGATGGAAGTGTCCATCGGTTCTTCTTGTTGCGTGGGAAAGTTTGTTTGATTCAGCAGGATTTTTTCCGCTTTCTATAGAAATAAAATAAATTCAGGAGGACAGGATTCATGAAATTGCATGAAAATGGCGTGTACCTGTTAAATGGTACAGAGATTGTCGAAGATAATCAGGAAGCCGCAGCATGTCTTGCTTCCAGAGGAGTGACCGCGGACCGGGCGGCTGCCGCAAAGGGAACTATGGCATACCATATTCTGGAAGCGCATAATACTTCCGGAAATATGGAGCAGCTTCAGATTAAGTTTGACAAGCTGACATCACACGATATTACGTTTGTAGGTATTATCCAGACAGCCAGAGCGTCGGGGCTGGAGAAGTTCCCGATTCCCTATGTGCTGACGAACTGTCATAACAGCCTCTGCGCAGTGGGAGGGACCATCAACGAGGATGATCATATGTTTGGCCTGAGCTGCGCCAAGAGATACGGCGGCATTTATGTTCCGCCTCATCAGGCTGTAATCCACCAGTTTGCCCGTGAGATGCTGGCCGGCGGCGGAAAGATGATTCTGGGTTCTGATTCCCATACCCGTTACGGCGCCCTGGGAACCATGGCCATGGGCGAGGGCGGACCGGAGCTGGTAAAACAGCTTCTCAGCCAGACGTATGATATCAGTATGCCGGGCGTGGTTGCTGTTTATATGACAGGAGAACCCGCGAAAGGCGTCGGCCCCCAGGATGTGGCCCTGGCAATTATCGGCGCTGTGTTCAAAAATGGTTATGTAAATAATAAAGTAATGGAGTTTGTCGGTCCCGGCGTTGCTTCCCTGAGCGCTGATTTCCGTATCGGTGTGGATGTTATGACAACAGAGACTACCTGTCTGTCCTCCATCTGGATCACGGATGAGAAGATCAGAGAGTTCTATGAGATCCATGGCAGAGCCGGCGATTATAAGGAACTGAATCCAGAACCGGTAGCTTATTATGACGGCTGTATTGAGGTGAACCTGAGTGAGATTAAGCCCATGATCGCCATGCCGTTCCATCCCAGCAACACATATACTATCGAGGAGCTGAAGGCAAATCTGATGGATATTCTGGATGATGTGGAGAAGAAAGCGCTGGTAAGTCTGGACGGAGCGGTAGAGTATACGTTAAAGGATAAAGTTCACGATGGCAAATTATATGTAGACCAGGGAATTATCGCGGGCTGTGCCGGCGGCGGATTTGAGAATATCTGCGCGGCTGCTGATATTCTGGCAGGAAAAAGCATCGGAGCAGATGAGTTTACTTTAAGTGTGTATCCGGCTTCCATGCCCATCTGGATGGAGCTGGTGAGAAATGGGGCTGCCGCGAAGCTGATGGAGACCGGAGCAGTTATGAAGACTGCTTTCTGCGGCCCCTGCTTCGGCGCGGGAGATACGCCTGGCAATAATGGTTTCTCCATCCGTCATTCTACGAGAAACTTCCCTAACCGTGAGGGATCCAAGCTTCAGAGCGGACAGATTGCTTCCGTGGCTCTTATGGATGCGCGCTCCATTGCGGCAACTGCTGCGAATAAGGGTTATCTGACTGCTGCCGACGAGATGGATGTGGAGTACACAGGACCGAAGTATTTCTTTGATAAGACTATTTATGAGAACCGCGTCTTTGACAGCAGGGGTGCGGCAGATCCCAGTGTGGAGATCCGGCTTGGGCCCAACATCAAGGACTGGCCGGCCATGAGCGCTCTTCCGGAGAATCTGATTCTGAAAGTGGTTTCCGAGATCCATGATCCCGTAACAACTACGGATGAACTGATTCCTTCCGGCGAGACATCTTCTTATCGTTCCAATCCGCTGGGGCTGGCAGAGTTTACACTTTCCAGAAAAGATCCGGCTTATGTGGGACGGGCAAAAGAAGTCCAGAAGGCGCAGAAAGCAATCGAGGCAGGCGGGTGCCCGGTGGACGCCCTTCCTGAGCTGAAGTCTGTACTGGATGCGATCCACACACAGTTTGCGGATGTGAAGAGTGATAACATGGGCGTCGGCAGCACGATTTTTGCCGTAAAGCCCGGCGATGGTTCTGCCCGTGAGCAGGCGGCATCCTGCCAGAAGGTACTGGGAGGATGGGCAAATATTGCGAACGAGTATGCCACCAAGCGTTACCGTTCTAATCTGATCAACTGGGGTATGCTTCCCTTCCTGATTCCGGAAGGAGATCTGCCTTTCACTAACGGAGACTATCTGTTCATTCCGGATGTGAAGAAGGCAGTGGAGGATGAACTGACAGAGATTCAGGCTTATGTTGTAAAGGATGGAGAGCTGAAGCCCTTTACCCTTCAGATGGGCAGCCTGACAGATGACGAGAGAGAGATCATCCTGAAGGGTTGTCTGATTAATTATAACAGACAGTAAGAAAAAGACGGAATTTTTTATTGAAAAATATCAAGATATTTCCGGATATTGAGAGCCATCTGCAGCTGGAAGGTACGGGCGCCGTCATTCAGATCCAGCTGCAGCCATTCCTTGAGTCTGACGGCACGGTAGTAAACGGTATTCCGGTGGCAGTTCATTTCCATGGCAATTACGGAAAGCTGCCCATTGTTACGAAGATAGCTTTCCAGGGTATCCAGATAGGAGCTCTGGTGCAGAGCGTCATAATCTTCGATTTCTCCGATACAGCTTCTGTAGAAATCGTAAAGGACCTGTTTGTTGCTGACGGAAAAAAAGATTTTATAATATCCGAAGTCGTCAAAACGGAACACCGGTTTTCCCGAAGACTTTGCCATGACCAGGGAGTTGCCGGCCTGCCGGTAGAGCAGTTCCAGATGGATGAGCTGATCCGTACTGGAGCTGATTCCGGCATAAAAGCTTTTTCCCTGGAAGGAAGACAGAAGTTCGGGCATGTTTTTTTCCAGCGTGGTCTTGTCACTGTGGCGGCCGATGATTATAAAATGAGTCTGATAGGAAAAAGCAAAAAATGACTCCCGGTACAGAAAAGAAGAGATGGTCTGCTGCATCTGCCGGATAATAGAAGAGATGGAGGAGTTTCTGTCGTCTAAATCAAGGATACTGAGACAGTAGAAATCTCCTTCTTTATAGCCACAGTTTTCCAGGATATCCGCTGTTTCAGCGGATATCTGTTTTTCGTGAATAATCCGGCGCAGGGCGCTCCGGAGAAGTTCTGTTTTCCGTCCTGTTTCAAAGATCAGGTTGCTGCAGTCCTGAAACAGTTCTGCCAGATGCATCTCCCAGGGCATGGTCAACAGCGGGAAGCAGTGGCGGTCGCAGAGAGATAGTAATTCCCCGGTGAGATCATCTTCTGTCAGATATTGCCCTGTGTTGACAATCAGACAGGGGCATCCCCTATCAATCAGCTTCAGGAGCAGATTCTTCAGCCAGTCGTCCTGGCCCTGACTGCTCAGACCGGTGGTAATGATGATCTCATCGCCGTTCAGAAATCCGGTCGTATTCACATCTTCTGCCAGATACATCCAGTTAAAACTGCGGGTCAGTCCGTCCTTTCCGGCAATCAGTTTCAGTTTATAATGTTCTTTCATCTGATGATAGAAATCCTTTAATATAATCGACAAGACTAGTTTCCTCCCTGTAAAACAAACGGTATAGTTTCCGCAGCAGGCGCCCGGCTGAAGAAAGCAGGCTTCCCCTGGATTTGTGTCCGGAGCACAAAAACTGTCGGAAGAATTATGCTCTGGAAATATGTTGAAAAAATTTCACTTATAGTAATATTTTACTAAAGCAAAGATGCTCTGAAAAGGGTATATTTTGCTTTTTTTTATATATGTCTGCAATAAAAATTGGCGTTGTGCGGGCCAATGAGAATGTGTGGGCGGCACTCAGAACAGATCAGAGGAGGAAGAACTATGTTAAGAACAGCATTACCAAAAATCGTGACTGAAACGGTACCCGGTCCTGAGGCGCAGGCAGTGATTGATCGCAGAAAAGAGGCTACTCCCGGAGCGATTGGCTGTCCTTATCCCGTGGTGATCAAACGCGGCGAGGGCGCTATGATCGAGGATGTAGACGGCAATTATTTCCTTGACTGGATTGGCGGCGTGGGCGTACTGAATATCGGATATTCTTATCCGGAGATCGTAGACGCGGTAAAGGAACAGGCAGGGAAGTATTTCCATGGGATGCAGAACATCGTAACACATGAGGGGTACGTTGCACTGGCTGAGAAGATGAATGAGATTGTGCCGGTAAAGGGAGAAAAGAAGAAAACCTTCTTTGCCAATTCCGGGGCAGAAGCGGATGAGAACGCGGTTAAAATAGCAAAGGCTTATACGAAACGTCCCAATATCATCGTATTTTCCGGCGCATTCCATGGCCGCACCATGCTGACCATGTCTATGACGTCCAAAAAGGCTTACGCTGTCGGAATGGGTCCTTTCCCGGACGGCGTTTACCGTGCAAGATTTCCCTATATGTACAGAAAGCCGGAGGGCATGACAGAGGAAGAAGCGATCAGATTTTACACGAAAAGTATTGAGGATGTGTTTGAAGAGTGCGCGCCTGCCGAGTATATCGCGGCTGTCGTAGCAGAGCCCCTGCAGGGCGAGGGAGGATTTATTCCGGCGCCTGTTGAGTGGGTTAAGGCTGTGCGCCAGATCTGTGATAAGTATGGTATTTTGCTGGTGGCCGACGAGGTTCAGACCGGATTCTGCCGTACCGGACGGATGTTTGCGTCTGAATACTGGGCAGAGGCAGGCGCTGCGCCGGATATCATGACAACGGCAAAATCCATCGCGGCAGGACTTCCGGTTTCGGCGATTACTGCCCGGGCTGAGATTATGGACGCCGTTACCCCCGGCACCATCGGAGGTACATTCTGTGGAAACCCGCTGGCCTGCGCAGCAGCGCTGAAAGTGATTGAAATTATGCAGAAAGAAGATTTCGCGGGAAAATCCGCGGCGATGGGCGAAAAGGTCATGAACCGCTACAATGAGTGGAAAGAAAAGTATGAGTTTGTTGGCGACGCCCGCGGCATGGGAGCCATGATCGGTCTGGAACTGGTAAAGGATAAGACTTCCAAAGAACCTGCGGCAGATCTTGTGAAGGCTGTGGTTCAGGAGTGCGCGCAGAACGGTCTGATGGTAGAAAGCGCGGGTATTTACGGAAATGTGATCCGTTTCCTGGCGCCTCTTGTAATGACAGATGAGCAGCTGGAAGCAGGACTGGATATTCTGGAAAATGCGCTGGTAAAATGCGCAGAATAAAATATGGAAGAAAATGGAATTTGCAGGATGAGACGGACAAAGGCGTCCGGACGGAACTGTCCGGGCCCCTTTGTTCTGTAAGGAGATTATATGAGCGAAAATAAATCAAAGTTTGACAAGGTAATGGGGAGCTGGGATATTCTGGTGATTGCTTTCGGCGCCATGATCGGCTGGGGCTGGGTCATCAACTCCGGCGACTGGCTGACAACAGCCGGATTTATGGGATCCATCATCGCGTTTCTGATTGGCGGATGTATGGTATTATTTGTAGGTCTGACCTATGCGGAACTGACAGCGGCCATGCCGCAGTGCGGCGGCGAGCATGTATTCAGCTACCGCGCCATGGGGCCGACCGGATCGTTCATCTGTACCTGGGCGATCATTCTGGGATACGTTGCGACAGCGGCTTTTGAGGCGACCGCTCTTCCAACGGTTATGACATATCTTTTCCCCGATTTCAATCAGGTGTATCTGTATACAATTGCAGGAAGAGATATTTATCTCACTACAGTGCTGTTTGGTTCTCTGATGGCTGTATTTATTACGGCGATTAATATTGCAGGAGCGAAAACTGCGGCTCTGCTGCAGACAATTCTGACAGTGGTCATTGCAGTTTCCGGACTTCTGCTGATTGCCGCATCTGTAATTAACGGCGATTCCGCTAACCTGACCGGCCAGTTCTGGGAGACCGGGGAAGGCACCGTAGTAAATTCAGTATTTAAGGTTGCCTGCATGACGCCTTTCCTGTTTGTGGGATTTGATGTTATTCCACAGGCTGCGGAAGAAATCAATGTGCCGTATAAGAAAATTGGAAAGATCATGCTGTTTTCCATCGGACTTGCTGTTGTATGGTATCTGATTATCGTATTTGCTGTAGCTTATGGGATGCCTCAAAGCGAGATTGCCCAGGAGATGGCGGATGCGAACGGCCTGGTAACGGCAAAATGTATGGAGATTGTGTTTAAGAGCCCCATGATGGGCAACGTGCTGATTATCGGCGGCGTGTGCGGTATCGTTACATCCTGGAACTCGTTTCTGATGGGAGGTTCCCGCGCCATGTATTCCATGGGAGAGTCTCTGATGCTTCCCGAAGTGTTCGGTAAGCTGGGCAAAAGAAAGACTCCTGTGGCTGCGCTTCTTCTCTGTGGAGCATTGAATGTGATTGCGCCTCTGTTTGGCCGGAGCGTACTGGTATGGCTGGTGGATGCGGCTTCCTTCGGGTGTGTGGTTGCTTATCTGTTTGTGGCGATTTCCTTTGTCATTCTCCGTTTTAAAGAGCCTGGTATGGAGCGGCCTTACAAGGTGAAATTTGGTCTGCCGGTTGGAATTATAGCTATCATTATGGCAGGCTTCATGTGCGCCCTGTATATTGTTCCTTTCAAATTTGGTTCTCCGCTGATCTGGCAGGAGTGGGTCGTTGTAGGCGGCTGGATTATCCTGGGCGTTATCTTTTACGCCTACTCCAGGAAAAAGTATGGAAAAGATTTTGGCAGGGATGTCCTCATTGACCTGGATGAAAATCTGAAATAAGAAAATCCAAAATATGAATTCAAAACTGCTGGCTGCAGTATATGAATTTTCCGGTTACAGAGTGTTTCCTGGGGAAAAGCCA
>CAYLWI010000003.1:0-55801 GCA_964387345.1 uncultured Eubacterium sp. | reverse complement strand
AAATATTATAGGGATGGAAGCTATTGGAGAATACGGGAAAATGGCAGAAAATAAATGGGATAGTTTTGGAGAGCAGATAAAAAACACAGTGGACCAGGCGATCCGGGAGAAAGATTTCTCAAATCTGAGCCGCTCCATCGGAGATATCATTAATGATACGGTGGACACAGTGAGAGAATCCGCAAGATCAAAATGGTCAGAGCAGGCCTGGGGACCGCATCCCGGGAGGCGGCCGGACAGGGAAGCAGACAACCGGAATTATGGAACGGGGAATACAGAGCCTGTCCTTTATCAGCGGGTGCCCAGGGGTAAAGTGTCGGGGATTCTGATGGCTGCGGGCGGATACACCGGAGCTGTGCTTTTTGGGATCTGTCTGCTTATATTTTTGATTCTGGGATTGTCTGGTTTTGGATATATTATGACTGCGGGAATCATTATTTTTGGCATTCTGACAGCAGCCTTTCTGATTCTGGGAATCGGAGGCAGCCGGAAGCTGGGATTTGTCAGACGTTTCCGGGATTATGTCCGGCTGATGGATCATCAGCTCTATATTTCTGTCCGGATGCTGGCGGAAAAGACCGGGAAGTCAGTCAGTTATGTTACTGCGGATCTGAAGAAAATGATAGACAGACGGCTGTTTCTTCAGGCGCATATGGATGAGGAGAATCAGTGTCTGATTCTTTCAGACCGGGCGTACCGGGATTATGTTGCGGCCAGGGCAGATTATCAGGCCCGGGAGAAAGCCGCCGGGGAGGCCCGCCGGGAGAAGGAGCAGCTGCCGCCGGAATGCCGGAAGCTGATAGAAGACGGCGAGGCGTATATCGCGCATATTCACTGGTGCAATGAACAGATTCCGGGAGAAGAGATTTCCGCGAAGCTGGATCAGATGGAAAATGTTGTCACCAGAATTTTCGCGGTTGTCCGGGAAAGGCCGTCTGTGGCTCCGGAGCTTGAAAAGCTGATGAGTTACTATCTTCCGACGACCCGGAAGCTGCTTGATACCTACCAGGAGCTGGAGCACCAGCCGGCGGCGGGGGAAAATATTTTATCGACCAGACGTGAGATTGAGGCGGCGATTGATACGCTGAATACGGCGTTTGAGAAACTTCTGGACGGGCTGTATGAGGACAGGGCGTGGGACATCGCGTCAGATATTTCCGTGCTGAATACGGTACTGGCCCAGGACGGCCTGAAGGAGGACGGTCTGAAAAGCCGGAAGGAATCATCCACAAACGGAGAGTAGAGACAGATTACATCCTGGAGAAGGGGATGTGTAAGAAGGGAGCTGCCATGAGCGACGAATTAAAAGATTTTGCAACAACACCCACACTGACATTTGACGTGACGCCCCGGGCGGATGAGGCACAGTCGTCTGTGACTGCGGAGACATCTGATCCGGAAAGGCCCGGGGATCCTGCCTTTTCTGAGAATAATCTGACTGATGAAGAACTGGAGATGGTGGAAAAGTTTTCACATCAGATTGATATCAGTAATTCCCAGGCGATTCTGCAGTATGGAGCGGGCACCCAGAAGAAAATGGCCGATTTTTCGGAAACGGCGTTAAAGAATGTCCGCACCAAAGATATGGGGGAAGTGGGCGGGATGCTGTCTTCCCTGGTAACAGAACTGAAGAGCTTTGATGTGGAAGAAAACGAGAAGGGGATCAGAGGTTTTTTCAAGAAATCATCTAACCGGGCCACTGCGCTGAAGGCGAAATACGCCAAAGCAGAAGTGAATGTAAATCAGGTGTGTGCTTCACTGGAAGGCCATCAGCAGGTACTTTTGAAAGATATTGCGCTGCTGGACAAGATGTATGAGGTGAATCTGACTTATTTTAAGGAACTTTCCATGTATATTCTGGCCGGAAAGAAGAAGCTGAAGGAAGTCCGGGAGGGAGAGCTGAAGGAAGCAGTGGAGAAGGCCCGGCGCTCTGATCTTCCCGAGGACGCCCAGGCGGCGAAGGATCTGGAAGATAAGTGCGCGCGTTTTGAAAAGAAGATTCATGACCTGGAACTGACACGGATAATTTCCATTCAGACAGCGCCGCAGATCCGTCTGGTACAGAACAATGATACACTGATGGCGGAGAAGATCCAGTCTGCTATCGTGAATACGATCCCCCTCTGGAAGAGCCAGATGGTGCTGGCTCTTGGAATTGAGCATTCTGCCCAGGCGGCGAAGGTACAGCGGGAGGTAACCGATATGACCAATGCGCTGCTCAGGAAGAATGCGGATGTTTTGAAAACTGCAACTATAGAAACAGCAAAGGAGTCAGAGCGGGGAATTGTAGATATCGAGACATTAAAACATACCAACGAGACCCTGATTTCTACTTTTGATGAAGTGATGCAGATCCAGAGCGAGGGACGGGAGAAGCGGAAAGCGGCGGAGGCTGAAATGCAGCGGATCGAAAGCGAACTGCGTGACAAGCTGCTGCAGATCAATACGAAAAAGTAGAAGCTGTTCCCTTATGAAATCAGTTTCTTTTTCTGCCAGTGCAGTTCTCCGGATGCGTCCGGGGCGTCGGGAGTGTTTTCCGGTTCTCTGACAGACAGATTGTTCTGAAGGCTGTATAATACAGGCGCGGTATTTTTCCAGGATTGCCGGAAGATATCGTGCTTTAATTTATAATAAAAGCTTTTTCTGACGTATCTGGCAGCAAAACGGGCGCCGGAAGCTCCCAGATGAGAGAAAAACCAGAGTCCCAGTCTGCGGACGGTATATTCCCGGCCGAAAAGTTTTCCGATCCGGAAGGCGGAGGAAAAGGAATAAAATTTTGTAACGGCCCGGTAAAATTCGTCCTGAAGTTCCCAGGGAGCCATGTTCCGGGGAATAAATGTAACATTCATCATGTCATACTGTTCCCAGTCGGGAACAAGCATCCGTTCTTCGGCCAGATACTGCTCATAGACAGGAGTGCCCGGATAAGGAGTCAGAATAGCAGGCTGGAGCTGGTAGGCGTCCAGATCGGACGCAAACCGGACAGCCCGGCGGATATCATCTCTGGTATCCGCGTCGATACCGAGAACAAGGCTGGCGATAAGGCGGATCCTGTGTTCCCGGCAGCTTCTGGCCGCCCGCAGGATATCCGCCGGGCGCTGCCCCTTATGAATTTCTTCCAGGGCTTTTTCATTCAGTGATTCAATCCCGATCAGTACCCGGTTCAGATGGGCTTTTTCCAGAAGATCCATCAGTTCCTCATCTTCAGCCATATCGGTACGGCCAAAGAAAAAAGTTTCTTTGAAAACAAGATTCTCCGCAATCATCCTGCGGCAGATTTCCTTAGCCCTTTCCTTGTCCGCTGTGAAGTTATCATCTTCGAAATTCATATAGCGGAATCCCATTTTCTTATAAATCCGGATTTCTTCTATCACACTGTCCACACTTCTCTGACGGTAGGGGGCAAACATCCGGGAAGTGGTACAGAAACTGCAGCGGAAGGGGCATCCGCGGGTTGTCATGATGTTGGCGCAGTCACAGGGAGTTTTTAAAATACTATAGTCCGGCAGAGGCAGGGCGTCCAGATCTTCCGGAGGCGAAGTATAAATGATTTTATCGGTCAGGCGGTTTTCCACAACATCCAGAATGACAGATTCTCCCTCACCCACAATCACATGATCCGCATGGGCGGCAGCCTCCTCCGGCAGGGCGGAAGCGTGGATTCCGCCGATGATGACCCTGGCGTCGGAACTGGCGTGGATGATGTCGGCCAGTCTGTAGGCCCTTGGAGCGGTGGAAGTCATCGCGCAGAGGCTGAAAACATCCGCCTTCTTCAGGCATTTTTCCAGGGGGACTTTCCCATTTAATTCTTCATATACTTCTACCGTATGTCCGGCTTTTTTTAAAATCCCGCCTAAAATCAGCGGGCCGGTAATGGCGTTGGGATGTCCATAAAAACGGCTGCCCAGACGGTAAAACGGCAACCGTCTCAGGGCGCTGGCCGGCGTAATAAATACAATGTGCATATTGAACTCCTTTACAGAATATAATGTTTCTGTTCTGAAGTATGGACGGATCCGGGAAAGTTATTCCTTCCGGAAAAAAGGTTCCGGAAAAAAGTGATGATATTTATCCCCTTATTTTCCTGGTTTGTGTTATACTGGAAAAAGATGCCGGGGACTGTCTCTGATCTCCGGGAAGGAAAGAGGGTAAATAAAAGTATGTACCAGGAAATAGCGAAATTAATTATTTATGGAGACGCAGATAAGGATTCCATTCTGTATCAGATGGGAGAGATTTTCCGTGACTTTGAGACGGGAAAAGAGAGCGGGGCCATACTGACCCGGCGGATCTATACCCAGATCAGACGGCTTCTGGCTCTGGCCACTGATTTTGGTTTTGATGAGAACCTGTGGCACAATTATCTGGCTTATTTTCTTATCACAAATGAAAATCCCTTTTCAATCACCTGTGAGAAGACCGGAGCCAGCGAGGGAAGCGTGAATTATTTTGCCCTCAATGATTTTGCGGCGGTGAAGGAGCTTTTTGATTATGATTTTTCGGAAATTGAGTCCGCTCTCGGAATCGATTGTTTTTCAAGGATTTCAGATTATAAGGCCATTGAAAAAAAGGAGCTGATGTATAATAAAAATGTCAGCGAGAAGGTGCAGGCTCTGAGCCGTCAGCTTGAAGCCGCCCGGAATGCGGAAGAATTTTTTGACGCGGTTACAGGATTTTATAAAGATTACGGCGTGGGAATGTTCGGACTGAATAAAGCGTTCCGCATTACGAATAACAGCGCCGGCGGTCTGGTATTTCTTCCGATCAACAATATGGATAAAGTCATGCTGGACGATCTGGTGGGATATGAGATCCAGAAGAAAAAGCTGGTGGATAATACAAAAGCATTTGTAGACGGGAAGAAGGCCAACAATGTTCTGCTTTTCGGGGACAGCGGAACAGGAAAGTCCACAAGTATCAAGGCGATTGTGAATGAGTTTTACGGGGACGGTCTGAGGATGATTGAGATTTATAAGCATCAGTTCAAGGATCTGTCCAACGTGATTGCGGCGGTGAAAAACCGGAATTACAAGTTTATTATTTATATGGATGATCTGTCTTTTGAGGAATTCGAGGTGGAGTACAAATTCCTGAAAGCTGTCATCGAGGGAGGAGTGGAGACAAAGCCGGATAATATCCTGATTTATGCCACGTCCAACCGGCGCCATCTGATTAGGGAAACCTGGAATGACAGAAATGATATGGAGCATGACAATGGAATGCACCGGTCTGATACTATGCAGGAGAAACTGTCCCTGGTGAACCGGTTCGGGGTTACCATTAACTACTCCAGGCCCAGCCAGAAGGAGTATTTTGATATTGTGATTCATCTGGCCCGACGGGCGGGAATCACCATGTCCGATGAAGAACTGAAAGCAGAGGCCAACAAGTGGGAACTGGCCCACGGCGGTATTTCCGGCAGAACTGCCCAGCAGTTCGTATATTATCTGGAGGGTATACAGTCATAGACAGATCAGGATAAGGGGGATTATTATGCGGATTGAATTTATCGGAGCTGCCCATGAGGTGACCGGCAGCTGTCATTATCTGGAAATTGGTGAAAAGCATATTCTGGTGGACTGCGGAATGGAGCAGGGGGCCGATATATATGAAAACCAGGATATTCCCGTAAATGCGGCGGCGATCGATTATGTTTTTGTCACTCATGCGCACATTGATCATTCGGGACTTCTGCCTCTGCTGTATGCAAGAGGGTTCCGGGGGAAGATCTACGCTACCAATGCCACAACACAGCTTTGCAACATTATGCTGAAGGACAGCGCCCATATCCAGGAATCCGAGGCTGAGTGGAAGAACAGAAAGGCCCGCAGGGCGGGAGGCCCGGAGGTTATTCCCATGTATTCCATTGAGGACGCCCGGAGTGTGCTGGAGTATTTTGTGCCCTGCCCTTATGATACCAGGATTGATGTCTGTGACGGAGTATCCATCTGTTTCCGGGACGCGGGGCATCTGCTGGGGTCTTCTTTCATTGAGATCCGGGCGGAGGAAGAAGGAGAAACCCGTAAGCTGATTTTTTCCGGGGATCTGGGAAATGGAAACCGCGCCCTGATCAGGGATCCGGAAACTCCGGATCCGGCGGACTATCTGATTATCGAGTCTACTTACGGGGACAGGAACCATGATGTGCCGCCGGATTATGCGGCGGAGCTTGCCAGGGTGCTTGCAAACACCTTTTCCAGAGGAGGTAATGTGGTAATTCCGGCATTTTCGGTGGGACGTACCCAGGAAATGCTTTATTATCTGAGACAGATCAGGCAGAATAATATGCTGTCCTCCTTCCGGAATTTTGAGGTTTATGTTGACAGCCCCCTGGCGGTGGAGGCGACCAGTATTTATAACGCGAATGTCAGTGAGTGTTTCCGGGAGGAAGATCTGGAAATGATCCGGAGCGGAGAAAATCCGATCCAGTTTCCGGGACTGAAAAAGGCTGTCACCAGTGATGAATCCAGGGCCATTAATTCTGATAAAAATCCGAAGGTGATTATATCGGCGTCGGGCATGTGTGAGGCGGGACGGATCCGCCATCATCTGAAACATAATCTGTGGCGGCCGGAGTGTACGATTGTATTTGTGGGATATCAGGTGCCGGGGACACTGGGACACAGTCTGCTGAATGGCGCGTCGGAAGTGAAGCTGTTTGGTGAAAGTATACAGGTACGCGCGGAGATTCTGAATCTTCCGGGGGTCAGCGGCCACGCGGACCGGGATCATCTGACGGCATGGGTGCAGAGTATGAAAGTACTTCCGAAAAGGATTTTTGTGGTACATGGAGAGGACGCCGTGACAGATGATTTTGCGGCCCATCTGTCCGAAGTGACCGGAGTGGAGGCCACGGCGCCTTACAGCGGCGATATTTATGATCTGGTACAGAATTCCTGTGTAGTTTACGGAAGCAGGAAGCGCGCCGGGAAGAAGGCCGGAAGGAAGACGGGATCTTCTGTATATGAACGGCTGCTGGCGGCCGGAGAGCGTCTTCTGGCTGTAATCCGGAAGAATAAAGAGGGGGCCAACAAGGATCTGGCCAGGTTTGCGGATCAGATCAATGCGCTTTGCGAAAAATGGGATCGTTGACGAATGCATTGGCAATATAAAACAGATTTTTGTTTAAAATGCTATTTTTTTCCTTGCTTAATCAGGAATTTTGCATTAGAATAGGACTGTAGAATTGTTTGTTTTGCCAGTAATACGTTTTTCAGATATGGTATGGGAGAAGGAAAGCAAACGTCTGGGCGTATTGGGACAGAATTTGGAAAGGGGTGGTAAAATTGAATATTGGTCTGATTGCGCATGAATCAAAAAAGAAGCTTATGCAGAACTTCTGTATAGCATATCGGGGGATACTTGCGAAAAACGCGTTATATGCGACCGGTACTACAGGCAGATTGATTGAAGAAGTGACGAATCTGTCAATAAAGAAGTATCTGCCAGGATACCTGGGAGGCGTCCAGCAGATGAAAGCGGACATTGAGAGCAATCTCATTGATCTTGTGATTTATCTGAATGATCCGCTGTCGGGGAACCGGCGGGATGTTAAGATTAACAGTATTCTGCAGCAGTGTGATATACATAATATTCCACTGGCAACGAATCTGGCTACGGCAGAACTGCTGATTCTGGCATTAGACAGAGGAGATCTGGACTGGCGTGAGATGTATAAGTAAAATGTCTGGAAGAGAAGCTTCCCGGAGTTTCCTGTGGCATTTGTTCTGAAGGCAGATGCTGCAGGTTTTTTTTGGAATTTTCCTGCCGGTTTCTATATTTCCGGGAGAACCGGCGGATACTATAAGCGGCTGTCATATGGTCAGCAAAGAATATTCTCCGGGAATTATGACAAATCCAGTGCGCCTGATGACGGATAATGATATGATGGACATGGACTGGAATGTATCCCGGGGGATACGTTTTCTGTCCATCAGAGGATGATGAATTGAAAAGGAATTGACGAACAGGCGGTAGGTGTATGAAAAAGTTACTGGTTTATCTGAAGGATTACCGAAAGGAGACGATACTGGCGCCTCTGTTTAAAATGCTGGAGGCCACGCTGGAGCTGTTTGTTCCACTGGTGGTGGCGGCGATTATTGATGTGGGGATTGCGGAAAATGATACTTCCCGTATTATACGGATGACGCTGATCCTGATTCTGCTGGGAGCGGCGGGACTGGCGTTTTCCATCACTGCCCAGTATTTTTCGGCAAAGGCGGCAGTGGGATTTGTGAAAAAGCTGAGACATGTGCTGTTTATTCATATACAGAAGCTGTCTTATGGGGAACTGGATACCCAGGGGACATCGACACTGATTACCAGGATGACCAGCGATATGAACCAGGTGCAGTCGGGAGTAAACCTGACACTGCGCCTGCTTTTGCGTTCTCCCTTTGTGGTAATCGGCGCCATGGTCATGGCGTTTACGGTGGATACAAAATCGGCCATGGTTTTTGCGGTGGATATTCCGGCCCTGGCAGTTGTTGTTTTCGGCATTATGTTTGTCAGTATTCCTCTCTACCGGAAGGTACAGAACCGTCTGGATGGCGTTCTGGGACTGACCAGGGAGAATCTGACTGGCGTCCGGGTGCTGAGGGCGTTCTGTAAGGAAGAGGAGCAGGTGGAGCAGTTTCATCAGAAAAATCAGGAGCTGACGGATATCCAGAAGTTTGTGGGGAAGGTTTCCGCGCTGCTGAATCCGGTTACTTATGTAATTGTCAACGGAGCAGTGATCGCGCTGATCTGGGTGGGAGCTATCCGGGTGGATATGGGAATCCTGACCCAGGGGGCGGTGGTTGCTCTTTATAATTATATGGCCCAGATCCTCACAGAACTGATCAAGCTGGCAAATCTGATTATCAATATTACGAAGTCTATTGCCTGCGGGAACCGGATCCAGGCAGTGCTGGAGGCGGAGCCGGGGATGGGAAGTGTTCCGGAAGAGACGATAGAAGAGGCGTCTTCCTCCGGGGAAACTCCGGGGAATTTCCGTGTGGAATTCCGGAATGCCTGTCTCAGATATCCGGGGGCTTCCGGGGAAGCGCTGTCTGATATTACCCTGCGCGCGGCTCCGGGAGAGACCATTGGCGTGATCGGAGGCACCGGTTCGGGAAAATCATCCCTGGTGAATCTGATTCCCAGGTTTTATGACTGCGAGAAGGGATGTGTTCTGGTAGATGGAAAGGATGTCCGGAGTTACCCATTGGAAGAATTGCGCAAAAAGACCGGCGTTGTTCCCCAGAAGGCGGTTCTGTTCATGGGAACCATACGGGATAATCTGCGATGGGGAAAAAAGGATGCCACGGAGGAGGAGATGATCCGCGCCCTGGAACTTGCCCAGGTGGCGGAAGTGATTGAAAAGAAGGAGAACGGTCTGGACAGCCAGGTGGAGCAGGGGGGAAGGAATTTTTCCGGCGGACAGAGGCAGCGTCTGACGATTGCCCGGGCTCTGGTGCGGAAGCCTGAGATCCTGATTCTGGACGACAGTTCTTCTGCCCTTGATTTCGCGACAGAGGCGGCGCTGAGAAGAGCGATTGCCTCCATGGAACCGAAACCAACCACCTTTATTGTTTCCCAGAGGACTTCATCCATCCGTCATGCGGACCAGATTATTGTTCTGGATGACGGACGGATTGTCGGGACAGGCGTCCATGAGGAACTGCTGCAGTCCTGTGAGGTGTACAGGGAGATTCATCAATCCCAGTTCCATGGGACAGAAGGGGAAAGGACGGTGTCTGCAGGATGAAAAAAAAGGAACAGCGGACAGACACATTAAGAAAGGTGCTTCACTATATAGGGGCGTACCGGTTCTGGATGGTGTTTTCTGTCTTTCTGGCCGTGGTGACGGTAGTGCTGACGCTTTATATTCCGATCCTGGTGGGCCAGGCCATTGATTATATTATCGGGAAGGGACTGGTGGATTTTGAAAATATCCTGGCAATTCTCATCCGGATCGGAGTAACTGCGGCGGTGACGGCCGTACTGCAGTGGATCATGAATACGATTAATAATAAAGTGACCTGTCAGGTTGTGCGGGATGTGCGGAACCGGGCGTTTGAAAAGATCCAGATCCTTCCGCTGAAGTTTCTGGATGAGCATGCCTACGGCGGGATTGTCAGCCGGGTCATCGCGGATGCAGACCAGTTTGCGGACGGTCTTCTGATGGGATTTACGCAGTTATTTACCGGTGTTGTTACGATTCTGATCACTCTGGTGTTTATGCTGACCATTCATCCGCTGATCACTCTGGTCGTGGTGGGACTGACGCCGCTTTCCCTTCTGGTTGCCCGTTTTATTGCGAAGCGTACGTATGTTATGTTCCGCCTGCAGTCAGAGACACGGGCAGAACAGACGGCGCTGATTGATGAGATGGTAGGAAATCAGAAGATAGTACAGGCGTTTTCTTATGAGCGGGAGGCGCAGGAGAGATTTGACGAGATCAATGAGAGGCTGGAAAAATGTTCTCTGCAGGCGACCTTTTTTTCTTCTCTGACAAATCCTTCCACAAGGTTTGTGAACAGCGTGGTTTATGCGGGCGTGGCTCTTACAGGCGCTCTTGCCGTCATTTCCGGAGGAATGACAGTGGGCGGGCTTACAAGTTTTCTCAGTTATGCAAACCAGTATACAAAACCATTTAATGAGATTTCCGGCGTAGTTACAGAACTGCAGAATGCCATTGCCTGCGCGGCGCGTATTTTTGAGCTGATTGAAGAAAAACCACAGATTCCGGATGCTCCGGACGCGGAAGTCCTTGCCCGCCCGGAAGGGAGGGTAATGCTGAAGGATGTGGACTTTTCTTATGATCCTGCCCGGAAGCTGATAGAAAATCTTAATCTGGATGTGGAACCGGGACAGCGGATTGCCATTGTGGGACCCACCGGCTGTGGAAAGACAACGCTGATCAATCTGCTGATGCGTTTTTATGATGTGGATGGAGGGAGTGTTTCTGTTGAGGGGACCGATATCCGCCGGATTACAAGAAAAAGCCTGCGGGAAAATTATGGCATGGTGCTTCAGGAAACCTGGCTGATGGCGGGGACGGTCCGGGATAATATCAGGCTGGGAAGGCCTGGAGCCACGGATGATGAGGTCGTTTCCGCGGCAAAGGCATGCTATGCCCACGGCTTTATCCGGCGGTTGTCAGAAGGATACGACACTGTGATCGGGGAGGATGGAGGCAGCCTGTCCCAGGGGCAGAAACAGCTTCTTTCCATCGCCCGGGTCATGCTCTGCCAGCCGCCCATGCTGATTCTGGATGAGGCGACGTCTTCCATTGATACCAGAACAGAGATCCGGATCCAGGATGCGTTCGCGAAGCTGATGGAGGGAAAAACCAGTTTTATTGTGGCCCACCGGCTGTCCACCATACAGAATGCCGACCTGATCCTGGTAATGCGGGATGGAAAAATTATCGAGCAGGGGAAGCATGAAGAGCTTCTGGCAGAGAAAGGATTTTATTATGAGCTTTACCAGAGTCAGTTTAAGGGGTAAAATAACAGAACACAAAGCAGAAGGAGGAAAGCAGGATGGGATTATTTGACAGATTCAGGGAATTGACGGTAAATGAGGGCATTAACCGGGCAAGGATGGAAAAGGGAGCCGTATTGCTGGATATCCGCCCGAAGGAAGCGTTTAAAAAGGGGCATATATCCGGAGCGGTAAATATCCCGCTTGACCGTCTGGAGCAGGTGAAGAACAGAATCAGATCCATGGACGCGGCGGTCTATGTGGTGGGAGATTATAATCACAGTCAGAAAAAAGCCGCAAAGGAACTGAAGAAAATGGGATATAAAAATGCAGTTCCCAGCGGCAGCATGGAGGAGCATTACGGGATTCTGAAAAAATAAATACAGGAGCAGAATATACAGTATAAAACAGACTGGAAAAAGGTAAAGTATATGCAGATGGAAGGAAATAGCTGCAGAAACAGAACTTTTCAGTCTGTTTTTTTCTGACAGGGACGGAAAATATCTGCAAAAAATAAATATTTCCAAATAAAGTACTTGCGCAGACCGGGTAAAATGTGATAAAGTCGAATTGTATTTTTTTTTGTGCATTAAAGTGATATAGAAAAGGAGGGGGAGATTTGTTAGCTGACACAATGAAACAGGTCAGAGAGGCAGAGCAGCAGGCGGCTTATATCGTGCAGAATGCGAGAGATCGCGCCCAGGCTATTGCCGGGGATGCCAGGAAGCAGGCGGATCAGAAGATCGCGGATGCCGCAAGCCGGGCGGAGGAGGACGCAAAGGCCGCTCTTGTCCGGGCCCGTCAGGATGGAGAGAAGGCAAAGGAGAATTATGCCTCCGAAGTCAGAAAAGAACTGGACGCGGCCATGGCAGAGGCGCTGAGCCGTTCAGATACTGCTGTCGGCGCCATTCTGGCGGAACTGTTACAGGTAAAATAAAAAAGTAAAGGAGGAAGTTTCAATGGCGGTATTACAGATGCAGAGAATGAATCTGGTTGCCATGAAGCAGAACCGGAAGGCGATTCTGGACCGGCTCCAGGAGCTGGGCGCGTTGGAGATTGACGTGAAGCTGGAAGAGACAGACGGGATTGTGAAGGAAGATACCTCCGGGCAGAAGACAGATTTTGAGAAACAGGCGGCCAGCGCGGACCGGGCCATAGAGATTCTGGATAAATATGCGCCGGAAAAAAAGTCTCTCCTGGCGTCTCTTGCGGGGAAACCTCTGGTGGGACAGGAAGCATATGAGGACGCGGAAAGGAATTGTGAGGCTTATATGGAGACGGTCCGGAAGATTATTCTCCTGGAGAAGGAAATTTCAGAGGCTGCAGCCGGTATTCTGAAGCTGGAGAATCAGCAGGAGATGCTGGAACCATGGAAGAAGCTGGATATTCCCATGAACACAGAAGGAACCGGGATGACGGTTCTGTTTCTGGGAACCATCAGCGAGATGGTGACGGAGGAAAGTATTCTGGAAGCCCTGAAAATGCACGATCCTTCCGTGGATGCCGCAGACGTGGAGATCCTGGAGTCCGGCAAGGACGGCACCTGGCTTTCCGTGCTTTGCCTGAAAAAGGACCGGGCAGCCGCGGAGGACGCCCTCCGGGGAATCGGTTTTGTCAGACCGTCCTGGCTGGTGGATGATATTCCGGCCCGGGCGCAGGAGAAGATGGATAATCAGATTGACGCTCTGGAGAATGCAATTGATCTGTGCCGTGAAGATATCGCGGATCTGGCGGACAACAGGCAGAAGCTCCGGCTGGTTTCTGATTATTACCGGCTCCGGGCAGAGAAGTATGAGGTTCTCGGGGAACTGCCCCAGACAGCCAATACATTTGCTGTCAGCGGCTATATTCCCGGATACCGGGCGGAGGAAGTGGCACAGGAGCTGACAGACAGCTACGGAGCCGTTGTGGAACTGGAGGAGATCGGCGAAGAGGAAGAGGCCCCGGTTCTTCTGAAGAATAATAAATTTTCAGATTCTGTGGAGGGTATCCTGAGTTCTTATGGTCTTCCCGGTAAAGGAGAGATAGATCCCACTTTCTTCATGTCAGTTTTTTATGTATTTCTGTTTGGCATGATGCTTTCCGACGCCGCGTACGGAGCCATTATCGCGGTGGGCTGTGGAGTAGCCCTTGTAAAGTTTCCGAGGATGGAAGAGGGGCTGAGAAAGACGCTGAAGCTGTTTTTCTGGTGCGGTCTTTCCACGGTATTCTGGGGAATCATGTTTGGAAGTTATTTCGGGGATCTCGTTAATGTGGTATCCGGGAATTATCTGGGACACGAGGTTGCTATTCCGGCAGTGTGGTTCGAGCCTCTGGACGACCCCATGAAGCTGCTGATTTATTCGCTGCTGTTCGGTATTATCCATATGTTTATCGGCCTGGGACTGAAAGGCTATATGCTGCTGAAGGACAGAGATATCGTATCCTTTATCAGCGATGTCTTATCCTGGTATCTGCTTCTGATGGGGCTGATTCTGATTCTTCTGCCCAGTTCGATTTTTGAGTCGATCTCCAATATGAGTTTTTCATTTCCGGCAGCGCTGGATCAGGCGGCCATCGTCATGGCGGCGGCGGGAGCGGTGATTATCCTGGTCATGAGCGGCAGGCGTAAAAAGAAAAAAATCGGAATCCGGCTTGCCATCGGTCTTTATGACCTTTACGGCATCACCAGCTGGCTGTCAGATCTGTTGTCCTATTCCAGACTTCTGGCCCTGGGACTGGCTACCGGCGTTATCGCGCAGGTAATCAACCAGATGGGATCCATGTTTGGCACCGGGGTGCTGGGTACAATTATATTTATTGTGGTATTCCTGGTGGGTACAGTTCTGAATCTGGCGATCAATTTTCTGGGAGCTTATGTACATTCCAACCGTCTGGAATTTGTAGAATTTTTCAATAAATTCTACGATGGCGGAGGAAAGCCGTTCCAGCCCTTCAGGGCGGTGACAAAGTATGTGGAGTTTGCCAGAAGTAAATAAAATCAAATTAAATTAAATAGAGCACATTTATAAGTAGGAGGATCAAAAAATGAATTTAGGCGTTGTTTTTGCATTACTGGGCGCTGCAGTGGCAGTTCTTTTTTCGGGGTGTGGTTCCGCGATCGGCGTAGGTATCGCCGGACAGGCGGCATCCGGAGTGGTAACAGAGGATCCCGGTAAATTCGCGAAGGTACTGATTATGCAGCTGCTTCCGGGTACCCAGGGTATCTACGGACTGCTGGTAGGATTTATTGTGCTGTCGAAGTTCGGACTGCTGGGCGGAGGCATTCCGGAGGTGGCGTTTTCCACTGGCCTGTGCGCGCTGGCGGCATGTCTGCCGGTAGGTATTGTGGGGCTTGTATCCGGTAAGTTCCAGGGAAAGACTTCCGCTGCCGCTATTGGTATTATCGCGAAAAAACCGGAGCAGTTTGGTAAAGCAATGCTTTTCCCTGCCATGGTTGAGACTTACGCTATTCTGTCACTTCTGATCTCTATCCTTGCAGTAAACGCTCTGTAGAAAGAAGGCGGACTGGAAACAAATAGTAAGGAGGAGAGCAGCAGGAATGACTGGATTAGAAAAAATTACTGATCAGATTCTGGCAGGCGCGAAGCAGGAGGCAGCCGACATTTTAAATCAGGCAAATGTGCAGGCTGATACAATTCTTGCGGAAGCAGACCGGGAAGCTGAAAAAATCACAGCCGGCATTCAGAAGAAATCTGCATCCGATGTGGAGGCGTACAGACAGCGTGTGGCTTCTGCAAATGATCTGTACAGGAGAACGGAGACATTACGGCGCAAACAGGAAGTGATCGCGCAGGTGATAGAGGCAGCCTATGAGAAGATATGCGCCATGGACGCAGATACCTGGTTCGGGATGCTGGAAAAAATGATTGAAATGTATGCGCGGCCCCAGGACGGGGAGATCTGTTTTTCCCGGAGAGATCTGGAGCGGATGCCGGAGAATTATAAAAAGAGAATTGACGCTGCGGCCGGGAAGGCCGGCGGCAGTCTGACTCTCTCGGCGGAGAGCAGAAAGATTGAGAACGGTTTTGTACTGGTTTACGGAGGGATTGAGGAGAATTGTACCATCCGGGCCATATTTGATTCCCGCAGGGACGAGATGCAGGATCTGGTAAACGCGTTATTGTTCTCATAGGAAGGGAGCGGCCGGGAAGGGACATGACTTTCCCGGACTGGAAAAGAAACAGGAAGGAGACATACAGAATGTCTGAAATGGATTATACTTATGCGGTGGCGCGGATCCGCGCCCTGGAGGTTTCCCTGTTTTCCCAGAGCACCATTGACGCACTGATGGCGTGCAGGACTTTTGAGGCGGCGCTGAGTCTGATTGTGGAAAAGGGCTGGGGCGGCGTGGATGTGCCGGAGAATGCCGATGCGATTCTGGCCGCGGAGCGGGCAAAGATCTGGGCTGTGATCAGAGAGCTGGGAGTGCCCATGGATACTTTCGATGTATTATCATGGCCCAATGCTTTTCACAACCTGAAAACGGCAATTAAGGAGGTTTATCTGGATACAAAGCATGATGAGTGCTATTATGAGAACACGATACCTTCCAGAGAAGACCTCCGGGACATTATATCAAAAAGAGAGTTTCACCGGCTCCCGGAGAGAATGGAAGCGGCGGCGGCTGAGGCTTATGAGACGCTCCAGCATACCGGAGACGGGCAGCTGTGTGATATAATTGTTGACGCGGCCTGTCTGAAAGCGATCGGGGAAGCCGGCCGGGAATCGGAGGAAGAGATTATCCGGAAATATGCGGAGACTGTAGTTGCGGCGGCGGATATCAGGATTGCGGTCCGCTGTCAGAAGACAGGGAAATCCATGGATTTTATGAAACGTGCCATGGTATCCTGTGCAGAACTGGATGTGGAGCGTCTGGCAAAGGCAGCCCTGTCGGGATTCGACGCTGTCTGTGACTGCCTTACAGGATCCGGTTACGAAGCGGCGGCTGAGGCCCTGAAGGAATCTCCTTCTGCTTTTGAGCGCTGGTGTGACGATTATCTGATCGATATGATCCGGCCGCAGAAATATAATGCGTTTTCTGTGGGTCCTCTGGTAGCTTATGTGCTGGCACGGGAAAACGAAATAAAAACAGTTGGGATCATTCTGTCCGGGAAAGCAAACGGACTGCCGGATGATTCCATCCGGGAAAGGATAAGGGAAATGTATGTATAAGATAGCAGTTTTAGGCCCCTACGACAGTATTTACGGGTTTGCCGCGCTGGGTCTTGATATATTCCCTGTTTCGGCGCCGGAGGAGGGCAGGCATATGCTCCGCCAGCTGGCGGGAGATGAGTATGCCGTGATTTATGTAACTGAAAGCCTGGCGGCAAAAATGCCGCAGGAGATTGAAAAATATAAAGAACAATTGCTTCCGGCAATCATCCTGATTCCGGGAGTTGCCGGAAACACCGGCGCGGGCGTGCGGGGCGTAAAGGCATCTGTGGAACAGGCAGTTGGTTCTGATATCATCTTTGGAGATTAAGGGGTATAAAATATGAGCAGAGGAACAATAAAGAAAATAGCCGGGCCGCTGGTGGTAGCCACCGGCATGCGGGACGCCAGTATGGCTGAAATGGTCCGCGTGGGCGGGCAGCGTCTGATCGGTGAAATTCTTGAGATTCATGGGGATGAAGCATCCCTGCAGGTTTATGAAGAGACCTCCGGACTGAAACCGGGCGGAGAAGTGGAATCCCTCGGGGTACCTATGTCCGTGGAACTGGGTCCCGGACTGATCCGGAGTATTTATGACGGAATCCAGAGACCGCTGGACGACATTATGAATATTTCCGGAAACAACCTGCAGAGAGGCGTTGAGGTTGCATCCCTGAAAAGAGATATTAAATGGGAATTTGTTCCCACAGTCCGGCCGGGAGAAGAAGTGGAAGCCGGCGATGTGATCGGAACTGTACAGGAGACGGATGTGGTGCTCCATAAGATTATGGTTCCCAACGGAATAAAGGGAACGGTAAAATCCATTCAGACCGGAGCATTTACCGTAGAAGAGGTTGTAGCAGTCCTGGATACGGAAGACGGTGAACAGGAACTGACCATGATGCAGAGATGGCCGGTGCGCCGGGGACGCCCCTATCAGAAAAAGCTGGCTCCCTCAAGACCTCTGGTGACCGGACAGCGCGTCATTGATACATTTTTTCCCATCGCGAAGGGCGGTGTGGCGGCTGTGCCCGGTCCTTTCGGAAGCGGTAAGACAGTGATCCAGCACCAGCTTGCAAAATGGGCTGAGGCGGATATTGTGGTTTATATCGGCTGCGGCGAGCGTGGAAATGAGATGACAGACGTACTGAACGAGTTTCCGGAGCTGAAGGATCCCAAGACGGGAAAGACGCTGATGGAGCGCACGGTACTGATTGCCAATACCTCGGATATGCCGGTGGCGGCCCGTGAAGCTTCCATTTACACAGGAATTACCATTGCCGAGTATTTCCGGGATATGGGATACTCTGTGGCGCTGATGGCAGATTCCACATCCCGCTGGGCGGAAGCGCTCCGTGAGATGTGCGGCCGTCTGGAGGAAATGCCCGGCGAGGAGGGATATCCTGCGTACCTGGGTTCCCGTCTGGCAGAGTTTTATGAGAGAGCCGGACATGTCATTGCGAATGGAAAGGAAGGAAGAGAAGGCGCTTTGTCTGTAATCGGCGCCGTGTCGCCGCCGGGCGGCGATATTTCCGAGCCGGTTTCCCAGGCCACACTCCGTATTGTAAAGGTATTCTGGGGACTGGATTCCGCGCTGGCCTACAAGCGTCATTTCCCGGCGATTAACTGGCTGACCAGTTATTCTCTCTATCTGAATAATATCGGCAGCTGGTTTACAGAGCAGGTTTCTTCCGATTGGCTGGTTCTGCGCCAGAAGATGATGAGTCTGCTGCAGGATGAGGCAAAGCTGAATGAGATTGTCCAGATGGTCGGAATGGATTCCCTCTCTGCCGGAGACCGGCTGAAAATGGAAGCGGCCCGCTCCATCCGTGAGGATTATCTTCACCAGAATTCTTTCCACGAGATTGATACCTATACCTCCCTTCAGAAGCAGCTCTATCTGATGAAGCTGGTAATGGCCTATTATGAGGAGTCCCTGAAAGCGCTGAATGAAGGGGTACAGATCCGGGACCTGATTATGATGAATGTCCGTGAGAGGATCGGACGTTACAAATACACGCCGGAGGATGCGATTGAAGAAGAGTACGGTAAAGTGCATGAGGAACTGAAATCCGAAATTGCATCTTTATCCAGAAGGGAGGACGACTAAATGCCGAAAGAGTATAAAACCATACAGGAAGTGGCAGGGCCTCTGATGCTGGTAAAAGGTGTAGAGGATGTTGCTTATGATGAACTGGGAGAGATTGAACTGTCAAACGGGGAAACCCGCCGCTGCAAAGTTCTTGAGATCGATGGAGGAAATGCTCTGGTACAGCTTTATGAGTCTGCATCGGGAATCAGTCTTTCTGACAGCAAGGTCCGTTTCCTGGGAAGAAGCATGGAGCTTGCGGTATCCATGGATATGCTGGGCCGTGTCTTTGACGGCGTCGGAAATCCTATCGACGGCGGTCCGGAGATCCTGCCGGAGCAGCGCCGTGACATTAACGGGCTGCCCATGAACCCGGCGGCCCGGGTGTACCCGGAGGAGTTTATCCAGACCGGGGTTTCTGCCATCGACGGACTGAATACGCTGGTCCGGGGACAGAAGCTTCCCATTTTTTCCTGCTCCGGACTTCCTCATTCCCAGCTTGCGGCACAGATTGCCAGACAGGCGAAAGTAAGAGGGAAGGACGAGCAGTTTGCCGTGGTGTTTGCAGCCATGGGTATTACCTTTGAGGAATCGGATTATTTTATCCAGTCCTTTACAGAGACCGGAGCCATCGACCGGACCGTATTGTTTATCAATCTGGCCAATGATCCGGCGGTAGAACGTATTTCCACGCCCCGTATGGCACTGACGGCCGCGGAGTACCTTGCCTTTGAAAAAGGAATGCATGTGCTGGTAATTCTGACAGATATTACCAATTATGCCGATGCGCTCCGTGAAATTTCCGCGGCGAAGAAGGAGGTTCCGGGGCGCCGGGGATATCCGGGGTATATGTATACGGATCTGGCCTCTCTGTATGAACGTGCAGGCCGGCAGCAGGGAAAAGAAGGTACCGTAACCATGATCCCGATTCTGACCATGCCGGAGGATGACAAGACCCATCCGATTCCGGATCTGACAGGATACATTACAGAAGGACAGATCATTCTCAGCCGTGACCTGTATCACCAGGGTGTGACGCCGCCCATTGATGTACTGCCGTCCCTGTCCCGTCTGAAGGATAAGGGAATCGGCGAGGGGAAGACCCGGGCGGATCATTCCAATACCATGAACCAGTTATTTGCCGCATATTCCAGAGGGAAAGACGCAAAAGAACTGATGACGATTCTGGGAGAGGCCGCTCTTTCCGAGACAGATCTGATTTACGCGAAGTTTGCGGATGAGTTTGAGGCCCGTTATGTCTCCCAGGGATATGATACGGACCGGGATATTATGGAGACCCTGGATCTTGGCTGGGAGTTACTGCGCATTCTTCCGAGATCCGAGCTGAAACGAATTGATGATAAGTTCCTGGATGAGTATTATGATAACTAGGAGAGGAAGGTGAGCGTTCTGGCTTCAACACATGTAAATCCGACACGGATGGAGCTGACCAGACAGAAGAATAAGCTGGTTACGGCCATGCGCGGTCATAAATTACTGAAAGATAAGCGTGATGAGCTGATGCGCCAGTTTCTGGATCTTGTCCGGGAAAATATGGAGCTCCGGACCAGGGTGGAGGCTGGTATCAAAGCGGCCAATGCTAATTTTGTGATTGCAAAATCAGCCATGTCCGAGCAGGGACTGCGGACAGCCCTGATGGTTCCGAAGCAGGAGGTATACCTGGAAATCGGGAAGAAAAATATCATGAGCGTGAATACCCCGGTTCTGAACTACAGAACCCGGACGGCAGACGAGAATGATATTTATTCTTACGGTTTTGCTTATACCTCCAGTGATCTGGACGGTGCGGTAAAGTCTCTGGCAGATATTCTGCCGGATATGCTGAGGCTGGCGGAAACAGAAAAGGCCTGCCAGCTGATGGCTGCGGAAATTGAAAAGACCCGGCGGCGTGTAAATGCCCTGGAGCATGTGGTGATTCCCAATGCCCAGGAGAATATCAGATACATTTCCATGAAGCTGGATGAAAATGAGAGGAGTACCCAGATCCGGCTGATGAAGGTAAAGGATATGCTTCTGGAGGAAGCCCACGGGTACAGTCAGAAGGAATAGCAGAATTTTGTAATTATAGAAGATCCCCTGCGGTGCAGAAGCGCAGGGGATTTTTTCTGGGCAGAATGATATTTTCCTGTTGGAATTCGGACATACGAAGATCTGGACGGATGCAAAAAAGAAAGAAATATGGTATGATACAGAAAATAACAGACAGGAAAGGGAAGATAGCTGATGTTTTTTGTTATGGGAATTTCCGATGGTGAGAAGAAGTTTGATTTTACCCAGGTGATGATCTGCAGTATCTGCGGAAAGTACGGCAGGTGCGAGGTGTTTATGACATACACGTATCTGAGTCTCTTTTTTATTCCATGCTTCCGGTGGAACAGACATTATTATGTGAGAATGACCTGCTGCAACGCCCTTTATGAACTGGATCCGGAGGTGGGTCGCCGGATTGCCAGGGGAGAGAATGTGGAGATCCGGGAGTCTGACCTGACCCGTGTGCGCGGAGGCGGAAGGGGCGCATACCGTCATTGTGAAAACTGTGGTTTTTCCACAGCGGAGAATTTTGAGTATTGTCCTCGTTGCGGCCGCCCTCTGAGATAGAGGGGACCGGAGAACAGAGATCAGAAAAAACAGAGGAATTCTGTGGGAAAATGCATTCAGATGATTGATAGAAAGCAGATTTCACCGTATAATAAAAACAAATATTTTTGATAGGAGAGATCAGATGAAACAGTATGAAGGGAAAATCGTATCTGGCGGGATTGCCATTGGCTGTATCTGCGTGCATCAGAAGAAGGAGCAGCAGGTTGTGCGGAGAAAGGCAGAGGATACAGATCGGGAAAAGGAACGTTTTCTGGCGGCGCGGGATGCGGCTGTGGAGCAGCTTCAGGGACTGTATGAAAAAGCGCTGAAGGAAGTAGGAGAGTCTAATGCAGCGATCTTTGAGGTTCATCAGATGATGCTGGGAGATGATGATTATCTGGATTCTGTCGCCAACATTATTGAGAGCCAGGGCGTCAACGCGGAGTATGCTGTAGCTGTGACCGGTGAAAACTTTTCAAATATGTTCGCGTCCATGGATGATGAATATATGAAGGCGAGGGCTGCGGATGTGAAGGATATTTCCGAGAGGGTCATTTCTGTTTTAAATGGGAAACAGGAGGATCTGCTCCAGTCGGGAGAGCCATGTATTATTGTGGCGGATGATCTGGCGCCCAGCGAGACTGTCCAGATGGACAAGGAAAAGGTGCTGGCTTTTGTAACCGTTCATGGTTCTGTAAATTCCCACACAGCTATCCTTGCGCGCACGATGGGGATTCCGGCGCTGGTCGGCACAGATCTGGAGCTGGATCCCTCCCTGAATGGGAAACGGGCGGTTGTAGACGGAAACAGCGGGTGCTTTTATGTGGAGCCGGATGAGGAGACGCTGCAGAAGATGATGGATCTCCGGAAGGAGGAGGAGGAACGGAAGAAGCTGCTTCTGGAACTGAAGAACAAAGAGAGTGTCACCCTGGATGGAAAGCATGTGATGACATACGCGAATATCGGTAATATGAAGGATCTTGCCCTGGTGCTGGAAAACGGCGCCGAGGGTATCGGCCTGTTCCGGAGTGAGTTTATTTACCTGGAAAGCAGGACGTTCCCGACAGAGGAGGAGCAGTTTAAAATTTACAAGACAGTGGCGGAAACCATGGCAGGTAAGCGTGTGATTATCCGTACTCTGGATATCGGCGCGGACAAGCAGTGCGACTATTTTGAACTGGAGAAGGAGGAGAATCCCGCCATGGGACTCCGGGCAATCCGGATCTGTCTGACCCGTCCGGAGATTTTCAGAACGCAGCTCAGGGCGCTGTTCCGTGCCAGCGCATATGGCAGAATTGCCATTATGTATCCAATGATTACTTCGGTTGCAGAGGTGAAAAAGATCAAAGAAATTGTGGCAGAGGTGAAGAAAGAACTTGATGAGGAGAATATCAGCTACGGACAGGTAGAGCAGGGAATTATGATTGAGACGCCTGCGGCGGCTGTGATCAGTGATCTTCTGGCAAAAGAAGTAGATTTTTTCAGCATTGGTACAAACGATCTGACCCAGTATCTGCTGGCTGTTGACCGCCAGAATCAGAATCTGGATGATTTTTATGATGCTCATCATCCGGCAGTGCTGCGGATGATCAGGATGACAGCGGAGAATGCCCACAGGGAGGGAATCTGGTGCGGCATCTGCGGCGAACTGGGAGCGGATCTGTCTCTGACCAGACAGTTTCTGGCAATGGGGGTGGATGAGCTTTCCGTTTCACCGGGACAGATCCTTCCCATAAGGAAGATTATCCGTGAGACAGATATGACGACCTTAAAGGGATGAGAAACAGAGAATTCTGTTTTTCGGCAGTCTGCAGCAGAGGAATAACATTTTCAGACTTTTTTCATATGATGAACCAGGAGTAGAAAAGGAGATTTATTATGAAAAGAATCTGGAAAATATGCACGACGGCCCTGACCTGTGTGACGCTCGGCGCAGTTCTGACTGCCGCCGGCTGTGGGAATTCAGAGGATAAAATTACATTATCCGGACAGCAGGAGACTGTGAGTCAGGGAGAGGATCTGGAACTGACAGAGGTTACCCTCAATGAAGTAGCCCACTCCATTTTTTATGCGCCTATGTATGCTGCCATAGAAGAGGGATATTTTGAGGATGAGGGAATTGAACTGGATCTGGTCTGCGGCTTTGGCGCGGATAAGGTGATGACGGCGGTATTGTCCGGGGAGGCAGATATCGGTTTTATGGGGTCTGAAGCAACCGTGTATGCCGCCAACGAAGGCGCCGGAGACCAGGTGGTGAATTTCGCCCAGCTGACCCAGCGGGCAGGCAACTTCCTGGTGGCAAGAGAGCCGGTGGATGATTTCCAGTGGTCAGATCTGATTGGGAAGGATGTGCTGGGAGGCCGGGCAGGCGGAATGCCAGAGATGGTTTTTGAGTATATTCTGAAGCAGAACGGCATCGATCCCTCAGATGTTAATATTGACCAGAGTATCGATTTCGGTTCCACCGCCGCGGCATTTGCGGGAGGCCAGGGAGAATATACGGTAGAGTTTGAGCCTTCGGCAACGGCCCTGGAGCAGGAGGGAACAGGGTATGTGATCGCTTCCCTGGGAATTGATTCCGGTTATGTGCCATATACGGCATTTTCCGCGAAGGAAAGTTATATAGAGGAGAATCCGGATGTGATCCAGGCGTTTACCAATGCCCTGCAGAAGGGGATGGATTATGTGACTTCCCACACGCCGGAGGAAATTGCAGAAGCGATCCAGCCCCAGTTTGAGGAAACAGATCTGGAGACGATCACTGCCATTGTCACCCGTTACCAGGAGCAGGATACCTGGAAGACAGATCTGATTTTTACAGAGGATAGTTACAATCTGCTTCTGGATATTCTGGAAAGCGCGGATCAGCTGACAGAGCGGCCGGACTATGAACTTCTGGTGGATACGTCTTTTGCGGAAAAGGCGGCGGAGTAACGGAAGCTGTATTTTTCTGAAAAAAGGCAGATATGGCATGAGAGAAAAGCAGTCTGAAACGGCGGTTTTATATGTCGTGACAGGCTGCTTTCTGCATGGAAACCGGAATAAATAATATCTGCGGGCAACAAGTATGAGAGCGGGCGTTATACAGAATATACCCGGTTTTTCTCCAGAATTTTTACGGCTTCCAGACTGATCTTCAGCATTTTTTCTGCGGTCGCGAAATCTTTTTCTTCTATCATTCTTCTGAATTCCCGGAATTCATAGGAAAGACGGTGCTGTCCCTCCCGGAAGTCAAAGAGAGTGCTGTTTTTCTGATTGTCAATCAGTTCATAGCTCTCAATCTGGTTCATGGGGACGGAGATCCGGATGCAGCCTTTTGTACCCTGGATGGTGGAACTGACCGGAGCCTGGCAGTCCTTGGCGGCAATGGCAACTGCCTGGAACCCCTTCCCCTGTTCTCTTCCGTACTGGAGAGTAAGGATTCCGCTGGTATCAATCCCCCGGTCTGTATTGGCATAATACCGGGAAGAGAGCGGTTTTCCAAACAGACCAAGAATCGCATGAAGATTGTAAATGTTCAGATCCATCAGGGCGCCGCCCGCGCACCGGGGGTCAAAAGCAGGGGCGGTTTTCCCCTGGCAGAAGGCGTCATAGCGGGAGGAGTACTGGCAGAACTGGAAATTAACAATCTTGATATCTCCAAGAAGCGGCAGTTTTTCTGCTATGGAATGAAAGGCCGGGGTATAATGGAGACTCATGGCTTCCACGAGAACCCGTTTCCGTTTCCGGGCCAGTTCTGCCAGTTCTTCCAGCTGGGCAGAGGTGACGGCGGCAGGCTTCTCAAGAATGACATGCTTCTCTTTTAACAGGGCTTCTCTGGCAAAAGAATAGTGGAGATGATTGGGGAGGGCGATGTAAACAGTATCCACATCCGTATCCAGCAGCTTCTGATAATCAAAAAAGCATCCGTCCAGATGATAGGTTTTACAGAGATTTTCTGTTTTTTCTACAGAATGTGCAGTTCCGAGAATATAGATTTTTTCCAGTCCGGTCTGGGAAATCATGGGAAGAACTTCATGTACGATCATGCCGGTTCCGATTATTCCAAGACGCATAAATACACTTCCTTTCCTGCTGAGGCGTCAGTTCAAAGATGATTTTATTATAAAAAACGATCTCTCTTTTTTCAATCGGAAAATCTGTTCTTTACTTTAAAATTTTACTGTGTTAAAATTCTGCATAAATAAAGAATAAGGACGTATGACGGAACGCCTGGAGCTTCCGGGCGGACGGTGAGCGATAAGGAGGAAACTTTTATATGAATCAGAAAATCAGAACAGAAGCGGTCGATCATTTGTTTGAGGCGATTCTTTCTCTGAAAAGTAAGGAAGAGTGTTATGTCTTCTTTGAGGATGTCTGCACCATCAACGAGCTTTTGTCTTTGTCCCAGAGGTATGAGGTGGCCCGGATGCTGCGGGAGCACCGGACATATCTGGACATTGCAGAGAAGACAGGAGCATCCACGGCAACCATCAGCCGGGTAAACCGTTCACTGAATTATGGGAATGACGGTTATGATATGGTATTTGCCCGTCTGAACCAGGGGGACGGGGAATAATTTAAAGTATATATGGCATAGTGAAGATGAGCAGGGCTCCGGTGTTTTCCGGAGCCATTTTGTTACAAAAATTTTAATTTTCCCGGATGGTGTTGACAGGCCGGCATAACTGTGCTATTCTTCTTCCAGAACATAAATCATATTAAATCTATAGGAATACAGAAAATAAAAGGCGGCAGAAGGAGAGTGATACAATGAACGTATATTTTGATAACGCGGCAACGACTGCCATGAGTCCGGCAGCGCTGGACGCCATGATTCCCGCTCTGAAGGATGTTTACGCAAATGCTTCCAGTCTCCATACTCCGGGCCAGATGGCGAAGGAGAAGCTGGAAAAGGCAAGGGAGGAGATTGCGTCCTGTATCGGAGCGGAGCCCCGGGAGATTATCTTTACTTCAGGCGGAAGCGAGTCAGATAATCAGGCGATCCGGTCTGCGGCCCGTTGGGGGATGAAAAGAGGCAGGAATCATATTATTTCCACGAAGTTTGAACATCATGCGGTTCTTCATACACTTCAGCAGATGGAAGAGGAAGGGTTTGAGGTGACTTATCTGGATGTGCATGAAGATGGAATTGTCCGTGTAGACGAACTGAAAGAGGCCATACGGCCGGATACCTGTCTGGTAACGGTAATGTACGCGAATAATGAGATTGGAAGTATCCAGCCGGTGGCGGAGATCGGAGCCCTGTGCCGGGAAAATCATATTCTGTTCCATACGGATGCTGTTCAGGCAGCAGGGCATCTGGATATCCGGGTAAAAGAGCAGAACATGGATATGCTTTCCCTGTCCGCCCATAAATTTCATGGCCCCAAGGGAATTGGATGTCTTTATGTCCGAAGAGGGGTTCCTCTTTACAGCCTGATTGAGGGGGGCGCCCAGGAACGGGGGAAACGGGCCGGTACGGAGAATATTCCCGCAATTCTGGGAATGGCCGCGGCGCTGAAAGATATTTTGTCGAAAAGAGAAGAGAACGAGGCGAAAATTACTGCCATGAGGGACCGGCTGATAGAAGGGCTGTCACAGATCCCTCATTCCAGGCTGAACGGACATCCGTCCATGAGACTTCCGGGCAATGTGAATTTCTGTTTTGAGGGAATCGAGGGAGAATCCCTTCTTCTTCTGCTGGATAGTAAGGGGATCGCGGCGTCTTCGGGATCCGCCTGTACATCGGGATCCCTGGATCCTTCTCATGTGCTGCTTGCCATCGGTCTTCCCCATGAGATTGCCCATGGTTCCCTGAGGCTGACGCTGTCGGAATATAACACCATGGAAGAAGTGGAATATGTAATCCGGGAAGTGCGGGCAGTGGTTGAATATCTGAGAAATATGTCCCCGGTGTGGGAAGAACTGGAGAAAGGAGAAAGAGAACATGTTATATAGTAAAAAAGTAATGGATCATTTTCAGAATCCCAGAAATGTTGGAAAAATCGAGGACGCGGACGGCGTCGGAGAAGTGGGAAACGCAAAATGCGGAGATATTATGAAGATGTATCTTAAAATCGATGAGAATCAGACCATCACAGACTGTAAATTTAATACCTTCGGCTGCGGTTCGGCCATAGCGACCAGCTCTATGGCGACTGAACTGATCAAAGGGAAAAAGGTCGATGAAGCCCTTCAGCTCACGAACCAGGCTGTAGTAGAGGCGCTGGACGGTCTTCCCTCCCAGAAAATCCACTGTTCGGTTCTGGCGGAGGAGGCAGTAAAGGCGGCGGTGAAGGATTATTATGACCGCCATGGCATCTCCTATGGACCGGAACTGTCCGGGCCGTCCTGCCACAGCGGTCACTGTGGATAAGGACTGCATATCAGAGAAACAGTTCCAGGATATAACCAGCCAGGCAGGAAAAAACTGCTGCCTGGAACAGACTGCGGCCGCACCAGGCGAGGATAATGCCGGCGGCCAGGGCGGCCAGCCTGGTGAGCGTTGCCTGCCAGGCGGTCATGTCTGCATTTCTGGCGGCGATTCCCAGAGTGAAGGCTACAGCCAGATAGCCAAGGGCAATGGGAAGTCCGTTTTTTATTCCTTTCAAAAAATAAATTCTGTTCTGATTCATAATTCAATTCTCCAGATCACAAGTGTCTATTTCTTCCAGAGAGACGGTGCAACACGGTCATCTGGTTTCGTCCAATGAAATTACATTGATTTCTGAAAAAAGAATGCGTATAATGTCATAGAACATTGATTATGGCGCCGGAAAGCGGCTGCCGGAATAAGGAGCAGATAATGATATCCTTTTTTTACAGTTTTCTGACACAATATAGCTGCAGTATTGCCGGCTCTCTTCTGGCGGGGTATGTGCTGGATCTGATTCTGGGGGATCCCCACTGTCTCTGGCATCCCATCCGTCTGACCGGCAGAATTATCTCCGGTCTGGAGGAAATCATCCGGAAGAGAATGCCTGAAACAGCCCGCGGGGATTTCCGGGGAGGGATCTGTCTGGTAGTTCTTACACTGATCTGTTCAGCGGGAATTCCCCTGGCAGTTCTGGCAGCGGGATATGCAGTCAGCTGGTGGCTTGGATTCGGACTGCAGTGTTATATGTGTTACACGATTCTGGCCACAAAATCTTTAAAGACAGAGAGTATGAAAGTTTATAAAGGCCTGGAATCCGGCGGCCTGGAGGCAGGGAGGCAGGCGGTTTCCATGATTGTCGGAAGAGATACCGGGCGTCTGGACGAGACAGGCGTCATAAAAGCCGCAGTGGAAACTGTGGCCGAAAATACTTCGGACGGAGTCATTGCTCCTATGATATATATGGCTGTGGGAGGTCCGGTACTTGGCTTTTTTTATAAAGGAGTTAATACCATGGATTCCATGGTGGGATACAAAAATGACAGATATCTGTATTTTGGAAGAGCCGCGGCGCGGCTGGATGACCTGGTCAATTATCTTCCTTCACGGATATCGGCCCTGTTTATGATTTTGGGCTGTTGCTTTCTGCCCGGGGAACAGTTTCCGGGAGGCCTTCGTACAATGGACAGGAAACGGGCCTGGAAGGTCTGGAAACGGGACCGCAGGAAGCATGCAAGCCCAAATTCCGCCCAGACGGAGTCGGTGATGGCAGGGGCCCTGGGGATCCGGCTGGCCGGAGATGCGTGGTATTCTGGAGAGAAGTATGAGAAGCCTTTTATCGGCGATGCTCTCCGCGCAGTGGAAAAGGAGGATATTTTCCGGGCCGGCCGGCTTTTGTATGCAACCAGCGCCACAGGAATGGTTGTATGTCTGGGAATCCGGTTTTTTCTTGTACATTTTCCGGTAATTGTGTTATGATATAAGATATGTTTTTTGTCCGTGTCATGATTTCTGTTTGTGGGAATCTGACAGATTCATTGGAAATTTACAGAAAATTATCCAAAAATCCGGGCGGGCATGGTATTATAAAGAAGAGAGGCAGTTTGTATGTATCAACATGGTGGAGACATCTATACCAACAGGAATCTGATTGACTTTTCGGCAAATATAAATTTCATGGGAATGCCGGAGTCAGTAAAAGAAGCGGCAGAGAAGGCCATCAGCGATTCTGTTCATTATCCGGACGTGCGCTGTATGGAGTTGAGACAGGCGATCGGAACCATGGAGCATGTAAATGAAGAACACATTTTTTGCGGAAATGGAGCCGCGGATGTGATTTTTTCTCTTGTGCTGGCGAAAAAACCCAAAAAAGCTCTTTTGCCGGTTCCGTCTTTTTATGAGTATCAGCAGGCGCTGAACAGCATCTGCAGTAAAACTGAAGTGTACCAGATGCAGGAAAAGAACGGATTTCGTCTGGAGGAGGATATTCTGAACAAGATTACGCCAGATATTGACCTTTTATTTTTGTCGAATCCCGGCAATCCTGCGGGTATCCTGACCAGCAGGGATCTTCTGGAAAAGATTTTACATAAATGTGAGCGGACGGATACACTGATGGTGGTAGATGAGTGTTTTCTGGATCTGACAGATGATCCGGACGCGTATACTATGATGCCCTGGGTAGAGCGGAGCGACCAGGTTTTTATTCTGAAATCCTTTACCAAGATTTATGCGATGCCGGGACTGCGGCTGGGCTATGGTGTCTGCTGCAATGGCGGGCTTCTGGATCAGATGGAGCGGGTATCCCAGCCCTGGAGAGTGTCTGTACCCGCCCAGGTGGCGGGTGTTGCGGCAGCTGCTGAGACAGAATATGTAAAAAAGAGCCGCAGGGAGATTGGAAGGCTCCGGGAGCAGATGAAATCCGCGATCCGCGATATGGGATATATGGTCGCTGATTCAGCCGCGAATTATGTTTTCTTTGAAGGAGAATACCATCTGGGGAATCTGATGAAGGAGCGGGGCATTCTGATCCGCGACTGCAGCAATTACCAGGGACTTCATATGGGGTTTTATCGTGTGGCAGTCCGCAGCGGGGCGGAGAACGAAAAGTTTCTGGATGCGCTCGGGGAGATTCACCTGGGTTAGAAAACGCTGCCTGTTTTCCTGAAAGAAAGGCGGCAGAAAGGCGGTAGTCATGGCAAAGGCAATTATGATACAGGGCACTATGTCAAATGCGGGGAAAAGCCTTCTGGCGGCAGGTCTCTGCAGGATTTTCCGCCAGGACGGATACCGGGCGGCGCCCTTTAAGTCCCAGAATATGGCACTGAATTCTTTTATTACGAAAGAGGGACTGGAGATGGGGAGGGCCCAGGCCATGCAGGCGGAGGCGGCAGGTCTGGAACCTTCTGTGCTGATGAATCCTGTTCTGCTGAAGCCTGTTGACGATACAGGCTCCCAGGTGATTGTCAACGGGGAGGTTCTGGGCAATATGAGTGCCAGGGAGTATTTCCGCTATAAAAGAGAGCTGGTGCCGGATATTATGCAGGCATACCATAAGCTGGATGAGATGTATGATATCATTGTCATTGAGGGAGCCGGTTCTCCGGCGGAGATTAATTTAAAACAGGATGATATCGTCAACATGGGAATGGCGAAGATGGCAGGCGCGCCGGTGATCCTGGCCGGAGATATTGACCGGGGCGGCGTATTTGCACAGCTTGCGGGAACAGTCATGCTTCTGGATGAGGATGAGAGAGAGCTGGTAAAGGGGCTGGTCATCAATAAATTCCGGGGGGATAAGACGATTCTGGATCCGGGTATCCGTATGCTGGAAGAGATCTGCCAGAAAGATGTTGTGGGAGTTGTCCCTTATATGGATGTGGATCTGGAGGATGAGGACAGTCTGTCGGTCCGTCTGGAAGGACAACGGAAGGCGGATTCTGTTGATATTGCGGTAATCCGTTTCCCGAGACTTTCCAATTTTACAGATTTTAATATTTTTGAAAGTATACCGGGGGTTTCCCTGCGTTATGTGAAAAGGCTTTCTGAGCTGGGCAGTCCCGATATGATTATTCTTCCGGGAACAAAAAACACGATGGAAGATCTTTGCTGGATGCGCGGCAGCGGACTGGAAACAGCAGTAAAGAAGTCATGGGAAAAAGGATGTGTGGTTTTTGGCGTCTGCGGCGGATATCAGATGCTTGGCATGACTCTGGCTGATCCGGAAGGCGTAGAAAGCGGCGGCAGTATCCGGGGAATGGAGATGCTTCCTGTGGATACCGTATTCTCGGGGAAAAAGACGCGGACCCGGGTAGATGGCGCTTTTGGACGCCTGACGGGAACTCTTGATATTCTGGAAGGCGCGGCGCTTACAGGGTATGAGATCCATATGGGACAGAGTGTTTTCCGGAGAGAAGCAGACGATTCCGGGGACGCGCGGGATTGTTATCTGACCCGGATCCGCGACAGGGTAACAGGAAAAGAGAAAAAAGAAGGAGCCTGCCGGAAGAATATTTATGGATCTTATATTCATGGAATATTTGACCGGGAAGAAGTTTCAAAAAAGATTGTGCAGGCGCTGGCGGCAAAAAAAGGAATGGATTTTTCCAGACTGGAAACGGAAGATTATTCCGTATATAAAGAGCGGCAGTATGACCGGCTGGCGGAAATGCTTCGCCGTCATCTGGATATGAAACGTATCTATGAGATTCTGGAAACGGGAGTCTGACCGGGATTCTGAAGGGAGGAAGTTTGGAAGTAAACTTCCAAATCTGCTTTGATGACGCGGCAAGTGCGTCAGGAAGGAGAGAATATGGGAATATTTTATAGTGGAAATGATGAGGAACTTGAAAAAACTTCGAGGAAACGGGGACTGATCCAGTTTTATTCGGGTATGGGAAAGGGAAAGACGACGGCGGCGATCGGACAGGCAATACGGTTTGCCGGGAGCGGAGGAAAGGTTTTATTTACCCAGTTTCTGAAGGACGGCAGTTCATCGGAGATACCGGTGCTGAAGTCGATTCCCGATATAGAGGTGTTTTCTCTTACAGGAAAAATGAAATTCTCTTCTGAGATGACTCCCGAAGAAAAGGAGATCGCCAGGGAAAAGAACAATGCTTATCTGAAAGAGATTATTAAGCGGGTGGAAGAAGGCGATTACGGGCTTCTGGTACTGGATGAGGTATCCCAGGCCTGTTTTGTGGAACTTCTTGATGCGGAAGTGTTATATGATTTTCTGGAACATAAGCCTGAGAAGCTGGAGATTGCCATGACCGGAAGGGATCCCATGGGACGTCTGGTAGAGCTTTCTGACTATATAACGGTAATCATGAAGATGCGTCACCCATATGATAAAGGGGTTCCTGCCAGGGAGGGGATTGAGTATTGAAAACAGAGTTTGAACATGTTCTTCCCGGGGAAATTGAAAAAAGAAGCTTTGAAATAATCTCAGCAGAGCTGGAGCAGAATGGAATTGTTCTGGACGGAGAGCTGTCGCCTGTTATAAAGCGTGTGATTCATACTACCGCGGATTTTGAATATGCGCATTCCCTGTATTTTTCAGAGGGAGTCATGGCGGCGGCGGAACAGGCCATCCGGCGGGGAGCCTGCATTGTGACGGATACCCGCATGGCCATGGCGGGAATCAATAAGCGGGCGCTGGCCCGGTTCGGCGGAGAAGTGGTGAATTTCATGGCGGATGAGGATGTGGCTGCCGCTGCAAAAAGAAATGGTACGACCCGTGCGGTGGCCTGCATGGACAAAGCGGCGGGGATTGACAGACCTCTGATTTTTGCCATCGGAAACGCGCCCACAGCGCTGATCCGTCTGTATGAGCTGATCCGGGAAGGAAAGATTGCTCCGGAGCTGATTATTGGCGTGCCGGTGGGATTTGTGAATGTGGTTTTCGCGAAAGAGCTTATCATGCAGACTGGCGTGCCCTGTATTGTTGCCAGAGGAAGAAAAGGAGGCAGCAATGTGGCTGCGGCAATCTGTAATGGGATTCTGTATCAGATGACAGACAGGGAATAAAAGCCGGTCCGGCGCGTCATCCGGGAGACCGTGTACAGTGGACCGCCCGCAGAAGGTAATCTGCCAGATGTGGAGAAAGGACAGGAAAATATTCATGTCGGGAAACAGAAGAAAAAGGCATAAGAGAACCGGACAGATGATCTGGAATATTAAGCATGTGCTGATCGGGATTCTGTTTTTGTGTCTGATCCTGGTTGTAATTGTGGGAGCGACCAGGCGGAGCCGCCGGGTATCAGCCCGGCAGGTTTCAGAAAGTATAGAAGATAATATGCCGGAACTGGATGTGCAGCTTCTGACGGTCAATGAATATTCCAGACCGGGAATCGCCCTGGATGAGATTAACGGCGTGGTGATTCATTATACGGCGAATCCGGGAACCACAGCCCAGGAAAACAGGGATTATTTTGAGGGGCTGAAGGACTCCCATGACACAAAGGCAAGCGCGCATTTTATTGTAGGTCTGGAGGGCGAGATCATACAGTGTATTCCTACTTCAGAGATTGCCTATGCATCCAACGGGCGCAACAGTGATACGGTATCTATTGAGTGCTGTTATGAGAATGAAGACGGTTCTTTTAATCAGGCCACCTATGATTCGGTGATCCGGCTGACTGCATGGCTTTGCGCCAGATCCGGACTGGATGCGGAGGACGTGATCCGCCATTATGATGTGACGGGAAAGCTGTGCCCGGTTTATTATGTGGAGCATCCGGATGCCTGGGAACAGTTCCTGGAGGACGTGGCTGACAGCATTTCGACTTATGCGTGACAGATAGACAGTCACGGATTTTTTCAGACAGATATAATATCTTCCGAAATTGTTTCCAAAACGCGTGTTTATGAAGAAAAAAGCGCAATAAATCTGACAATTTCAAAAAATATACAAAATATTCAAATTATCTGACAATTAGGCAAAAAATTACTCTTTACAAATATAAAAAATCATTGTATAGTAAATTTCAGAAAAAGCCGATGGAGGCTATCCTGCAACGGGGATAGTCTCTTTTATCTTACATTATAATAAGGAAAGGAAGAAATTATGGAAAACGTTCATATGAATGAGACTACAGCACATGCGATGGGTTTGTATGATCCCCGGTTTGAGCATGACAACTGCGGAATCGGAGCTGTTGTGAATATCAGGGGAATCAAAAGCCATCAGACTGTGGAAAATGCGCTGAAGATTGTTGAAAACCTGAAGCACAGGGCGGGCAAGGACGCAGAAGGGAAAACCGGTGACGGCGTCGGTATCCTGCTGCAGATCTCCCATAAGTTTTTTGAAAAGGCCATGCGTGCCCAGGGCGTCAGTCTGGGCGGAGAGAGAGATTATGGCATCGGTATGTTTTTCTTTCCCCAGGATGAACTGAAGCGCAACCAGGCAAGAAAGATGTTTGAAGTAATTGTGGAGCGCGAGGGTCTGGAATTCCTGGCATGGCGTGAGGTGCCTATTAATCCGGAAGTGATCGGACAGAAGGCTCTGGACTGTATGCCTTATATTATGCAGGCTTTTATCCGGCGTCCGGAGGAAGTGGAAAAGGGACTGGATTTTGACCGCAAGCTGTATGTGGCCCGCCGGGTGTTTGAGCAGTCCAATGACAATACTTATGTGGTGTCCCTGTCCAGCAGAACAATCGTATATAAAGGAATGTTTCTGGTAAATGAGCTGAGGCTGTTTTTTGACGATCTTCAGGACGAGGATTATGAGTCTGCGATTGCCATGGTTCATTCCCGTTTTTCTACAAATACGAATCCCAGCTGGGAGAGAGCCCATCCGAACCGCTTTATTGTCCACAATGGTGAGATTAATACAATCCGGGGCAATTCAGACAAGATGCTGGCCCGTGAGGAGACCATGGAGTCCGATCATCTGAAGGGAGAGCTTTCCAAGATTCTTCCGGTAGTCAATGTGTCGGGTTCCGATTCGGCGATGCTGGATAATACTCTGGAGTTCCTGGTAATGAGCGGCATGGAACTTCCACTGGCAGTAATGATCACAATCCCGGAACCCTGGGAAAATAATCACATCATGAGCCAGAAGAAAAAGGATTTTTATCAATATTACGCGACCATGATGGAGCCCTGGGACGGTCCGGCGTCTATCGTATTTTCCGATGGAGATAAGATGGGGGCTGTTCTGGATCGGAACGGCCTGCGTCCCTCCCGTTATTATATCACAGATGATGATTACCTGATCCTGTCCTCAGAGGTGGGAGTTCTTGATATTGACCCCACGAAGATTGTGGCGAAGGACCGGCTCCGTCCGGGTAAAATGCTTCTGGTAGATACCATAGCAGGCAAGGTGATTGATGATGAGGAACTGAAGGAAAGCTTTGCCAGCCAGCAGCCCTACGGACAGTGGATTGACCAGTATATGCTGGAGCTGAAGGATCTGAAGATCCCCAACGAGAGGGTACCCCGTTATACCGGTGAGGAACTGAGCCGTCAGCAGAAAGCTTTTGGCTATTCCTATGAGTCGGTGAAGACGGTAATGCTTCCCATGGCAAGGGATGGCGCGGAAGGCACGGCAGCCATGGGTATTGATACGCCTCTGGCAGTTTTATCCGACGACCATCAGCCGCTGTTTAACTATTTTAAACAGCTTTTCGCCCAGGTAACCAATCCTCCTATTGACGCGATCCGCGAGGAGATTGTGACTTCCACTACAACTTATGTGGGCGAGGACGGCAATATTCTGGAAGAAGAGCCGACCAACTGCCAGGTGCTGAAGATTAAAAATCCGATTCTGACCAATACAGATCTGCTGAAGATTAAAAATATGAAGAAAGACGGCTTTAAAGTCAGTGTGATTTCTCTTGTGTACTATAAAAACACGGATCTTGAGAAAGCCATTGACCGTCTGTTTGTGGAGGCTGACCGGGCGTACAAGGACGGAGCCAATATCCTGATTCTTTCTGACCGGGGCGTGGATGAGTACCATGTGGCAATTCCGTCCCTGCTGGCGGTTTCCGCCCTGCAGCAGCATCTGGTCCAGACAAAGAAACGTACTGCGGTAGCCCTGATTCTGGAAAGCGGCGAGCCCAGAGAGGTTCATCATTTCGCCACTCTGCTGGGATATGGAGCCTGTGCCGTCAATCCGTATCTGGCTCTGGATACTATCGGGCAGCTGATTGACGATCATCTTCTGGACAAGGATTATTATGCAGCCATCGATGATTATAATGCGGCGGTTCTTCATGGCATTGTGAAGATTGCGTCCAAGATGGGAATTTCCACCCTGCAGTCCTATGAGGGCTCCAAGATTTTCGAGGCAGTGGGAATTGACAAGTCCGTGATTGACAGGTACTTTACGACTACGGTAAGCCGGATCGGCGGCATTACCCTGGATGATATAGCCAATGACATCAACGTGCTTCATGCCAAAGCCTATGATCCGCTGGGACTGCGGACAGAGAAAACACTGGACAGTGTGGGCCGCCATAAGATGAGGAGCGGCGCCCAGAAGCATCTGTACAATCCCCAGACGATTCATCTGCTGCAGCAGTCTGCCCGCCGGGGAGACTACGATCTGTTCAGGCAGTACACCAGTCTGGTAAATGATGAGACTGATATTATGAATATCCGGGGCGCGCTGGATTTTGTATATCCGAAGAAAGGGGTTCCCATTGAAGAGGTGGAGAGTGTGGATTCCATTGTAACCCGGTTCAAGACGGGAGCGATGTCCTACGGATCCATTTCCCAGGAGGCTCATGAATGTCTGGCTGTGGCCATGAACCGCCTCCATGGAAAGTCCAATTCCGGCGAGGGCGGCGAGAGTCTGGAGCGTCTGGATACAGACCGCTGCTCCGCAATTAAGCAGGTGGCTTCCGGACGGTTCGGCGTGACCAGCCGCTATCTGGTCAGCGCGCAGGAGATCCAGATTAAAATGGCCCAGGGGGCGAAGCCTGGCGAGGGCGGACATCTTCCCGGAAAGAAGGTATATCCCTGGATTGCGAAGACAAGGCTTTCTACTCCGGGCGTGTCGCTGATTTCCCCGCCGCCTCATCATGATATTTACTCCATCGAGGATCTGGAGCAGCTGATTTTTGACTTGAAAAATGCCAATACGAAGGCGCGGATTTCTGTGAAGCTGGTATCTGAGGCCGGGGTCGGCACCGTCGCTGCCGGAGTTGCCAAGGCAGGCGCCCAGGTAATTCTGATCTCCGGTTATGACGGAGGGACCGGCGCGGCTCCCCAGAGCTCCATTCACAATGCCGGACTTCCCTGGGAGCTGGGACTGGCTGAGACCCATCAGACCCTGATTATGAATGGTCTGAGAAATAAGGTCCGTATTGAGACAGACGGAAAGCTCATGAGCGGCCGGGATGTTGCCATAGCGGCAATGCTGGGAGCCGAGGAGTTCGGCTTTGCGACGGCTCCCCTGGTGACCATGGGATGTGTCATGATGCGTGTCTGCAACCTGGATACCTGTCCGGTGGGCATTGCCACCCAGAATCCGGAACTGAGAAAGCGTTTTTCCGGAAAACCGGAATATGTCGTGAACTTTATGCGTTTTATTGCCCAGGAGCTTCGGGAATATATGGCGAAGCTGGGCGTCCGCACGGTGGATGAGCTGGTGGGACGCAGCGATATGCTGAAGGTACGGGATCATCTGACCGGGCATGCGGCAAAACTGGATCTGGGAAATATCCTGAATAATCCTTTTGCGGGACCAAAAGAAAAGGTGATCTTTGATCCGAAGAAGGTTTATGATTTTGAACTGGAGAAGACTGCCGATGAAAAGATCCTTCTGAAGCAGATGAAGACGGCTCTGGATCAGAAGCAGAGACGGAGCATCGATGTGACGGTGACAAATACCAACCGTTCCTTTGGAACAATTTTCGGTTCTGAAATCACGCGGAGATATAAGGATACACTGGAGGATGATACCTTTATCGTGAAATGCAGCGGCGCGGGCGGCCAGAGTTTCGGCGCGTTTATACCGAACGGCCTGACTCTGGAGCTGGTAGGCGACAGTAATGACTACTTCGGAAAGGGGCTTTCCGGTGGAAAGCTGATTGTGTATCCGCCCAGAGGCGTGAAGTTTAAGCAGGATGAAAATATTATTATCGGTAACGTGGCGCTCTACGGCGCTACCAGCGGAAAAGCCTTTATTAACGGCGTGGCCGGCGAGCGTTTCTGTGTCAGAAATTCCGGAGCCATCGCTGTTGTGGAGGGCGTTGGCGACCACGGCTGCGAGTATATGACCGGAGGCCGGGTGGTTGTTCTTGGAAAGACAGGCAAGAACTTTGCCGCAGGTATGAGCGGCGGCGTGGCCTACGTCCTGGATGAGGATAATGATCTGTATACCAGAACAAACAAGGAAATGGTATTTACAGAAAGCCTGACCAATAAATATGATGTGTTAGAGCTGAAGAGCCTGATCGCAGAACATGTGAACCTGACAAATTCTGTAAAGGGAAAAGAAATTCTGGATCATTTCGGAGAATATCTGCCGAAATTCAAGAAGATCATTCCTTATGATTACTATCATATGCAGACTGCCATTGTTCAGATGGAGGAAAAGGGATACAACGTGGAGCAGGCACAGATTGAGGCATTTTATTCAAAGTTTGCATAAACGGATACAGGAGGATCAAATGGGAAAACCAACAGGATTTTTAGAATATGAGCGGGAGGTGAGCAGGGACATTGCTCCCGCAAAGCGGATTCAGAATTATAATGAGTTTCATGTTTACCTTTCCAGAGAAAAACAGCAGATCCAGGGCGCCCGTTGTATGGACTGCGGCGTTCCCTTCTGCCAGTCCGGCATGACATTGATGGGAATGGCCAGCGGCTGCCCGCTGCACAATCTTGTGCCGGAGTGGAATGATCTGGTATACAGAGGAAACTGGGAACAGGCCTATGAGCGTCTGTCCAGAACCAACAATTTTCCGGAGTTTACATCCAGGGTATGCCCGGCGCTTTGTGAGAAGGCATGTACCTGCGGACTCCATGACGATCCGGTTTCTGTAAGGGAGAATGAACATGGTATTATTGAGAATGCCTATGCCAGAGGATACGCAAAGGCGGATCCGCCCAGGGTGCGTACCGGGAAAAGGGTGGCTGTGATTGGCTCCGGCCCGGCGGGACTGACTGTTGCCGACCAGCTGAATAAGCGGGGACATCTGGTAACCGTATATGAGAGGGACGACCGTGTGGGAGGGCTTCTGATGTACGGAATTCCCAATATGAAGCTGGAAAAGCAGATCATTGACCGGAAGATCAATATTATGAAGGAGGAAGGAATCGTCTTCCAGACCAGCGTGAATGTGGGGAAGGATGTGAAGGCATCCCGGCTTCTGAAGGAGTATGATGCGGTGGTGCTTGCCTGTGGGGCGAAGAATCCCCGGGATATCAACGCTCCGGGCAGAGACGCGAAGGGAATTTATTTCGCGGTGGATTATCTTTCCAGAAATACAAAGAGCCTGCTGGATTCCGGGCTGAAGGATAAGAAATATATTTCCGCGAAAGGAAAGAATGTGGTGATTATCGGCGGCGGAGATACGGGAAACGACTGTGTGGGAACCGCAATCCGCCAGGGCGCGAAAAGCGTGACCCAGCTGGAGATGATGCCGAAGGCTCCGGACACGCGGGCGGAGAATAATCCCTGGCCGGAGTGGCCGAAGGTCTGCAAGACAGACTATGGCCAGGAGGAGGCCATTGCCGTATTCGGTCACGATCCCCGGATTTATACAACTACTGTGAAGGAATTCCTGAAGGATAAAAATGGAAATCTGAATGGAATTATTACAGTAAAGCTGGAGAGCAAAAAGGATGAGAAGACAGGACGCTTCGCCATGGTTCCCGTGGAAGGATCTGAGCAGAAACTGGCTGCGGAGCTGGTTCTCATTGCGGCGGGATTCCTGGGAACGGAGAAGTATATCGCGGATGATTTCGGCGTAAGTCTGAACGCGAGAACCAATGTAGCTACAGAAGACGGATCTTATAAAACAAACGTTAAAAAAGTGTTCACTGCCGGCGATATGCACCGGGGACAGTCCCTGGTGGTGTGGGCCATCCGGGAAGGCCGGGAGGCTGCCAGACAGGTGGATGAGGCGCTGATGGGGTATTCGTATCTGTCTGTGCAGTAACATGAGATGATGAACTGTTCCTGCCGGAACGGCAGGCATAATATCCCTGGAATACAGGTCAGAGTCCTGAATTCCGGGGATATTTTCTGAAAAATAAAGTCAGAAAAAAGAGCATAAAACACGAAAAAGTACGTCAATAAAAAGCGAAAAAAGTGTTGACAAGAAAGAAGTATTTTGATACTATATACAGGTCGTCGGAATACAGACAGGACGAAACGCGGAAGTGTCGGAACTGGCAGACGAGCAAGACTAAGGATCTTGTGATCATCGCGATCGTGTGGGTTCAAGTCCCATCTTCCGCATTCACACAAATAGCGGTTGATGAGAATACCTGACAGACTGTTTCATCGATGGCGTGTGAACCAGATGCAGGAATGGCGGAATTGGCAGACGCGCACGGTTCAGGTCCGTGTGAGCATTGCGCTCATGAGGGTTCAAGTCCCTTTTCCTGCACTAAGTATTGAAAGAAGATAAGCCGATCAGATAATTGGTTTATCTTCTTTTCTTTTACAGAGGAAAGGTAGGAGGCGGCAAAATATGCGGCTGGAGGATATCCGGATTGAGATTATCCGGAGCAGACGGAAAACAGTAGCTCTTGAAATCACGCCCCAGTGCAGGGTCCGCGTGAGGGCGCCTGCGGGTATGCCGGAAGAGGAAATCCGGAGATTTGTAAGAGAAAAGTCCGGATGGCTGTTGAAGCATCTGGCGGCCATGGAGGAGAAGGCCGGGGAACTGGAAAAAGCAGAACCCCTCTCCGGGGATGAGCTGGAGGAACTGGCTGACCGGGCCTGCAAAGTGATTCCGGAGAGGGCGGCGTATTTCGCGTCCCTGGCAGGCGTGGATTATGGAATGATAACCATCCGGAACCAGAGAACCCGCTGGGGGAGCTGCAGTGCAAAGGGGAATCTGAATTTTAACTGTCTCCTGATGCTGGCTCCGCCAGAAGTGCTGGATTATGTGGTGGTTCATGAACTCTGCCACCGGAAAGAGATGAACCATTCTCCGAAGTTCTGGGAGGAAGTGGAACGGATCATGCCAGATTATAAAGAGCGGGAGCGGTGGCTGAAGGAAAATGGGAAGCTTCTGATGGCGCGGAATATAAGAGAGAAATAAAAAAAGAAGGAGAGTTTGATTTGGATATTTTGAGGGATACAATATTTAGACCAATCCGGAGAAAAGAAAAGGAAATTGACATTGAAGAAACAAAAAAACTTCTTCATGATGCCCGGAGAGGCGTTCTGGCTGTAAATGGAGACAATAACTACCCATACGCAATACCAGTGAACTATTGTTACGATGAAAAAAATCAGAAGATATATTTTCATGGATCACGCTCGGGGCACAAAGTGGATGCAATAAAGAATTGCGACAAGGTATGCTTTACTGTTTTCGGAAATGAAACCGTCAAAAAAGAATCGTGGGCGCCGTTTTTGCAAAGCGTTGTTATCTTCGGGCGCTGTCATATGATCGAAGATCAGTCGATAGCAATGGAATTGCTGAAGCGGTTCGCGATGAAGTTTTATCCCGACGAAAGCATGGTTGATGAAGAGATTGCTCTTTCCGGAAAGGGTGTGCAGATGTATGAAATACAGATTGAACATTTAAGCGGAAAAGAAGTTCAGGAGCGATAACTTCATATTCCAGGAATGAATAAGCGTTGAAGCTGGAACAGCCGCAGGTTTTTCTCCTGCGGCTGTTCTGTGTTCAGGAGTTGCGTCGCGTCCATGTCAAGGGCAGCGGCAATATCCTTCAGCGGGCCGGTTCCCAGTATCATCCGTTTATTACCGTCTGCCGGGAAAACCCCGGAAGCGGTCTGCCCCTCTCTAATCTGCTGTAGTCTGCTCTGTCTGATCCGTGGCGGAGTCATCCTGCGTCTGGTCCGCGTCAGCATCGTCAGTGGCGTCTGTCTCATCGGAGGTGCTGGCGCTGTCGGAGGATTCATCATAAGGACTCAGATTGGCAAAAGAGATATCCCCGTCTTCTGTTATAAAAATGGCAGCCCGGAGCACTGTTTTATCCACAGGGATTTCAAGAAGATGCTCGCTGTCATCCTCGTCATGGGTGGGGTAGATAGTCAGGGCTTCATAGTCCTCGGAAATTTTAAAAGTGACTTCTCCCTCCGCCAGGGTATCGCCGGTGCTGCCGGTGACCTGGAAGGTCAGGGCAGTATTCCCCGGGATGTTGCAGGCTTCCAGATTGCCGGACTCATCTGTAGTGCCGGAAAAGAGCTCATCCCTTCCATCCAGGATCGTAACAGTAGCTCCTGCCAGGACGCTGCTGTCAGTACCGTACCAGACGCTGTGCATCTGAACAGTACCCTCTGAGAGATGTTCTGTCTCTGCTTCAGCGGAAACGGAAGAGCCGGAGGAGTCCGGCTGGTCAGCGGTGCAGCCGCTTAATAATAGAAAACTGCCTGCTGCGAGAGCGGCAAGCAGAGTAGTAAATGCTTTTTTCTTCATGTCTCTGATCCTCTCTGCATATATGATACTTATAGAATGATACAAAATTGTGAACATTGCAAGAAGAAAATTTTAATTTTGAAAAAAAGTAGTGATTCTGGGGGCTGACCGTTGACATTTGCAAATTGTTCCTACTATAATGAAACAGATATTATAGCCGGAAAACAGGGAGGAAATATGAAGAGATTATCTATATGGAAGAGAACAGGTTTCGGAGTCCGGACAGCAGGCATACTGGCTGCTATATGCGTTTTTGCGGCCGGCGTACAGGATGTCTGGGCAGCGCCTTCTTCCGGAAGTGCTGTAAGCGATAATGTTGTTGTCCGGGAGGAGGCTGTGGACGGCGCCCAGATCGCAAGCCTGGATGCAGATCAGGAAGTGACAATTACCGGGGAATCTGAAGCCTCAGATGGAAACGTATGGTACCAGATCACTTTTGAGGGAACCGGCGGAGAACAGACCGGATGGGTGCGCTCTGACCTGATTGAGACATCGGAAGAGGAGGAATCTGCGGATGGACAGGATACAGATGAACAGACGGAAGATACATCTGCCGCGGCTGCGGTCCGTGTGGAAACGGCGGGCGGATATGTGGATCTGACTGATGTCCCGGAAGAACAGGCGGCCCTGGTTTCGGATCGCTTTATTTCAGCTGTCTGTGAACTGGAGGAAGGGACTGTCCGGGGATATCAGCTGGCCGATGCGGATGAACTGGTGGCGGACGATGCGGATGTGACTGCTTTTTATTATTTGTATGGAACGGACGATCGGGGAGAGGAAGGATGGTATGTTTATGATGCCGGGGAGGGTATTCTGCAGAAGAGTATCCTGAATATGAATTACTCCATTCCCACAGAGACCATACAGACCCAGGCGGAAACTTCCGGGGGAAGCTCCGTGGGACAGATGATATTCGGAGGTCTTTGTCTGATCTGCCTGTTTCTGCTGGTACTGGTCATTGTTTTTTCTGCCCGTTACCGCAGGCTGAGGAATCTTCTGGAGGAAGAGACAGGAGAGTCCGGGGAAATGCCGGTGTCAGAGAAACAGCAGGCGGAAGAGAGTGAGCCGGAAGAAAGAGAGGACAGGAAGGCGGCCAGACGTCAGAAAAAGGATGATATTCCGAAAACAGAAAACAGCAGCCCGGATGACGGAGAGGATGGATGTGATCTTCCGGATGATGATTCTTATGATGTGTATGATCTGGATGAACTGGATCAGATCCTGGCGGGAGAAAAAAAGGCGGAGAGCCTGAAAAAGCCAGAGCAGGAAGATACGCCGGAGAAGGCTGATTTCCGGGAGGATGATCCGGTGATCAGCCGGGAAGACGCTGAGCTGGAGCGTATTCTCAGGGAAGAAAGCGAGAAAATGTTCCGGTTAAACTCCGATCAGACGGGGAACACTGTTCCCGGAGATATTCCGGAAAACAGAAATGAGAAAAAGCTGCCGGAGGATCAGAAGAGGGACAGTGATCCCGAAGATCAGAAACAAAAGAAGGATGAGATTCCGGATCTGCCGGAAGATATTGAATTTGTAGACGACGGTATAGAGGATGAGGATCTGGAATTCCTGTAAATCCCAGACTGTCGTCACAGGCGTCGGGGAGGATACAGAAGATGAAGATAGAGATTGATTTTGAAAGCGATGAGGCGTTGTATATACAGTTGCGCAATCAGATTATATATGGAATTGCCACCCACCAGTACCGGGAGGGAGACACTCTTCCTTCGGTACGGCAGCTGGCGGCGGCAATCGGGATTAATATGCATACGGTGAACAAGGCCTATACAGTGCTCCGGCAGGAAGGACTCCTGCGGCTGGACCGCAGGACGGGAGCTGTAATTGCCGTGAATATTGACAGGCTGAAAGCAATGGAGGAGATGCAGGAAGAACTCCGTCTGGCAATCGCCCGGGGGCTTTGCAAGGGGATCTCCAGAAATGAAGTTCACCGCCTTGTGGATGAAATTTTTTCCGAGTATGAGTAGTATTTTGGAGGAACAGCACATGGAATTAAGTGCGTTTACAAAGCAGGCCAGACAGGCGCTGCGTCTGGCTGAGCAGTATGCGGAGCAGAATGGACAGAGGATGGTGGGGACAGAATATATACTGTTCGGGATGCTGCGGGAAAGGAATGGCGTCGCGGGACAGGTTCTCCGTCAGTCGGGTATAGACACAGATGCTTTGTGGCGGATGATCTGTGGTCTGGCGATTTCTGCGGGAGATGATCTTCCGGAAAAGGCGGAACCCACGCCGGAGATGGAAGAGATCCTGAAAAAATCCCACGAGCTGGCCCGGAAGTATGGGAGCAGTGAAACAGGTACAGAGCATCTCCTTCTGGCGATGATTCTCCAGTATGACTGTGCGGCTTCCCAGATGCTGATCAGTCTGGGGGTGAATACCGGACAGATTTATGCGGATATTCTGGTGTCCATAGGACGGGAGAATGAGTTTTCACGGGAAAAAGTAAAGCAGATCCGGACAGGGAAGGTCTCTGAGAAGGGGAATGTATCTCTGCTGGAAAAATACGCTGTTGATCTGACTGCCCGGGCGTCGGCGGGAGAACTGGATCCCCTGATTGGCCGCGAGACCGAACTGCGCCGGATGATCCAGATCCTGAGCCGCAGAGGGAAGAACAATCCCTGCCTGATCGGAGAGCCGGGGGTGGGAAAGACTGCCATTGTAGAGGGTCTGGCCCAGTACACTGCCCAGGGCGCGGTTCCCGAACATCTCCAGGGGAAGCGTATTCTGACGCTGGATGTATCCGGCATGGTTGCCGGAACAAAATACAGGGGCGAGTTTGAGGAGCGGATGAAAGGGATGATCCGGGAGGTCCGGGAGGCCGGGGATGTGATTCTTTTTATTGATGAACTTCATACAATTATCGGCGCCGGAGGAGCGGAAGGTTCCCTGGACGCGGCTAATATTCTGAAACCGGCCCTGTCCCGGGGTGAGATCCGGATCATCGGGGCAACCACGGTGGAAGAATACCGGAAACATATTGAGAAGGATGCCGCACTGGAACGCCGGTTCCAGTCTGTGACAGTGGAAGAGCCGGATGTGGAGCAGACAGTGGAAATTCTCAGAGGACTGAGGAGCAGATATGAAAAGCACCATCGGGTAATTATCACAGAGGAGGGAATCCGGGCGGCGGCGGAGCTTTCCGAGCGGTATATCAGCGGAAGATTTCTGCCGGATAAAGCGATTGATCTCATGGATGAGGCGGCTTCCAAGATGCATCTGGCAGGTTTTGAGCGGTCAGAGAGCCTGATGGAGGACAGGGAACAGATGCAGCGGCTTCAGGAGCAGATGGAAGACGCGATTGCGGCGGGAGATATTGCGGAAGCGTCCAGGCTCCGCCGGGAACGGCTGAAGCTCCAGGATGCTTACGACCAGATGATAAAGAAGTATCACAGGAAGCTCTCAGCCAGGAAACTGGCAGTCGGGGAAAATGAAGTGGCAGATGTGGTCGCCGAATGGACCCGCATCCCGGTAAAAAGACTGACTGAAAGTGAGACGTCCCGTCTGAAACGGATGGAGAGTGCGCTCCACAGACGCGTGATTGCCCAGGATGAGGCAGTTTCCGCCGTGGCGAAGGCAGTCCGCCGGGGCAGGGTAGGACTGAAAGATCCGTCCCGTCCCATCGGTTCTTTTCTGTTTCTGGGTCCCACCGGAGTGGGAAAGACAGAGATTTCCAAGGCTCTTGCCCAGGAAGTGTTCGGTACAGAAGAGTCCATGATCCGTGTGGATATGTCGGAGTATATGGAAAAGCACAGTGTTTCAAAAATGATTGGTTCCCCTCCGGGTTATGTGGGCTATGATGAGGGAGGACAGCTTTCAGAACAGGTGCGCAGACATCCTTATTCCGTAATTCTTTTTGATGAAATTGAAAAAGCGCATCCGGATGTGTTTAATATTCTGCTCCAGGTGCTGGATGACGGACATATCACAGATTCCCAGGGGCGGAAGGTGGATTTCAAAAACACCATCATTATCATGACGTCCAATGCTGGCGCCCAGTCTATCATTGAACCGAAGAAGCTCGGTTTTACAGTCCGGGAGGATGAAAAGGAAGATTATGAGCGGATGAAGTCCAACGTGATGCAGGAAGTGCGCAGAATCTTTAAGCCGGAGTTCCTGAACCGCATTGACGAAGTAATTGTGTTCCATGCGCTGACGAAGGAGCATATGAAAAAGATAGTTTCCCTGATGACCAGGGAACTGCAGGAACGCTGCAGAAAGCAGATGGATATCTCATTGAATATCCGGGACAGTGTGAAAAAATATATAGTAGAAAAGGCTTATGATCCCAGATATGGAGCCCGGCCGCTGCGCCGGATGATCCAGACAAAGCTGGAGGACGCCCTGGCGGATGAAATTCTTTCCGGGAATGTAAAGAGAGGGGATACGGTGAATGTGGGCGTGAAGCGGGATGAAGTGTTTTTTGAGTCAATAAGGGAGTGACGGTATTTCTTATGAAAACCGGGCGCTCCCGGTTTAAACTGAGAGGAAATGAAGTATGGCGAAAGGCAAGAATACATTTTTTTTCTGCCGGCAGTGCGGTTATGAATCCGCGAAATGGATGGGGCAGTGTCCTGCCTGCAGGGAATGGAATACTTTCGTGGAGGAGCCTGCAGTTCCCAAAGCGTCCGGGTGGGCGGGAGGCCGCGCCCCGGCCGGAGAAGGAGCCGGAAATGCGGTAAAGCCTGTGTCCCTTTCGGGAGTGGAGATGACCGGGCAGAGCAGATTTACCACTGGGACCGGTGAACTGGACCGGGTTCTGGGAGGCGGGATTGTCCCCGGTTCCCTGGTGCTGGTGGGAGGCGATCCGGGAATCGGGAAATCTACCCTGCTCCTGCAGGTCTGCCGGAATCTGGCTGACGCAGGGAGAAAAGTCCTTTATATTTCCGGGGAGGAATCATTGCAGCAGATCAAGCTGAGAGCCCGGAGAATCGGGGAGTTTTCCGACTCTCTGAAGCTGCTCTGCGAGACAAATCTGGATGTGATCGGACCTGTGCTTCAGAGGGAACAGCCCCAGGTGGCTGTTATTGATTCCATCCAGACCATGTACAGCGAAGCTGTATCCGCGGCGCCGGGAAGTGTTTCCCAGGTGAGACAGGCTACAAACCTGTTTCTGCAGATGGCAAAGTCCTGGAATATTACAATTTTTCTGGTGGGACATGTGACGAAAGAAGGAGTGGTGGCCGGTCCCAGGGTGCTGGAACATATGGTGGATACGGTACTTTATTTCGAGGGTGACCGTCATGCTTCCTACCGTGTGCTGCGGGGAGTGAAAAACCGTTTTGGATCCACTAATGAGATCGGCGTGTTCGAAATGCGGCAGGAGGGGCTGGCGGAAGTCCCGAATCCTTCGGAGTATATGCTCAGCGGAAAGCCGGAGGGAGCGTCCGGTTCTGTGGTGACCTGTTCCATAGAGGGAACCAGACCGGTTCTTCTGGAAATCCAGGCGCTGGTCTGCAGGACGAGTTTCGGTCTGCCCAGGAGGACTGCCGCGGGAGCGGATCTGAACCGGGTGAATCTGCTGATGGCAGTTCTGGAAAAGAGGGCGGGAGTTCCCCTTTCCTCCTGCGACGCCTATGTGAATATCGCGGGGGGAATCCGGATGAATGAACCTGCCATTGATCTGGGAATTGTTCTGGCAATCGTATCCAGCTATAAGGAAGTCCCGATTTCTGAAAAGCTGATCTGCTTTGGGGAAGTGGGACTGAGCGGCGAGGTGCGCGCCGTCAGCATGGCGGCCCAGAGGGTACAGGAAGCAAAAAAACTGGGATTTGAGGAATGCATGCTGCCGAAAGTATGCATGTCGGAACATCTCCATGCAGATGGTATAAAGGTGACAGGGGTTTCGAATGTCAGCGAAGCGATCCGGCATATCGGCTGCTGAGAAATCCGGTTTTCAGTAAAACAGAGTGGCTGAAAGATGCAGAAATATCGGGGAAGGCGTATGGCGACGTCTGTTTCCCGCGATGTTTCTGCATTTTTTGCCGGGAAATTTGTGACGGCAGAGGGCGGATTTGTCAAAAGTACAAAAAGAGTACATAAGGGTGTGCTATACTTGCCTCATCAAAGAAAGAAGCGGGGAGAGAAATGAAAAGAATTTTACTTGCCGAGGATAATGATCATATGCGGGAGCTGATCGGAGATTTTCTGGAAGGAAATGGCTTTGACGTGGACGCAAAGCCGGACGGGCTCCAGGCGTGGGAGGCGTTTCAGACGGAAGATTACCAGCTTGTGCTTCTGGATGTTATGATGCCGGAGATGGATGGTTTTACCCTGTGCCGGAAAATAAGGGAAAAGGAGAATGTTCCGATTCTGTTTCTGACGGCCCGGGTGCAGGAGGAGGATCAGCTCAGGGGATATCATCTGGGAGCCGACGACTATATACTGAAGCCCTTTTCCCTTCCGGTGCTGCTGGCGAAATGCAGGGCGATCCTGGAGCGTGGACAGCAGGGAGGCGGGTGGCTGGAAACCGGAGGAATCCGCCTGAATCAGGATCAGAGGAGAGTGCTGTGCGACGGGGAGCCGGTGACGCTCCAGAGCATGGATTTTGATCTTTTGCATTATTTCATGAAGAACCGGGGAAGGGTTCTGACCAGGGAACAGATACTGCTGAAGCTCTGGGGATATGATTATTCCGGCAGCGACCGTTCTGTGGATACTCATGTGAAAAAACTGCGCAGGGCGCTGGGCAGATATGGGAAATATATCAGGACCATATTCCGGCAGGGATATCTTTTTGAGATCCGGGAGGAGGAAGAACAGGAGGAGGAATAAAAGATCGGGAGAGCGTTTTTTTCCGGAAGCGGGGAATGAAGTAATTATGAAAAAAATGATAATAGAAAAACTGAAAAAATTGTATGCCGGACGAAAAAGACTATGGAAAAAATATCAGGCTGCTGTGTGGATTGAAGTAATCTTTATTGGGATTGCCGCCGTCAGCTCTGTGTATCTGATGCAGATTGAGCAGGCGAACCAGGTGGCGGCGGCCCGGAAGGTCATGGAGGAAATCCAGAGTGAAGTATATCATGCGGCTGCTGACGGGGGTACTCTGAATGAGGTCAGGGGGCTGGTTACAGAACGCATGGAAGAACTGGAGAGGGAGAATGGCCATAACATTTATGGAATTGCCCTGCAGTTTTATGACCAGAAAGGAAAGGCCGGGGAATATACCGGAAATGCAGGCCTGTATCTCGTCTGGCGGACCAGTACGGAAGATGGAATCCGGACAGAAGACTTTGTGCTGGAGGACTATTTTGAACAGGGTGAGCTGGAAACGTTTTTCTATAATTATTACCAGCCGGAAGGCAGTCAGACAGCCAGAAGCTGCGGGATCCGGCGGATGACCGGCTATTACGGGGAAGATGGGGATTTCCTTCCGCTGGAAGTGATCTTTTATGACGCGGCGGACGCAGATGATGTGTATGTTCTGCAGAATGAAAAGAAGATGAAACAGATTTCCGATGAAGAGCTTGTGTACCGTCTGGGGGATCTGGAACAGGAGGAAATCAGCAGACCGGATCAGACGGAGATGGGATATTTTTCTATGGCTGCTTTTGATCAGACCGGCGGGTATCTGTATTCATTAGCGGCTAATGGCATCGGGAGTGTAATGTCTGCCGGGATTGGAGAGAGTGGTTTTGAATGGAGTGAAAACCGGGGGAATGTCAGTATCTGCCGGAGAATCATAACAGATAATGATCAGATCGGCGGATACAGCTGTTCGATTTACGCGGATATACAGACCATGATCCGGGATGAGGGAAATCTGGAAAGGATGCTTTGCCAGGTCTGGGGAATCGGGCAATGTTTTGCGGCGTTTCTGATCGGTGTATCTATCTATATCCGAAAAAAAAAGAGCAGGCTGGAGGAGATGCATAATACGTTCATGAATGCCATCACCCATGAGATGAAAACCCCTGCGGCTGTTCTGAAAAATACAGCGGAGTGTCTGAATGCAGGTATACAGCCGGAAAAGCAGGAGCATTATCTGGCAATTATAGAACAGGAAGCGGATCATATGAATGAGCTTCTGACTTCCATGCTGACCTATACCCGTGTGACAGATTCCTTTTATGAGATCCGGAAGGAAGAATGTTCCCTGGAACAGCTGACCCGGGAGATAAGCAGACATTATGCAGACGCCATGGAAAAAAAGAGGATATCCCTGATCTGGGATATAAACAATCCGGCGATGGTCAGGTGTGACCGGAAGCTGATGGAAATGGTTCTGGACAATCTGATCTCCAATGCTGTGAAATTTTCCCTGGAGGGAGGCGTGATCAGGATTTCCCTGACAGCGCGGAGCATCAGTATATATAATGAGGGAAAGCCGATTCCCGAAGGGAAAATGGAGCACATCTGGGAACCGATGTACCGGAGCGACGAATCCAGAGCTTACAAGGAGGGGTCTTCCGGGATGGGACTTGCCATCAGCGGGGCGGTGCTGAAGCTCCATGGAGCAGATTACGGGGTGAGGAATGTTTCTGATGGGGTGGAATTCTATATTCATATGTAACAATGAGATAGGAGGAATGGGGATGTCAGCAAGAACGACTTTGAGATTAATGGAACCAGAAGACTGCCGGAACGGCTGGGCAGGAATTACCCGGAGAGACGGCGCGGGAACCGTAAAAGAGATCATGGATAACCGGAAACAGATATATAGGTATAAAAAACGGTTATTTTTAATTCCGGTATGCATGGCTGCCGGACTCTGCGCATGCGGGAACAACCCGGAAGATTCAGTCAGGGTAATTTCGCTTTCGGAAGAGGAGCAGGAACAGACAGCAGTTTATTGTAACAGTTTCATGACGGTTACGGATTACGGTGTGATATTTCCGATCCAGTCCCAGAGCGGGGGGATCCTGGAATACTATGATTTCAGTTCGGACGATACCTATCCTTTCTGCAGCAATGTGAACTGCGGCCACAAGGATGATTCCTGCGACGCCTGGTTTGATTCCATGGTAACGGGGCCTGCCATTTATAACGGCAGGGTATACCTGTTCCTGTACAATGATGATGGCAGCTGGGATCTGCTCTCCATGGATACCGATGGGACAAACCGCGGCAGGGTTGCCGGACTGGAGGGGAAGGATTTTTCCTGTGATTCTGTCCTGCTGATGAATGTATGGTATGGGGATGATGCCGTTACGTTCACTGCCAGCTGCGAGTCCTGGGATTCTGCGGCTTCGGAGGATTTTTACGTTCTGGCACAGCTGAATCTGCCGGATGGCCGGCTGGAAATCCTGGATACAATGGATACGTCAGCCGATATGCTGGCATATGAGGATGGTGTTGCCTTTCTGGTGCGCGGGGAATGGGACGAACCGCAGTTGGGAGAGGATGAATTTTATGAGCAGTATGGAAGTTCGGCCGATTATGACGATTATTACAGTGAGTGGTATCAGACGCAGTACCGTGATGTGTATTACCTGCTGGATGTGGAAAGCGGGGAGACAGAAGATCTGCTTACCGTTCCCGGGAGTGATGAACCGGCGGAATGGGACTATGACAGGCTGCCGGATGAGGGTATTTTATACGGGACTGTGGGAGACACCATATATGGCGTGGATCTCCGGGGGAAGACGCTTCAGACGATTTACCGGGGCGACAGCCAGCTTTCCATTGAATGTGCGGCAGACGGGAACATTTTCTTTCTGCAGCTGGATGGGGATCGTGAGGAGATGCTCTCAAACAGCTATCTGGACATCAGCTCCGGCGAGGTGACGGATCTGGACGGAAGAATTTCAGGGGGCGGATGGATTTATGGCTCAACAGACCGGTATTTCATCGGGGAATCAGGCAGGGGATTTTGCTGTATCACGAAGGAAGACTTTTATTCTTCTGACTTTGACCGGATATCCGTCATGAAAAAGTACTAGAAGGAGGAACAGGCAGGTGGTTCTTACATATGACGGGATAGGGAAAAATTATGGGAACAGAACAGCCCTCCGCAGGGTATCCTTCAGTCTGCATGAGGGGGTCTGCGGCCTTCTGGGGCCCAACGGCGCGGGGAAAAGCACCCTGATGAATATTACGGCAGGAAATCTGAAGGCGTCGTCGGGAGCGGTTCTGCTGGATGGGAAAAAGGCGGACGCGTCCATGGAAGGGTTTCGGGCCCGTCTGGGCTACATGCCCCAGCAGCAGACCTTTTATCCTGAATTCCGTGTGACGAAATTCCTGTCTTATGTGGCCGCCCTGAGGGGAATGAAAAAGGAAGTGGCGGAGAAAAGAATCCCGGAGGTGCTGGGACTGGTTGATCTCACAGACGTTTCCCACCAGAAGATCCGTTCTCTTTCCGGGGGCATGAAGCAGAGGCTTCTGATTGCCCAGGCGGTCATACATGACCCGGATATTCTGATTCTGGACGAGCCCACAGCCGGTCTTGACCCGAAACAGAGGATTGCCATCCGGAACCTGGTCGCAAAAATATCCATGCATAAGATAGTCATCCTGGCCACACATGTGGTGTCGGATGTGGAATATATAGCGGATGATATCCTGCTTCTGAAAGAAGGGGAAGTGCTCCGGCATAACACGCGGAATGAGCTGACAGAAGAGATAGAGGGGAAAGTATATGAACTTACGGTCCGGGAAGAGCAGCTGGATGATATTTCCTCGCGGTTCCTGACAGGGAATATCGTCCGTGACGGAAGTTTCCTGCGGGTCCGGATACTGACAGAAGCTCCCCCTCCGGGAGTCGCGGCGCGGGCGGTCCGCCCCGAGCTGGAGGATGTGTATTTGTGGCATTTCGGGGAATAGGCAATATGGGACAGATGGGGAGGTGTCAGAATGTCTGGTCTGGTTTTTTCTGAAATCCGGAAAGTGGCCGGGCAGAAAATTATATGGGGCGTGACGGCCGCACTGCTTTTACTGAATATTTTTTTTGTATACAGGGAAATGACAGCTCCGGTTGACGGAGGAGACGGGTATACGCGCCTGGAAATTTCGGGTTTTTATGAAGGGAAGGAAGGGCTGGACAGCAAAGGACTGTTACGGCTCCTTGATTCCGGTGGAGATCCGGATACGGATGGGGATGGTTCCCTGGAAGGATATCTTTACGGGCAGATTTCGGCTGCTGATTCCTATGATGACTACCTGGAAGGGATCATGGAAGAACAGGAACGCCTTTCACACTCATCCTTCTTTTCGGACCCGGATTCGTTTTTCAGCAGAAACGTGGATAAAACTGCTTCTGTCTATGAAAAGCTGATGGGAACAGAGGTCCGGGCAGGACGGTCGTATGATGTTGAAACAGTGACTGACTGCCCGGTGACAACATATTTTATTTATGCGGCGGTTCTTCTGTCCGGGTTAAGGATTGCCCTGGCCGAGAGAGAAGGCGGATATCTGTCCCTGACCTTTCCGATGCGGAAGGGGCGGATACATACTGCTATGGCGAAACTGTCGGCATCCGCTATAGTCCTGTTTTTTATACTGTCTGTTTTTTACCTCAGCAATTACTGTACCGGGGTGTATCTTTTCGGATCTGCGGGGCTGGACAGGCTGGTACAGGGGCTGGACGGATATCTGGCATGCCCGTACGGCATTACGGCGGGGCAGTACCTTCTGCTGTTTTTCGCGGGGCAGTATACAGGATTCCTTGCCATAATGATGTTCCTGTTTTTTATAAGCATGGTTATAAAAAACACGGTGCTCTCCTGCGCCTGTAATGTTATTGTTTTCATGGTGGAGGAAATGATTTACCGGAATACTGATATCCATTCTGTTTTTTCCCTGGCCAGGCAGGTTAATTTTGCCGCCGGGGTTGATATGGCTTCTTTTTACCAGAATTACAGGACAATGAATTTTTTCGGATATCCGGTCAGTGCGCTGGTCTGTACCTGGATATCGGCGGGCGTGCTGGCGGTGCTGTCCGCCGTGCTGGCCTGCCGGAGCTGGTGTGCGGCCGGGAACGCGTTTTCTCCTGTTCTGTTAAAAAAGAAAACGCTGCCGCATCTGCTCCGTGTCCGTATCCATACGGATCTGTTCCTGCATGAGTGTTCCAAACTGCTGGGAATGAACAGGGGGATGGCAGTCCTGATCTGCGCCGGCGTCATACAGATATTCTCCTGTGCAGGCTTCACGGTAAATTTCACTGAGGTGGATTATTATTATGAACAGTACACGGATATCATGGAGGGGGAGATAAGCCGGGAGAAATCACAGTATCTGGAAAAAATCCGGGAGGAATGGCAGGAAAAGGAAGAACTGGCTGAAATTTATGCGCAGAAGGCGGAAACAGGGGAAGTCAGTGATTCATATGCCGCCTGGATGCAGAAACAGGCTTCTGTGGATGATTCTGAGAAACAGGCTTATGACCTGGTCTGCGGACAGTATGATTACCTTACCAGCCAGTATGCCCGTGGAAAGGATGTCAGATACATTTCGCTGACCGGATACCGGGCCCTGCTGGACAACGAGGAGGCTGATGTCGCGGATGCGGTGAAGATGATGCTCGCCATCCTTTTCGGGCTCTGCACCCTTTTCTCCTGTGAAAAAAGATCACATATGGACCAGATTATTTCCGCCTGTGAAAATGGCAGGCAGCGTGTCAGGAAAAGGAAAATAACTGCCGCCCTATGCTATGTATGCCTGTCCTGGGCCCTGGCTTTCCTGCCGCGGATCATTCTGGTGATGGAAGGGTACGGACTGCCGCACCTGGCATGGAGCAGCGCGGGCCTGGAGTGGTTCTCCGGGATGCCTGCCCGGATCCCTGTCTGGGGAGCGGTTCTGATCCTGCAGCTGGTAAGGATCAGCGGCGGGATGGTTCTTGCCCTGGCTGTTTTATGGATTTCCGCCCGTGTGGAAAATGCCGCGGTCACAGTTATCCTGGGAATGGTCCTGGCGCTTCTTCCGGTTATGACCTGGTATCTGGGGATGACCGGGGAATGGGGGATCCTGTCCCTGGCGACCGGGAACATACTCATAAAATAGGTCCGCAGAACCATAGCGGCGCCAGCCGCAGCCCTGACAGCTGGCATTTGAACGATTGGAAGTGTTTGCCGGATGTACAGCTGAGGGGCTGAGGAATTCA
>CAYLWI010000002.1:0-71012 GCA_964387345.1 uncultured Eubacterium sp. | reverse complement strand
TTTTAACTAGTGAGAAGTATAACACACATCCTGTGGGAACGCAACGGAAAATCAGGCACTTCTTCAGCTTTCCTGCCATCCATTCACCAAAATGCCAGCCATTTTTTCTATAATTACTCTCTGGTATCCTGCAAAATACACAAAAAATTATCCAATATTTTTGAATGATTGTGAACACTTATTTTCAAAATCTGATATTATAATATACGTAAACCCCCAATACATTATAATTTTTTTGCTACCCCCATAGTAAAAAATACCTTCTCCTTGAAAAGACAGCGATAACCCCGCTGTCTTTTTCTTTTTCTCTTATTTATATCCCAGACCGCAGAGTACTCAATGCGTTATATACGTCCAGCTTTCCATAACCATAAGAAGTATTCGGATAAATCCTGTCCGGTTCCCGGACAGCTCCCCGGATCAGCAGCTGGGATAAATCCCTGGAATTCAGATATCGCAGATTATTATCCTCAATTCCCCATTGAAAAATCTGGGCACAGCCGCCTGCGGTCACTGCGGCTGCCGCGCTGGTTCCCGTCCGGCTCCCATAACGCCCGCCCGGTTCTGCTCCATATACGTTCACCCCCGGCGCCGCCACGTCCGGTTTCACTTCGTTCAGCGTACTGAATCCCCGGCCCGACCGAGAATCAATACCTCCGCTGGCCGTCTGATAGCCTCCCGCAGTAATTGCCACAGATGAAAAGCCCGGAACCAGAATGGTTGTATCCGGATCCGACCGGAGAAAATACACCTCGCCTTTCATCAGTCCCGAAAGCGGCAGCCAGCAGTGAAAAGCCCCTTCCAGAACCAGTTCCGGAATCACCTCAATCGTCCAGATTCCGGGATACGGCGCGGTAAACCGGAGATAAATCAGCTGTCCTCCCAGTCTGGCTCCTGCCGTCGTATAATCAATCGTCAGCTCCGTTCTCTCAAAAATGAAATTGTGGGACACTCTGCCTTCTGTTCCTCCTCCCCCGGAAAACCGCTCACCTCCGGGAGAAAGAACCGACAGTCTGTAAATTTCCGGTATGGAAGCCCAGAATTCCAGATAATACCCCGGCACATTCTCCCCCACAGAAATCTCAATACGGTCTGTCATCCCCTCTTCCAGTCCGGTTTTGCTGTAATGATGCCGGGCATTTGCCTCATTCCCCGCTGAGACTACCACCGCTCTCTGTCTCCGCCGCCCATAATTATCTGCCAGCATGGAAACCGGCTCTTCCCCTGCATGGTTTCCCATGCTGCTCCCCATTCCGATACAGAGAATCAGAGGAAGCTGAAGCTGATCCGCCAGATTCATCAGCCAGGCCATTCCCAGCATAAGGTCATTTTCCTGATAACACGGGACATCCTCCGGTATAAAATAATACTCCCTCAGATAAGTTTTTGCCTGCTTGCATTTTACCACTGCTATGGCGGTCCGGGGCGCCGCGCCGGAAAAATCCTGCGTTTCATCGGCGCTTCCGCAGGCAACGCCCGCCATAAAGGTTCCATGTCCGATGTCGTCCCGGCTGGGCACTATTTCCAGAGGACTCTCTGACCGGAGCGCCTGGTTTATCATATCCTCATCAAAAAATTGTCCGTAAGCAAATCCTGCCGGCGGAGTTCCCTCCTCAATCGTCTGATCCCAGATACCCAGAATTCTTGTGCTTCCGTCCGGATTCCGGAACGCGGGATGTGTATAGTCAATTCCGGTATCCACGAATCCCACCAGAATTCCCTGCCCCAGAAGTTCCAGACCCGCAGGATTCTGCAGCCGCAGGATCCCGCTCACCTCCAGCGCCGACAGGTCTGTCAGGCCAAAGCATTTCGGAATCGACTGATATGGATAATCCTGAAGATTCAGTTCCGGTATCCCCTCTCTCTCATAATAGGCAATGTCATACTGATCCGATACCCGCTGATAACACCCGGATTCATTTCTGGGATATCCGCTGATATAGTCAATAATCAGATCATAATACTCATTCGAATAAACTGCCTTCCGGCAGAAATCTGTCTGTTGTATTTTCAACCTAATCCCCTCCCGCACATAATCTTATTGTTATCATATGATACCGGGATTCAAAAAAACATTTATTTTATAAATTTACCACATCATGGATCTGCCGCCGGATTTCTTTCCGCGACCCGGTCTGCACATTCTGTCAGACATAAAATCAGAGAAAACACCGGCATAACACGGATAGCAGCCCGCTACTTTGAACAGAGTGAACAGTAACAGCCGGCCACCGTTTCCTCTGAAATTTTATATTTTATTCATGGATAATAGGAAGGAACTGTGATAGAATATCGTCATATAAAGAAAGGAAACAGAAAAATATATGACAGATAAGAATGATTTCAGAGATTCAGAGAAAGACAGAACAGATCTGACAGAAAATAATTCCAATAATAATACCGGTTATTCTGATGACAAAAAAGAGACTGATGAATTTGAGGAATACTGTTCCATGTGCCGCCGTCCTTCCAGCGTCTGCGGCAGATTGATCCATATCCCCAGTAATATGAACATCTGTCAGGACTGTATGCAGAAGGTTTTCGACGGCATGGGGAAGATGGGCGGCTTCCCCGGCATGCCCGATATGAGCAATATCAATATTGGGGATTTATTTAACACTCCCCAGGGAAAGGGACCCAATATCAGCTTTGTAAATATGTCTGATTTCCAGGGACTGATGGGAAACCAGCAGAAGGTAAAACAGAAAAAGAAAAAAGAAAAGAAGCAGGCAGAGCCGATTCTTGATATAAAAAAAATTCCCGCTCCCCACAAAATCAAAGCCAGCCTGGATGAATACGTGGTGGGACAGGAACATGCCAAAAAAGTAATGTCCGTGGCAGTATATAATCATTATAAGCGGGTAGCGTCCCTGGCAGCGCAGAACGGTAAGGAGAATAACACGATTCCCTATCTGGATGATGGTGTGGAGATCGAAAAGTCCAACATGCTCATGGTGGGTCCCACCGGCTGCGGCAAGACTTATCTGGTCCGGACTCTGGCCAGACTTCTGGATGTGCCGCTGGCCATTGCCGACGCCACCTCACTGACAGAAGCAGGTTATATCGGCGATGACATTGAAAGCGTATTGTCAAAACTCCTGTCTGCCGCAGATAATGATGTGGAGAAAGCAGAACACGGTATTGTCTTTATTGATGAGATTGACAAGCTGGCCAAAAAGAAAAATGCCACCCAGCGTGATGTCAGCGGTGAATCTGTACAGCAGGGACTGCTGAGACTCCTGGAAGGTTCTGAAGTGGAGGTTCCCGTAGGGGCCACCAATAAGAACGCCATGGTTCCCATGACAACCATCGATACTTCCAATATCCTGTTCATCTGCGGCGGAGCATTCCCCGGACTGGACGAAATTATCAAAGAGCGTCTCAACGAACATGCTTCCATCGGTTTCCGGGCAGACCTGAAGGACAAGTATGACGGCGAAGAAAATATTCTCAGAAATGTAACCACAGAAGACGTCCGCAAATTCGGCATGATCCCGGAGTTTATCGGGCGTCTGCCAATCCTGTTCTCTCTGGACGCCCTGTCCGAAGACATGCTGGTACGGATCCTGCGGGAGCCGAAAAACGCCATTATCAAGCAGTATCAGAAGCTGCTTGCCATGGATGAAGTAGAACTGGAATTTACTGATGACGCCCTGCGGTCCATTGCAAAAAAAGCTAAAGAGAAAAATGTAGGCGCCCGCGCCCTGCGTTCTATCATCGAAGAATTCATGCTGGATATTATGTACGAGATTCCCAAGGATGACAACATTGGGAAGGTAACCATCACAAAAGAGTACATAGAAAAAACCGGCGGACCGCTGATCCAGATGAGAGGTTACACCAGCCTGGAAGATCAGCAGAACAGCCGCCAGTCCCAATCTGTTTTCCAGTAATAAATTTTGTCTGTCAGCCGGTATCTGCAGATTACATCTCCCCGGGAAGACCCGCAGTTCCTTTATCAGAACAGCAGAGTCACAATCCCGGGGAGTTTTGTTTTCACAGGAAAAGGCCGGAGCTTCCGCTCCGGCCTTTTCCCTGTCGATGTATATACTAACTAAGGGGATTAGATAATTCCATATGTTATTATATGATATTTACACTTCGTAGATCAGATCTCCGTAGGAAGGCATCGGCCATATCTTCTTATCTACAATGATCTCCAGCTTATCAATAGGAGTACGAAGCTCAGTCATTGCGGCCTTTACAACATCTCTGTAGTACTCTGCGCGCGCTTCGCCGTCCTCCATTTCCAGTCCGGCGTCTGTCACTTTTTCAAGCTGTGTCAGAGCTGACTTTGCCTGTGCAAGCAGAGCTGAACTTTCTTTCAGAAGATCTGTCTGTACGCTGATATCGCAGTCACATGCTGCTTTTACGGCATTTACAGATTCCGCCAGAGATGTAATGTATTTGATTACAGCCGGGATCAGAGACTTGCTGGCAATATTGATCATTGCTCTCGCCTCAATATTGATCTCCTTCGCATAGTTCTCATATAATACTTCCGCACGGGATTTCAGTTCTGCCTCTGTAAATACTCCGAAATCCTCAAACAGTTTAACTGCCTTATCGGTCGTAAGAGCGCCGATGGCGTCCACCATGGACGGAATATTCGGAAGGCCTCTTCTCGCAGCCTCCTCAATCCATGCCTCAGAGTAACCGTCCCCATTGAAGATGATTCTATGGTGCTCGGTTGCCTGTTTCTTGATCAGATCATGCAGCGCCTTATCAAAATCATCCGCATTCTCAAGAATATCGCAGGCTTCCTTAAATGCCTCCGCGACAATTGTATTTAATACAAGATTCGGCTGGGAAATAGAATCATGGGAGCCCACCATACGGAACTCAAACTTATTTCCTGTAAAGGCAAAGGGTGATGTTCTGTTCCGGTCTGTGGCATCCTTCATCAGATCCGGCAGGGAATCTACGCCTGTCTTCAGCACCTCGCCCTCCAGAGAATGTGTTGCAGTACCTGTGCTGACCAGCTGATTAATCACATCATCCAGCTGACTGCCAAGGAACATGGAAATAATCGCCGGCGGAGCCTCATTTGCTCCAAGTCTGTGATCATTTCCAACATCAGACGCAGACTCCCGGAGCAGATCGGCATGCGTATCGATTGCCTTCATAATACAGGTCAGTACAAGAAGGAACTGAAGATTGTCATGAGGAGTATCACCCGGATCCAGCAGATTGATGCCGTCATCTGTAGTGATGGACCAGTTGTTGTGTTTACCGGAACCGTTTACGCCTGCAAAAGGCTTCTCATGAAGCAGACACTGCAGACCATGCTCATTTGCTGTCTTCTTTAAGATCTCCATTACAAGATGATTGTGATCCACTGCCAGATTACAGGTTTCGTAAATCGGCGCGATCTCATGCTGTGCCGGCGCAACCTCATTGTGCTGAGTCTTTGCCGGAACGCCGAGCTTCCAGAGTTCTTTATTTACATCTTTCATAAATGCCGCGATACGGGGACGGATGCTTCCGAAATAATGATCATCCATCTCCTGTCCTTTGGCCGGCATGGAACCGAACAGGGTACGGCCTGTATAAATCAGATCTTTTCTCTTTAAGTATTTTTCTTTGTCAACAAGGAAATATTCCTGCTCCGGCCCTACGGAAGGAATTACTTTCTTTGATGTTGTATTACCGAATAATCTCAGGAGACGTAAGGACTGCTCGTTGACTGCCTGCATGGAACGAAGCAGCGGCGTCTTCTGATCCAGCGCCTCGCCTGTATAAGAACAGAATGCTGTGGGAATGCAGAGTGTCGCGCCTGCCGCGTCATGTCTTACAAATGCGTAAGAAGTGCAGTCCCATGCGGTATATCCTCTGGCCTCACATGTGGCACGAAGTCCTCCGGACGGGAAGGAAGATGCATCCGGCTCACCCTTGATCAGTTCTTTACCGGAAAAATTCATCAGTATTTTCCCCTGGGAATCGGGAGCAGTGATAAAAGAATCATGCTTCTCCGCGGTCACTCCGGTCAACGGCTGGAACCAGTGAGTGTAATGGGTTGCCCCCTGCTCAATCGCCCACTCTTTCATCTCATGGGCAATAATATCTGCTGTCCCAAGATCCAGCTCTGTTCCATCCGCAATTGTTTCATGGAGTTTCTGATACACTTTCTTCGGCAGACGTTCTTTCATTACGGTATCATTAAATACATTCTCTCCAAAAATGTCTGCTACATTATAATACTCACTCATCGTCTAACTTTCCTCTCTATTCTTTTTAAGGAGAATTCCCCGGGCCGAAATGGGAAAAAGGACATCCCACCTGTCTGGAACGCCCTTGTTCATCACTGACCACTATGTCATGCAATTAAAATAGTACAATTTTTATCAAATTGCAAGGGTTAAATTTAATTTTGCCTTTTTTCACAATAAATGAATGTAATCAGATAAAAAGTTCGGCACTATTTTGTGTCACGCTTTGTCGATGGATCCGAAAATTTCCATTTTCTCTTTTACTTTTTCCTTAATTGCCTCAAAGCCTGGAGCAAGAAGCTTCCTCGGATCAAATCCCTTTCCTTCCAGATCCTTTCCGGCTTCAATATATTTTCTGGTCGCCTCGGCGAATACAAGCTGACACTCCGTATTTACATTAATCTTCGCAACGCCAAGAGAAATCGCTTTCTTAATCATATCATCCGGGATACCTGTGCCGCCGTGAAGTACCAGAGGCATATCCCCCGTCAGCTTCTGGATGGCATCCAGAGTTTCAAAACTTAAGCCCTGCCAGTTTGCAGGATATTTCCCATGAATATTGCCGATACCTGCCGCCAGCATGCTGACGCCCAGATCGGCAATCGCCTTACACTCTTCGGGATCCGCACACTCTCCCATGCCAACTACGCCGTCTTCCTCACCGCCGATAGCCCCGACCTCGGCCTCAAGAGATAATCCCTTTTCATTACATACCCTTACCAGTTCCCTGGTCTTCGCAACATTCTCTTCAATAGCATAATGGGATCCGTCAAACATCACGGACGAGAATCCGGCTTCGATACACTTATAACATGCGTCATAGCTGCCATGATCCAGATGCAGGGCAACCGGAACTGTGATATTCAGTTCTTCCAGCATGCCGTTTACCATGCCAACAACCGTCTTGTACCCGCCCATATACTTGCCGGCGCCTTCAGAAACTCCAAGGATAACCGGAGAATGATTCTCCTGGGCAGTCAGCAGGATGGCCTTCGTCCACTCAAGATTGTTGATGTTGAACTGCCCCACCGCATAGCGGCCTGCTTTTGCTTTGTCAAGCATTTCTTTTGCTGAAACTAACATAACGATTCCTCCATAAAAAAATTGAAAATACTTTATTAAGTATTCACATCTATACACAGTATACTCGCATCAGACCCGAAAACACCTCGCCGGATGTTCATATTACACCATGTCCGCCAAGCCCGAAAACACCTCGCTCAGCGTCCATATTATACCATAAATGTGATTCTTCTGCAACGATTGTTTATCCGCACATCCCTGTGCGCTCCGCCAAATTCCCCGTCCAGAGTCCAGGGAATGGAATCCTCGCTGTGGATCTCAATATAATCTGTCTTACAGTTATATATATAAGGCGTGTCGCAGTTCCGGGGCATCACCAGGTTGGTCATGATCTCATTTAACTGCAGCGGATTCTGAGGCATTCTGATCAGCAGAACTTCAAACAGGCCGTCATCCAGTTCTACTGTCTTCCCTCTCAGATTTTTCACGCCGCCCACAGAGACAGAATTGCTGATCATTCCATACATAAACTCACCCCGGATTATCTCACCGTTCACTTTCACCTCCAGATAATACGAAGGAATATCATAGAGACGCTTCGCCCCCTCCATGACATAGGCGGCATGTCCGAAAATGTTTTTCAGTCTCTGATTCGTCTGATAAGACACATCTGTGAATAAGCCGAAGGCTGCTACATAGATAAAGGTATCATCATTAAACGCCCCCACGTCGCAGGGAAACGGCCGTCCACCGACTGCCACTTCCGCGGCCTTCACCATGTTTGTGGGAATCTGCAGGGACTGGGCAAAATCATTGGTGCTCCCCGCGGGAATATACCCGACAGGCGTCAGAGAATCACACCGGATAATACCTGTAACAACCTCATCCAGAGTCCCGTCTCCGCCGGAACAGACAATCAGATCATATTCATCGGCCACTTCCGGGATGATATGAAGCGCCTCCCCCCGGGCCTGGGTCGTGTGAATCGTAACCTCATACCCTTCCTTTATAAAAGTATCCACTATTTCCAGCAGATAATTCTTAATCTGTCCTTTTCCCGATGTGGGATTTACCAGAAAATATAATCTCTTACCCGCCATCTCATCCCTCCTGCCGTAATGATTCTGCAATTTCTTCCAGTTTTTTCAGCCTGTGATTCACTCCGGATTTTCCTACCGGCGGATCCAGATAAGCTCCCAGTTCCTGAAGAGATTCCTCCGGATGTTCCAGCCGTACCCGGGCCATTTCCCTCAGCATCGGTGTCAGCCCGGAAAATCCCAGATGCTTTTCAATATAACGGATATCCTCCACCTGCCGCGCGGCAGTGCGGACCATCCTGGTAATATTTGCCGAATCGCAATTATACTGGCGGTTCGCGCTGTTCTTCATATCCTTGATAATCCGCACATTTTCCAGACGCATCAGCGCATTGGGCGCGTCCATCACATTCAGAATATCCACTATGGCTCCGCTATCCTTCAGATACACAATATACTTATTCTTTCTGTGAATGATTTTGGGTGAAATCCCAAAGGTCCCGATGATCCGGCATAACTCCTCAGCCCCCTGCCTCTTTCTGCAGACAATCTCAAAATGATATGACTTTCCAGGATTGCTCATGGAACCCGACGTCAGGAATGATCCCCGGATAAAAGCCCGGCGGCAGCATGGATACTCCAGCAGACTCTCCGCAAACCCCGGCTGTTCCCAGTCGGCAGTTTCCCGAAACACCCTGCTGAACTTGTCTCCCACACTGATTTCACTGAGCGCTCCGGTCTCCCCCGCCTTTTCCGCGGCCCGGCTCCCCGGCTCCGGAGCGCCAGCCTCCGAGGATAACAGAATCCCATACTTATTATTTTTCCCCGACGGCAGGCGCTTAATATGCAGATCCACAGGAATATCGAAAGCCTTCCTGATGAGCTGCAGATACTTTTTGGCCAGCACCACGTTTTCCGTCTCAACCAGGATATACCCTTCTTCCTCATTTCCTTCCACGGTTCCCGCATAATGGATCACCGCTGCTATTTCCGCCAGGAGACAGTGATAATCGTCCGGAAGCTGGTGCGCTATTTCATTTTTTATATCTCCCGAAAAAGACATCCGGACACCTCCTGTCATTTTCCTCTTTTTGCATCCTTTTCCAGATCCCGGTGCTCTACGCGGAGTCCATAAGTCTGATTCTTCTGCAGGCGTTCATGGATTGCATTGGCAAGAGTCACGGAACGATGTTTTCCTCCCGTACAGCCAATAGCAAGAACCAGCCGGTTTTTTCCCTCTTTGATATAATTGGGAATCAGGAAACGCATCATATCCTCCAGTTTATCCAGAAATTCTCCTGCCTCCGGGCTCTGCATCACATACTCCCGGATTTCCGGAGCATTGCCTGTTTTCGGCCTCAGCTCCCGGATATAATAGGGGTTCGGCAAAAAACGCACATCAAACACAAGATCCGCATCCGCGGGAATTCCATACTTAAACCCAAAGGACAGAATGGAGAGAAACAGATTGTCAAATTTTCTGTCCAGCCGGAAAATATTTTCAAGAGCTGCGTTCAGCTCTCTGGTGAGAAGCTGGCTGGTATCTATAATATAATCTGCCTGCTCCTTCAGAAACTCCACCTGGCCGCGTTCTCTTGCAATTCCTGCCTCCAGCCGGTCTTTCCCGGCCAGAGGATGATTTCTTCTGGTTTCTTTATATCGTTTTACCAGTTCCTTATCCGAGGCATCCATAAATACTGTAGTGATATCCTTACCTTCCCTCTTCAGATCAGCTATGAGCCGGGCCTCCTCCACCAGAGAACTTCCGTTCCGGATATCCATCCCCAGCGCAATCCGGGAATGATGATGGTCAGCTTCCGTCAGTTCAAAAAACTTATCCAGAAGAATAGACGGCAGATTGTCCACGCAGAAATATCCCATATCTTCCAGATACTTCAGTGCTGTTGACTTTCCCGCACCGGACATTCCGGTGATAATCACATATTTCATAAAACACCTCTCTTCCCCTCAGAGGATCACTCTTTCTTATCCGGAACAGACCCGCCGGTATGTTTTCCAATAAATTTCACCTCGGGCTCAAGGTATACCCCAAACTGCTCCAGAACCTTCCGCTGCACCTGCTCCATAAGAGAACGGATTTCCTCTGCTGTGGCGTGATCCCGGTTAATTACAAATCCACTGTGCTTCTCCGATACCTGGGCTCCCCCCACGCGGAATCCTTTTAATCCCACATCTTCAATCAGCTTTCCGGCATAATACCCCTCCGGACGCTTAAAAGTACTTCCCGCACTCGGATATTCCAGCGGCTGTTTCTCCACCCGTTTCTTTTTCAGCTCTTCCATCCGGGCATATATCTGCTGCTTATCTCCTTTTTCCAGAGAAAGGACTGCTGACAGCACAATGTATCCCTTCTCCGGCACAATGCTGTGACGATAGGAAAGTTCCAGATCAGCGGCGGATATGCCCTTCACTTCTCCTTCCGGAGTCAGAACACTTACCTCCTTCAGTACATCCTTCATCTCTCCGCCGTAAGCCCCTGCATTCATGACTACCGCGCCACCAATACTTCCCGGAATTCCCGCGGCAAATTCAAACCCGGTCAGACCTTCCGACGCTGCCCTGGCCGCAATCCCCGAAAGAAGCGCTCCTGCCTGGGCGGTAACCAGAGTCCCGTCTATACGGATCTCCGACATTTGTTTTCCTATCTCGATAACAACACCTTCCACGCCGCTGTCCCCGCACAGAAGATTGCTCCCGTTTCCAATCACCAGAAAAGGGATCTGCCGCTCCCGGCAGAAAGCCACCACCTCCGGCAGACGTTCCATATCCGGAACTGTCAGGACCTCTGCCGGTCCTCCGGTCCGGAAAGTAGTGTGACGGCTCATGGGCTCGTCACGCAGAACCGCGTTCCTGCCCGCAATTCTGCACAAATCCTCGTATAACTTACTACACATAATATTCGTCCGGTCCTTCTTCCTTTCAGATAATCACGCGTCCTTCAGAAACGCCACATATCCCCGCTTTGCTTCATACAGATCCGCCTTGCTGATAATCTCCCATGGCGCGTGCATATTTAATACCGCGACTCCGCTGTCAATCACCTGCATGTTATAATTTCCAAGAATATAGGCAATCGTTCCGCCTCCGCCAGCATCTACTTTTCCCAGCTCCGCAGTCTGGAAGCTGACATTATTATCATCCATGATCCTGCGGATTTCAGCCACATATTCGGCGCCGGCGTCATTGGAACCGCTCTTCCCACGGGAACCGGTATACTTGTTAAATACCAGACCTCTTCCAAAATATGCACTGTTCTTTTTTTCCATAACTGCGGGATAATTGGGATCATAAGCCGCGCTGACATCGGAGGACAGCACCCTGGAATTCTGTAATCCTCTCCGGAGTCTGAGTTCATCATAATCTCCACAGGCGTTCATGACTTCCGCCGCAATGTTTTCAAAAAATCTGGACTGCATACCGGTAGCGCCCACACTTCCGATCTCTTCTTTATCTACCAGAAGGCACACAGATGTCCGCTCCGGCACATCCATCTCCAGCATGGCCGCAAAAGAAGGATACGCGCAGACACGGTCATCATGGCCGTATCCCATGATCATACTGCGGTCAAAACCATAATCTCTGGCCGCTCCCGCCGGAACTACTTCGATTTCCGCGGAAAGGAAATCCTCCTCCTCTATTCCATACCGGTCTTTCAGAATATTCAGAATATTACTGCAGACCTTCTTTTTGACTTCCTTCTCCTTTTCGTCATCCTTCTGTTCCGCATTCAGCGGCATACTGCCGATGAGCACATTCATATCTTCGCCGTCAATCACCGTTGCGGCGCTCTTTTTCATCTGGTCCTGGGAAAGATGAATCAGCAGATCACTGACGCCGAATACAGGATCCTCTGGCTTTTCACCCACATTAATCTCCACAACAGTTCCGTCTTTTTTCGCCACCACGCCATGAAGCGCAAGAGGCAGTGTCACCCACTGATACTTTTTAACGCCTCCATAATAGTGTGTGTCCAGAAGAGCCATGTCTGTATCCTCATACAGTGGATTCTGCTTCAGATCCAGACGGGGAGAATCAATATGCGCTCCCAGGATATTCATTCCTTCCTCCATCGGTCTGCTGCCAATCACAAAAAGAGCCATACTCTTTCCCTTGTTTTCCGCAAACACACGGTCTCCCGGCTTAAGGACTGTTCCACTGGCGATAACCTCCTCCATATTCCGAAAACCGGCAGCTTCCGCCTGTCTTCTGATATCAGAGGTACATTCCCGCTCAGTTTTGCACCGGGAAATAAAGTCCCTGTATCTGTCAGCAAATTCAAACACTTTTTTTCTTTCTTCTTCACTGTATTTTTCCCATGCGTTCTTTCTTTCCATAACAATAATTCCTTTCCTTACAGATTCCCGTCAGTCTTCGCAATTCTGATTTCCTACCAGGCCTTCCTGCACGCGCTTATATAACTCCTCCGCCGCGTTATAGCCCATCTTCTTCTGCCTGTGATTGATGGCGGCCGCCTCACAGATCACAGCCAGATTACGGCCCGGCCTGATCGGTATGGAATGGCAGACAATCCTGGTGCCAAGAATCTCTGTATATTCTTCTTCCAGGCCCAGACGGTCATATTCCCGCTCTGCTTCCCAGGTCTCCAGCTTGATGACCAGATCAATCGTCTGCTTCTCCTTTACAGCTTCCACACCAAACAGAGTCTTCACATCAAGGATTCCGATTCCTCTCAGTTCAATAAAATACTGGGTGATTTTCGGAGATGTCCCCACCAGGGAGTTATTGCTCAGTTTCCGGATCTCTACCACATCATCCGTCACAAGCCTGTGTCCCCTGCGGATCAGCTCCAGGGCCGCCTCGCTTTTGCCGATCCCGCTCTCTCCCATAATCAGGACGCCTTCTCCGTAAATATCCACCAGCACGCCATGAATGGAAATGCTGGGGGCAAGCTGGCTGTTCAGATAAAAAATTGCCTCTGACAGGAAATCTGAAGTAGCTGCTTCCGTTCCCAGGATAGGAATCTGTCTCTCACCCGCAATCCGGAGTACTTCTTCATTCGGTTCAAAACTCCGGCACATAACAACGCAGGGAATATCATGGTCCAGAAGATGGGCATAGCGCTGGAAACGCAGATCCTGGGGAAGATTCTCAAGATAAGTGTGCTCCACCATCCCGATCACCTGAATCCTTTCCTTCGCAAAATGTTCAAAAAAACCAGTCAGTTCCAGCGCCGGGCGATTTACATCCGACTTTGTAATAAACCGCTTCGTCATATCTACACAAGGCGTAAAACACCTCAGCTTCATTTTATCAGCAAACTGCTGCACACTCACTCCCTGCATACGCTTCCTCCATTCTTCATTGTATCCTTCTTTTCCACAGAAAAATCCCTGCATAGTTTATAAACTTACTGTTTTTTATTCTCCACTCTCCTGGCCGGCATGAAAAAACCGGTACACAGAAACCGCCGCCCGCTCATTCATGGACGGAACAGCCTTCAGAGAGTCCACATCTGCCTCACGTATGGCGTCCAGCGATTCATATGTCCTCATCAGCGCCTTCCTGCGTTCCGGACCGATTCCCGGAATGTCATCCAGTACGGAGTGTACCTGCTCCCTGCTCCTCAGGGAGCGATGATACTCTATGGCAAAGCGGTGGGCTTCATCCTGAATCCGGGTAATCAGCCGGAATCCCTCTGAATGGGTATCTACCGGGATCTCCATATTATTATAATACAATCCGCGGGTTCTGTGGTGATCATCTTTCACCATACCGCAGACAGGAATCTCCAGCCCCAGTTCATCCAGCACCTGAAGGGCAATATTCACCTGCCCTCTTCCGCCGTCCATAAGAATCAGATCGGGGAAACGGGTAAAGCTTCCATATTCCTCGCCAAGATTCTTCTGCCGGTTCCTTTCCTTTTCTTCTATTCCGTGGATAAATCTGCGGGTCAGCACCTCTCTCATTGACGCATAATCATCCGGCCCGGACACGGTACGCAGCCGGAATCTGCGGTAATCGCTGCGGCATGGCTTTCCTTTCTCATAAACCACCATGGATCCGACCGTCTCAAATCCGTTAATATTTGAAATATCATAGGCTTCCATCCGCCGCACATATCCCAGCTTCAGCCACCCGGCCACTTCCCGGACCGCTCCTGTGGTCCGCCCTTCTTCCCGCCGTATCTTCTCGCGATCCCGGGTCAGTACCATCTCCGCATTGCGGGCCGCCAGTTCCACAAGCTTTTCCCTGCTTCCCTTTTTCGGAACCCGGATATATACCCGGTGTCCGCGCCGGGAAGTCAGCCACTGTTCTATCACTTCCACATCGTCAATCTCCATCTGAAGCATAATTTCCCTGGGAATAAACGGCGTCCCCGCGTAATACTGCCGGATAAAGGTTGACAGAACCTCTCTGGGAGTATCCTCATTTCCTATGGTCACATGAAAATGCTCCCGGCCGATCAGCCGGCCCTGACGGACAAAAAACACCTGCACCACAGCATCTCTGTCATCCATGGCCAGCGCCATGATATCCCTGTCCTCGCCATCAAAAGCAGTGATTTTCTGCTTCTGGGCAATCTGTTTTACACTGGACAGAAGATCCCTGTATTCTGCCGCCTTCTCAAAATCCAGTTCTGACGCCGAAGTCTTCATCTTCTCCTCCAGACTTTTTAACACAGGCTCATACTGCCCATTCAGGAAATCCATGGCCTGACGCACCTGTGTCTCATACTCTTCCCGGGAAACAAAGCCCTGGCACGGAGCATTGCACTGATGAATGTGATAATTCAGACAGGGCCTGTCCTTTCCGGTATCTCTCGGAAGCACCCGGCTGCAGGTCCGGAGCTGATACAGCTTCCGGATCAGCTCTATGGTGTCCTTAACTGCTCCCGCGCTGGTATATGGCCCGTAATAGCGGGATTTGTCTTTTTTCATCTGACGTGAAAAGAGGACCCTGGGAAATGCTTCTCCCAGAGTCACCTTAATATACGGATATGTTTTATCATCCTTCAGCATTGTATTATATTTCGGCCGGTGCTCTTTGATCAGATTGCATTCCAGGACGAGAGCTTCCAGTTCAGAATCGGTCAGAATATACTCAAACCGGGCAATATGGGTCACCATCTTTTCAATCTTCAGCCCCTTATTGCGGCTGGACTGAAAATACTGGCGCACACGATTCCTCAGACTCACGGCTTTGCCAATATATATGATCTCATCCCGGGCGTCATGCATGAGATAGACTCCCGGATGATCCGGCAGTTTTTTTAACTCTTCCTGGATATCAAACATACGCTGGTCCTATTCCTCAAATGCCTCATCCGGAGCCGCATCCTCCGGGATCTCTGTCGCTCCGCTGACAGTCACATCCACATCAATGGGCTCATGGGCAGCTCTCATCTCATTAAAGATATTCATAAATTCTTTTCCGGAAATGGTCTCATGCTCATACAGATAATCAGCAATCCGGTCCAGAATATCGATATTGGCGTAAAGCATCTCTTTCGCGGTATCATATGCCCTTTCCAGCATAACCTTTACCACTTCATCCACCTTGGCCACAGTAGTCTCCGCAACTGTAGGCATAGCCCTTCCATCCAGATACTGGCTCTCTACCGTCTCCATAGCCATCAGCCCGAACTCATCTGACATACCCAGACGGGTCACCATAGCCCTGGCAATCTTCGTCGCCATCTCAATATCATTGGCTGCTCCGGTGGTCACGGAATCACATTTGATCTCCTCCGCGGCGCGGCCTCCCATATATGTTACCAGGCGCGCTTCCAGCTCCGCCTTGGTCTCCAGATACTTTTCCTCCTCCGGAGTCTGCAGCGTATAGCCCAGAGCCCCCATGGTTCTGGGAACAATCGTAATCTTCTGCACCGGCTCGGAATCCTTCTGCAGGGCGCTGACAAGAGCGTGCCCCACTTCATGATAAGCAACCAGACGCTTTTCTTTCGGTCCCATGATCCGGTCCTTCTTTTCTTTACCGGCAATGACCACTTCCACAGACTCAAAAAGATCCGACTGGTTGACATATTTTCTTCCATTCTTTACTGCATTGATGGCAGCCTCATTGACCATATTCGCCAGATCCGACCCGACGCAGCCTGCTGTTGCGAGAGCAATTGCTTCCAGATCGACGGAATCATCCATCAGAACATTTCTGGAATGTACCCTCAGCGTTTCCACACGGCCTTTCAGATCCGGCTTGTCAACAATAACTCTCCGGTCAAAACGCCCCGGACGCAGAAGAGCCTTATCCAGCACTTCCGGCCGGTTGGTGGCCGCCAGGATCAGCACTCCCTTGGAGCTGTCAAAACCGTCCATCTCCGCAAGAAGCTGGTTCAGTGTCTGCTCACGCTCATCATTCCCCCCGCCATAATGGCTGTCACGGCTCTTTCCGATAGCGTCAACCTCGTCAATAAAAATAATACATGGCGCTGACTTCTGCGCTTCCTTGAACAGATCACGGACACGGGAAGCGCCTACGCCCACAAACATTTCCACAAAATCAGAGCCTGCCAGTGAAAAAAACGGAACTCCCGCCTCGCCGGCCACTGCCTTGGCAAGAAGAGTTTTACCTGTGCCGGGAGGTCCCACAAGCAGAGCCCCCTTTGGAAGCTTTGCTCCGATATCTGTATATTTTTTCGGGTTGTTCAGAAAATCTACCATCTCCTGCAGAGTCTCTTTTGCCTCATCCTGTCCGGCCACATCCCGGAAAGATACTCCCGTACTTTTCTCCACATACATTTTGGCCGTAGACTTGCCGACGCCCATGATGCCGCCTCCGCCGCCCATGCGCCGCATGGCAAAAGCAAAAACCCCCCAGATCAGCGCAATTGGAATGACGATACTGAGGATCTGCCAGATTGCATTCGATGTACTGTTGCTTTTTCCTGTATACTCCACATCGTACTCATCCAGAAATTCATACAGCCTGTCGTCGCCGATATTTACTGTATGATAAGTAGTCTGATATAATGCATCCTCATCTTCTTTCGGCGTGATCAGGATCTGCCCGGAGGAAAAAACAACGCTTTCCACTTCACCCTCCTGCACCATATCCATAAACTCCGTATAGGTGATCTCCTGATTGGTCAGACTGCTGACCCGGTTTGTCAGTGACGTCACCAGAAACAGGACAATCAGGGTAACTACTATCATCCACAGAATACTCTGACCGTTTCTGCCATTCTTATTATTGTTATTATTTCCACCGTTGTCCGGCCTGCGTTCATTCATAAATTATCTCTTAATCCTGCGCTTCCGCGCAATCCTTTCTCTAAGTTTCCTCCATAACCAGCCATACCGGTCTCTGTCCGGCTGTATGCAATCATTCTTATACAAAATATAATTATATTGATATTTTGCGAAGAAATCAATATTGTAAACGTGAACTTTTACTGATTTTTTATAAAGTTTCTATGAACTTCATCAGACGCAAAAAACAGAACACCCACACTGCCTGTAACCAGGGACATGCGGGCTTCTGAACATTTGACTTTATTTTTCATGATACTCCAGGGATGCCCGGATAAAATTGCCGAAAAGAGGATGAGGGCGGTTTGGTCTGGATTTGAATTCGGGATGTGCCTGGGTGGCAATAAAGCAGGGATGATCCGGCAGTTCCAGCATCTCCACGATTCTTCCGTCCGGAGAAAGACCGCACAATTTCATGCCATGTTCAGTCAGCGCTGCCCGGTAATCATTATTCACCTCATAGCGGTGGCGGTGGCGCTCATGGATCACATCCTGCCCATAAACTTCACACGCTTTACTGTCCTTATCCAGAATACACGGATAAGAGCCAAGCCGGAGAGTACCTCCGATATCCTCCACATCATTCTGATCCGGCATCAGCGCAATCACGGGATAACTGGTAGCCGGATCCAGTTCAATACTATGCGCTCCCTCCAGACCGCAGACATTGCGGGCAAACTCCACAATAGCAAGCTGCATGCCAAGACAGAGACCAAGATATGGAATCCCTTTCTCCCGGGCATATCTGATGGCATATATCATACCGTCAATTCCCCGGTCTCCGAAGCCCCCGGGAACCAGGACGCCATGGACGCCATCCAGAATCTCCTCTGCATTCTCCTCTGTCACCAGCTCAGAATCCACCCAGCGGATATTTACCGTGGCGTGGCAGGCAATTCCGCCGTGCTTCAATGCTTCCACCACAGAAATATATGCGTCATGCAGCTGGGTATACTTTCCCACCAGCGCAACCTCCACCTCTTTGGTGGGATGCTTCAGAGCGTCCACCATACTGATCCAGTCTGTCAGATCCGGTTCCGGACACTCCAGCTTCAGGCACTCACAGGCCACCTGGGCCAGATTTTCCTTCTCCATGGCCAGCGGGGCCTCGTAAAGATATTCCACATCCAGATTCTGAAGCACATGTTCCCGGGGCACATTGCAGAACAGGGCGATCTTATCACGGATGCTCTTGTCCAGCTGATGCTCTGTCCGGCACACAATAATATCCGGCTGGATTCCCATTCCCTGCAGTTCTTTTACACTGGCCTGGGTAGGTTTCGTCTTCAGCTCGCCGGAAGCATGCAGATAGGGAACCAGAGTCACATGGATCAGAATGGCATTCTCATGTCCCACCTCATGCTGGAACTGACGGATTGCCTCCAGAAAAGGCTGGGATTCAATATCCCCGGCAGTCCCCCCCACTTCAATAATGGCAATCTGTGTCTCATCGGTTGTATAGTCACGATAAAAACGGCTCTTGATCTCATTCGTAATATGAGGAATCACCTGTACAGTACCTCCGCCATAGTCGCCGCGCCGCTCTTTCTGGAGAACAGTCCAGTATACCTTCCCCGTTGTCACATTGGAACGTTTACTCAGGCTCTCATCAATAAAACGCTCATAATGTCCAAGATCAAGATCCGTCTCCGCTCCGTCATCTGTAACGAAAACTTCTCCGTGCTGGATCGGATTCATAGTGCCCGGATCCATATTAATGTACGGGTCAAACTTCTGCATGGTCACCTTATAGCCACGCGCCTTCAGCAGGCGGCCCAGCGACGCCGCGGTAATACCCTTTCCTAATCCCGATACCACCCCGCCGGTAACAAATACGTATTTTACTGCCATAAACTTTCCCTCCTGTTCAAGAACTCCGGTCTGTCAAAAAAACAGTTTTTATTATACAATTTCTGCACCAGGAAATCCACTGGTTTTTAAAAAAATATTGTATTTATCCACGCAGTCCGGCCGCCATGACAAGCGGAACCGTAATCACACTGAACAAAGTTGTGGTAAATACTGCCCGCGCAGCTTCCGATGTATTGGTCCGGTACTGCTCTGTAATCATGGACTGGACCGACGCCGCGGGCAGGGCGGATGTCAGGATCAGAATATTTCTGACCATAGGATCCAGTTCAAAAGGCAGTATATGTAAAATCCCGATCACTGCCAGCGGAACTGCCAGCAGCCGGAATACCGGCAGCAGAAATATCTTTTTATCCCGGAACACTTCCCGGAAGGACAGCCTGGACAGGCTGAGCCCTACTACCAGCATGGACAGTCCGCTTGTAATGTTGGAAATATATGTCAGAAGCTGATCCAGAACATCCGGAACCGGAATTCTGAAAAGGAGGAAAATAAATCCCGCCACTACAGCTATATTTATATTATTGACAAACATTTTACGGAAACTGAAGCTGTCTGTCGCCGGATAACGCCAGGTAAGAAGCTTTATTCCCACAGAAAAGATAAGAAGATTGGAGATTACGTTTCCCAGCGCCATGAAAAACATCCCCTCGCTTCCATAAAGAGAAAATGCCAGGGGCAGTCCCATAAAACCATTATTAGAAAATACACAGGTAAAGATCCAGATTCCCTGACCCTTTTCCGGTACCCGCACCGCTTTTACAAGGATAAAAATCAGAACACCGGAAATAAGATGCAGCAGCAGAACTCCCGCGAAAATCTGTCCCAGAGATCCTCCGGAACCACTGATCCCATCCTGTTCAGCTATAGAACAGAACACTGTCACCGGCATTGTGATCTTCAGCACCAGATCAGACAGATCCGGTATACTTTCCTGCCGGATAACTTTCCCTTTTCCCACAAAGAAACCGATAAAAATCAGTGCGAACAAAAGAAACACACTGGTTACAACAACACTCATACTTTACTCTCCATGTTTTTCATTCATCAAACTCCACAATCACATAATAACCTTTCGGGGTTTCCTTAATCTCTGCCACCCTGCCTTCGGTGGACTTCAGCCTTTCCCTGAAAGAATAATTTGCGGACATGGCATATGCCTTTCCAAGGGTATAATACCAGGAATTGGGAAGCCTGCTCTCTGTTACCGGGAGAATGTCTCCCTCTTTCAGCAATCCCGTCCGCTCCATTTTAAACTCCATACGTCTCATAACAGCCGCCTTTCTGGATTTTTATAGTATTATCCTGTCTCCGCACCTGATCCCTGCAGACGGATATCCGCAAAACCTGCTCCGGTCACCTCCGCAAGCTGCAGGGGACTGATCTTCAGGGAAAGCCCGATCCGTCCGCCGCTGACATAAATCTGATCAAATTGCTTCGCCGCTTCATGGATTACAGTAGGAAACTGCTTTTTCATTCCCAGGGGCGAACAGCCGCCCCGGACATATCCTGTCACCTTTGTGATATCCTTCACATGGATCATCTCCATGGACTTCTCTCCCACAGACTTCGCAGCCTTCTTCAGATCCACCTCCAGGGCAATCGGTATAACAAACACATAATACTGTCCGCTTTTCCCCTGCATCACCAGAGTCTTGAAGGAGGCATCCACCGGCGCTCCGGTTATTGCCGCCGAATGAAGTCCGTCAATAAACTCATCACATTCATAGGTAACTGCTTCATATGGTATTTTCTTTTTATCCAGCATACGCATGGCATTGGTCTTTGCTTCTTTTCCCATCTTTCACTCTCGGCTCCATAAATATAAATTCTCCATTAATACTAGCACAGAAATCCGGAACTTTCTACTGCCGTTCCGGATTCCTGAATGAAGCGGAGAATTGTCAGCCCCGGACAAATCCCCTTTATTTTTTATATTTTTCTATTCTTTCCCGTTTGTAAGCAGCGCCACACACTCTGTATGTCCGGTAAACGGGAAACAGTCATATGGCCAGGCCTCTCTGGCCCGGTATCCATGAGCTGTCAGAAACTTCAGATCCCTGGCCTGGGTCTCCGGATTACAGGAAATATAAACAATCCGTTCCGGTCCCAGTTTTATTACTGATCTCATAAACTTTTCATCGCTGCCGCTCCGGGGCGGATCCATAAATACCACATCCGCTTTTTCTCCCCGGGCCGCCATCCGGACCATAAACCTTCCCGCGTCCCCCTGATAAAAAGAGACGTTTCCGGTCTCATTTCTTCTGGCATTCCGGACAGCATCCTTCACAGCGTCCCGGTTCAGCTCCACTCCGATTACCTCTCCCGCCCGGTCAGCGGCACAGATCCCGATGGTTCCGATTCCACAGTAAGCATCAATGACCCGCTCTTTTCCGGTCAGTTCCGCCAGCTCAATCGCCCTGGCGTACAGCTTCTCTGTCTGTACAGGATTCACCTGGTAAAAAGACCCGGGTGAAATCCGGAACACATGGCCGCAGAGCACATCCTCAATATAGCCCTTTCCATAAATCACCAGATTTCTGTCTCCCAGCACCATGCTGGTCTTCTTTGCATTTACATTAACCACTATGGTAGTAATCTCCGGATGAAGCTGCCTCAGCGCCCGGACAAAATTATTTTTAGAGTGGAACACCTGGGACGCCAGGACAAGAACCACCATGATTTCCCCGGTAGCAAATCCCCGCCGGACCAGCACATGGCGGAGAAGCCCGGTCCCTGTGTCTTCATTAAATATTTTTATTTTAAAAGACTTCACCAGCCCCCGGATATCATTTATAATCGCATCCGCCTCCTGATCTTCGATCAGGCAGGAGGTTACCGGAATCACCCTGTGGGTTCCCTCCGCATATACGCCGGAGATCACTATTCCGTTTTTCATCCTGCGGAAAACGGCATGTACCTTATTTCTATAATAATAAGGGTTTCCCATACCGGTAATAGGACGCACTGGACAGAAAGGCTTCAGCAGCTTTTCCACCTGGGCCTGTTTCTTTTTCAGCTGCCGTCCATAGGGCATCCCCTGGTACTGGCAACCGCCGCATTTTCCCGCCACGGGACAGATCCTGTCTGTCCCCTTCCTCTCCGTTTTCTCTTTTCTTTTCTCTGAAGACATGCTTACTTTCCCTTCGCAGACGGAATCCGCCTTCCTGTTCTCTCCGCAGCGCCAGCCGCGCCGCATTACTTTCCTGCTAAATAATCAATCTTATCTTAAGCGAATTCCCAAAAATTTCAACTGTTTTTTCATGTATTTCTGACTTAATTCTGAGCATTCCCAACTGTCAGTTTTTCAGATTCCAAACAGTGTCTCCGCGTTCTTCCCATATAGCTTTTCACGAATCCCATCCAGCTCGGGATCCTCATCCATCCGACGCTTTTTCTCCGCAATCATGGAGATCGGCGTATAGGGGAAATCTCCCCCGAACATTATGTGATCCTCATCCGCCAGCGTCCCGAGAATCCGGATTCCCCTGGGGAGCGCGTCTCCTGCCACATCAAAATACAGGGACTGCAGGGATTTCCGTACATCCACAGACTTCCCGATTCCTTTGGAGGCCAGCAGTCCTGTAATTCCGGTCAGCCGGTCAATAATATTGGGGAGGAAGGACCCGCAATGGGGAACAACCACCCGGATATTACTGTATTTTTCCAGAGTCCCCTTCGCAATCATGTCCACAACGGATCTTGTCGTATCACTGATAAACTCCAGAAGCGGAAGCGGTCCGCTGGTAAAGCACCCCTGGGGAACGGCCCGGGGTCTGGTGGGATGAAGTATGATGACCGCCCTCCGCCTGTTCAGATATTCCATCAGAGGTTCCATCCGCTCATCCCCCGGATAAAGGCCGTCTGCCTGGCTGGCCAGCTTCACCGCGCAGGCGCCTCCCTGCTCCAGGGCATACTGTGCTTCCGCCACAGCCCTCTCCACATCGGGCAGCGGCAGTACTGCCGCATAGGAGAACTGCTCCGGATACTTCCGGATAATTTCCGCTGCCGACTCATTGATCCTGCGGCACAGCTCCGCGCTGGCTCCGGCATCCCCGAACCAGGGATGGGGAGAGGAAACCGACAATACCGCGTGACGGATCTGCGCCTTTTCCATATACTCCATCTGCATATCCATATTCCAGTCCGGACAGGGAAACCCATCGTCATTAATCCGGTCATATTTTTTCAGGGCATCTGTATATTCCTCCGGAAGGAAATGGCAGTGTACATCGATTGCTTTCATCCTCTGTTCCTCTTTTCCCGGGCTGCTCCGCCCGATTTTAAATCTCTCTTTTTTAATCCTTATGGATAATATTCATGATATCACAAAAACCGTAAATACCGCAATCACTGCCAGCGGAATCAGAAAACCCCGGCACAGTGTTTCCCAACAACTGAACCGGGGTCAGAACCTCAGATCATATTTACTTCACGCAGGATCTGCTTCACCTGCTCCGCAGAGCGCTCCAGCTCCGCCTGTTCCTTCCGGTCCAGGGGAATCTCCAGAACCTTCTCCAGGCCTCCGTTTCCCACAATGGAAGGAACACTGATGCAGAGATCATCAAGACCATACTCGCCGCACATCAGTCCGGAAACAGGGAGAACCGCGTGTTCATCCCGGATAATGCTCTCACAGATCCGGCCAACCGCCATGGCGACGCCATAATAGGTCGCCCCTTTTTTATCTATAATTTCATAGGCGCTGTCCCTGACCTGCCGGTAAATCCGGTTCATTTCCTGCTGATGATTATAAAACCCGCGGATTTCACAAAAATGATTAATTTCGATTCCCGATACATTGGCGCCGCTCCAGACTGCCAGCTCGCTGTCCCCATGTTCTCCGATAATCATGGCATGGACACTGCTGCTGTTCACATTCAGATGTTCACTGAGCAGGTAACGCAGCCGGGCCGTATCCAGCACTGTCCCGCTTCCGATTACCCGTTCTTTCGGAAGCCCGGAAAGCTTCCATGTAACATAGGTCAGAATGTCCACAGGATTGGATACAATCAGCAGAATTCCCTCAAAGATCCGGCGGGTGATTTCCGGCAGAACAGACCGGAAGATTTCCACATTCCGTCCCACCAGGGCCGTGCGGTTCTCCCCCGGCTTCTGGCTGGTTCCGGCAGTAATGATAATAACCGCGCAGTCACTCACATCCTCATAGCTTCCCGCATAAATTTTCATGGTATGGGCAAAAGGTCTTCCGTGGCTCAGATCCATGGCCTCTCCCTCTGCCTTTTCCCGGTTCAGATCAATCAGAACCAGCTCCGAAAAAAGCCCGGTCTGCATCAGCCGGAAAGCCGTGGCAGATCCCACAAACCCGCACCCCACAATTGCCGCTTTCTGTATATTTACCATAGACTGACATCACTCCTCACTTTTTGGAGTTAGTCTTCCCTGCTCTCTGTGATTTAAACATACTTTCATTCATTTCCGGACAAAGGCTGCTTTCTGTTTACCATATAAATTCCGGCCGATACCAGGATCAGCGCCGCCAGAGACTGCCACCCGAAAGAATTTCCTTCCCGGAGGAACAGGGCGGAAAACAGCACGCCGAATATCTGGGTGGTAAATCCGAATACCGTAATTCTGGAAACCGGATTATACTTCAGCAGTATTCCCCACAGGGAATAAGCCGCCGCCGAAATAAAAGACATATACGCCAGAAGCAGGACGGATGCCGGAGTAAAACCGGACAGTCTCCCGCCGAGAACAAAGCCCGCCGCCATCATGACAGCCCCTCCCACAAGAAACTGATATCCGCTCAGCATGACTGGATTGTCATCCTTTGAAAACGATTTAAAAAACACAGAAGAAAAAGAGGAGGACAGGGCGGCCAGAATCATAAATCCCTCACCGATAAAGGTAAACTGCATATTCATGTCCGCTCCATTGAAGTTTACCAGAATAATCCCCGCGAAACCGACGACACATCCCACGATTTTCACTACAGTCAGCTTTTCCGTCCGGAACAGCAGGCAGGCAATCAGCAGAGAAAAAAGCACGGTGGTTCCCTGCAGGATGGATCCTTTCACCCCTGTGGTATGGGCCATTCCGATATAAAAAAGAACATACTGAAGCGCAGTCTGGAACAGACTCAGCACCAGAATCTTATGAACAGCGCCTTTGCGGGGTTTAAGAAACTGCCGCCGTCCCGCGCTTCCAATCAGAATCGCCAGGATACCTGCTCCGAAAAAGCGCACTCCCGCAAACAGAATCTGTCCCGCCACATCTGAGGATCCGATGTCAAATAACACATACCCTTTTTTGATACAGGGAAAAGCGCTTCCCCAGAGCGCGGTGCAGATCAGCGCGCAGAGCCATACCATCCAGGTTCTCTGCAATAATGGCTTCTTTTCCATATTTTTCATCTCCCTTTCGACTCTTTCATCCTGCCGGTCCGGCGTCACACTCCGCTTTCCGCAGATTCCACCCGGAATCCGGACCAGTTTAACTGGCAGTATATCATGTCTGGCAGAATTTGAAAACACCCGCACAATGAGTATGCCGCACAAACGCAGCAGTCCAGCCCGGTACATACGTTGATGGAATTCTCTGTAAAGGAATCAGAACATTCATAATGTGGCATACTATCCCAAAGACAGAAAGGTGACAGCCATGAAAAACAAAAAAACACAAATTATCATAAAAGATCTGGCGGCAGACATCATTGGCGGAAGTCTGGTGGCCGCAGGTGTATATAACTTTGCTTCAGCGGCTGAATTTCCCATTGCCGGAATCAATGGAATCGCTCTTATCTTTTATCAGCTCTTCGGTCTTCCCATCGGCGCCATGTCCCTGATCCTGAATATTCCCATTGCCCTGTGTACCTTCCGCATTCTGGGACGCCGGTTTTTCTTAAGATCCCTGAAATCCATGCTGATTGCTTCCACACTGATGGACACGGCTGCGCCTCTCTTTCCTCTCTACGAAGGCGACAGACTGCTGGCCGCTCTTTGCTGCGGCGTGCTCTGCGGCATCGGATACGCCCTGATCTTTATGAGAGATTCCTCCACAGGAGGGGCGGATTTCATCACCCTGTCCATCCGCGCCAGACACCCCCATCTGTCCATCGGAAACATCATGTTCGTCCTGGACGTCATTGTAATTCTTCTGGGAACTCTTCTGGTTTCCCGGAATATGGAAAGCCTGATCTATGGCGTCATCATCTCCTGGCTGCTTTCCACGGTGATGGATAAACTGATGTACGGTATCAGCCAGGGGAAAGTCGCGCTGATTGTCACAAAGGACGGTCCCGGCATCTGCCGCGCCATCAGCCAGCGCTTTCACCGGGGCTCTACACTTCTCAAAGGAAACGGAGGATATACAAGACAGCGCCGGGATGTGGTTCTGTGCGCCTGCAACAAAAAACAGATGTACGGTATCCGCAGGCTGATCAAAGAAACAGATCCCTCCTCCTTTCTGGTTATCATGGAATCCAGCGATGTGGTAGGAGAGGGATTCCAGAAAGAATAGATTTTCATTCCTTTTCAAGGGAAAAAAAGAAAGGACGATTGCCGTCCTTTCTTTTTATCTCCGGTCTGCATACGGACTGTTATCTTTTTCTACAGAAATTACTTTCAGACACGTCCCGTCCACCTGAAAACGCACCTCAAAGCCGTTGAAAGAGAATCCATATACTCTCCCCGCATCCTTCTGGTAATGAGGTCTCGGGTCCTGCCGCAGTACCTCTGTCAGAGCCTGCCGCTTTTCTCCGGGAATCTTCTCCAGAAGCGTCTCCGGAAAATCCACCTCCAGGCAGTCGTCCCTCACCAGACGGGCAAAACCGCCCCGCGCTTCCGGATGACTGTCCACATAAGGCAGATAGGGCTTGATATCATAAACAGGCGTCCGGTTCCTCATGTCAATCCCGGACACCAGAATCTGCGGACCTTCTTTTGTCTCCCGGATCTCTTCGAGCTTTACAGAAGATAAGCCAAGCGCATTGGGGCGAAACGGGGACCGGGTGGCAAATACCCCCTTCCTTACGTTCCCTCCCAGACGGGGCGGACGGACCGTGGGATGAAAGCCTCCCCGGTCCGTCTCCTGAAATCCCCAGATCAGCCAGAGATAATCATACTCTTCCAGTCCCCGCAGAGCTTCGGGGCTGCGGAACTCCGGTTCAAACACAATCCTCCCCTTCAGCCCCTCCACCAGATTGCTCTGGCGGGGAATTCCGAACTTATCCGGAAAATCCGTATAAATATAAGCAATCGGCTTCAGTTCCCTTTCATCTCCCATGTCACTTTTTCTGCCGGTCCAGCAGTTCCTTCATCGCTTCCTCGCTGTCGCTGACCCAGGCGTCCTCTTCCTCCGCATTGAGTCCCAGATACTGCGCCAGAGTGCGTTCCTCGTTACTGTAACCCCACTCCATCACATAATCGTCGATGGCTTCAAAGGGAATCTCCCCCTCCAGATACAGCTCCTTGAAAGTCTTCATATCCGCTTCTCCTCGTATGATCATCTGTCAGTCCAGAGGTTCCCGGGGTATGATAATGGCCGCAATAATATAGAGCAGGACTCCCGCTCCCGCAGCCAGCGTAATCAGCACCCATACCAGACGCACCAGCGTGGGATCTATTCCCAGATACTCACCTATGCCTCCGCAGACGCCGCACAAAATCCGGTTATCCTCTGATTTATATAAACGTTTACTCATATATTCATGCTCCTTCCTTCATTGACTGCTATTTCGCCGCGGCCTCCAGCGCCTGGGAGATATCGGCAATCAGATCCTCCTTGTCCTCAAGGCCACAGGATAGCCGGATCAATCCCGCCGGAATTCCGGCTTCCTTTAGCTGCTCGTCTGTCAGCTGGCGGTGGGTGGACGTAGCCGGATTCAGACAACAGGTTCTCGCATCTGCCACATGGGTCTCAATCGCCGCCAGCTTCAGCTCTTTCATAAAGGCTTCCGCAGCCGGACGGCCGCCTTTCAGTTCAAAGGAAATCACGCCGCAGCCGCCATTGGGCAGATACTTCCGGGCAAGATCATGATACTTATCCCCTGGAAGATCCGGGCAGATGACCTCCTCTACCTGGGGATGGTTCTGCAGGAATTCGGCAACCGCCTTTGCATTCTCCACATGGCGCGCCATCCGCACATGCAGGGACTCCAGTCCCATATTCAGATAAAATGCATTCTGGGGAGACTGGATACAGCCCAGATCACGCATAAGCTGCGCCGTACACTTGGTAATAAAAGCTCCGCCCTGGCCAAACTTCTCCGCATAGGTAATCCCATGATAAGACTCGTCCGGAGTTGTCAGCCCGGGAAACTTATCTGCATGGGCCATCCAGTCAAAATTGCCGGAATCCACAATAGCTCCGCCTACGCTGACCCCATGTCCGTCCATATACTTTGTGGTGGAATGGGTCACAATATCCGCTCCCCATTCGATAGGACGGCAGTTCACCGGAGTAGGGAATGTGTTGTCCACAACCAGCGGCACTCCATGGGCATGGGCTGCTTTCGCAAACTTTTCAATATCCAGGACTGTCAGCGCCGGATTCGCAATGGTTTCCCCGAATACCACCCTGGTATTCTCACGGAACGCAGCATTCAGTTCCTCCTCAGAAGCATCCGGTGCAACAAAAGTCACTTCAATCCCCATCTTGGGCATGGTCACTCCGATCAGGTTAAAGGTTCCTCCATAAATAGAGGAAGACGCCACAATATGTCCGCCATTCTCGCAAAGATTAAACAGCGCAAAAAAATTTGCCGCCTGGCCGGATGACGTCAACATACCTGCTGTGCCGCCCTCCATATCGGCAATCTTTGCCGCCACCATATCATTGGTAGGATTCTGAAGTCGGGTATAAAAATATCCCGACGCTTCCAGATCAAACAGCTGGCCCATATCCTCGCTGGTTTCATAGCGGAATGTAGTAGACTGGATAATCGGAATCTGTCTTGGCTCTCCATTGGCAGGCCGGTACCCCGCCTGTACACATTTTGTATTAATCCTGTAATCACTCATTTTAGCTTTATCTCTCCTCCATTGGAATATAAGGAACATGACTGCCTACATACTTGTTCGCCGGACGGATAATCTTACTCGTATTCATAATCTCCTCCAGACGGTGCGCACACCATCCGGGCAGACGCGCAATGGCAAAGAGCGGCGTGAACAGTTCTTCCGGAATTCCCAGCATACTATATACAAAACCGCTGTAGAAATCCACATTGGCGCAGACATTTTTAAAGGTATTCCGCTGATCCATGATCAGCTGTCCGGAAAGGCGTTCTACCATATCATAAAGTTCAAACTCTTTCATCATGCCCTTTTCTTCCGCCAGCCGACGGGCAAATTCCTTCAGGATAACTTCACGGGGATCAGACAGGGTATATACCGCATGTCCCATACCATAGATCAGACCGCTGTGATCAAAAGCCTCCTTATTGAGAATCTTTTTCAGCCAGGTTTCCACTTCCGCCTCGCTGGTCCAGTCACTGACATGTTCTTTAATATCCGCAAACATATGCTGCACTTTCAGATTTGCACCACCATGGCGGAATCCCTTCAGCGATCCGAGGGATGCGGCTGTTGATGAATATGTGTCCGTACCCGAAGATGTTACCACATGGGTTGTAAAGGTAGAATTATTACCGCCGCCATGCTCTGCATGAAGAATAAGAGCAATATCCAGCACTTTCGCTTCCAGCTCTGTATACTGCCTGTCCGGCCGGAGCAGAAGAAGGAAATTTTCCGCCAGAGAAAGTCCCTTTTCCGGATTCCGGATCAGAAGAGTCTCGGCCTTTCTGAAATGACGGTAGGAATGGTAAGAATATGCCGCGATCAGAGGAAGCTTGGCAATCAGTTCCATAGACTGTCTGAGCACATTTGAAACCGAAATATCCTCCGGATTAGAATCATAAGTATACAGAGTCAGAACACATCTCTGCAGGGCATTCATGATATTCTGACTGGATGCCTTCATAACCACATCCCGTACAAAACGTCCTCCCAGCTCCTCCATGGCTGACATTACAGATAAAAACAGGTCGAGCTGCTTCTGGTCCGGAAGTCTGCCGAAAAGCAGAAGATATATCGTCTCCTCAAATCCGAATCTCCGTCCGTTAAGTCCGGTAATCAGATCCTGTACATTCACGCCCTGGTAAAAAAGTTTTCCCTCTGTCGGAATCCTGCGTCCGTCCACCAGTTCATAGGCACACACATCCGAAATTTCTGTAAGTCCTGTAAGTACACCCTTTCCAGAAGAATCACGAAGTCCTCTCTTCACATCATATTCAATATACAGATTTGGATCAATCCGGTGATTTCCCATCAGCTCCTGCTCAAGCTTTTCCATGTTTTCCCGGAGATTACCCATCTCTTCCAGGCTGAGCATCTCATGCATTGTTGACATGCTTAAAACACCGTCCTTTCTTTTAAAATTTAAATATATGCTTTATTTCACAGCGCAGTAAAGAAACACCTCCTGCACTGCAGACAGTGTCTCCCCCTTACGCTATGTTACTGACCGGCACAGATAACCGGGTATTCCTGCTATTCTTCTGGAATTGCAGGATATATATTACACAATATATATTACAGGATCGAGAGTCCGGATACAAGTCTTTTTTGTCACAGTCCGGCTTCTGCAACTATCTCCTTTTTCTTTTTTTCTTTTTTGATTGAAGATATCTGACACAGAAAACGACCGTCAATATAAACGCCAGGATATATCCGACAATCCCCAGCACCGGAATCCCCAGAATTTTCGGCGCCATATCAGTAGTACATATGATACTGGAACTAATCAGAAGCGCGGCAATCAGAAATCCCACAACCAGATGACGGCTTACAGAATACAAAACAATGTTCAGATCATCTGTTGAATGAAGATCCAGATTAATCCTGGTCTGCCCCTCTGTATAACTGTGAAGCAGATCCGCAACGTAAGAGGGAATCTTAATTCCCTTATGCAGCGCCTGCCAGATCTCTTTTCCATTATCCTGCAGTTCTTTTTTCCAGTCAAAGTTCTCCCGGCGGCTCTCTGCAAGACGCACCGCTGCCACCTGGATCAGACTGATATCCGGCGCAATCTCAGCCAGAACTCCTTCGATAGTGGTCAGTCCCCGTACAAGCATGGTAAGACTGGCCGGCATACCCATACGGTTATCCCGCATGACTTCTGCCAGATCCTGCATCAGGGAACCCATATTCATGGAACCAAAACCTGTATTGCCATACCGGATCAGCCAGTTTCTGACATCAGTATACAGCTGCTTCTGGTTCGGCCGGTCACTGAACTCTCCCACGGACATCACCGCCTCCACTACCGCGCTGACATCCTGGGTAGCCACTCCCCGGATAGCCTTCTGGATCTGTTCCTGATCACGGGGAGAAAAACGTCCCATCATCCCCATATCCATCCAGACTATCTTCCCATCCCGGATATATACATTGCCCGGATGAGGATCTGCATGGAAAAAACCATCCTCCATAATCTGCTTGATATAATTGTCGGCCATCTTGGTGCCGATTTCATTCAGATCGTACCCTTCTGCCAGAAGGGTATCCTTATCATCAACCGGTATCCCGTCAATATATTCCATCACCAGCACCTGGGGCGCCGTAAACTCTCTGTATAGCTTCGGACTGGTCACATAAGCCACGTCCTGGTTCAGATGGGCAAACTCTTCCATGTTTCTGGCTTCAACCAGGAAATTCATCTCTTCCTGGGCTACCATCCACATTTCATCCAGAATTTTATTCATGTCCAGCAGACCGTTCATATTGATTGCAGGCATAACTCGCAGGGCCCGGCGAAGAAAAGCAATATCCCGGGACATTGTTTCATAGATTCCCTGCCGCTGTACCTTTACAACAACCTCTTCCCCTGTGCGGCGGAGCATCGCGCGGTGTACCTGCGCAATAGACGCAGAACCGGTCGGCTTCTCCTCAAATCTGGAGAACACTTCATCCAGAGGAATCCCATATGCTTCCTTAATTACCTCCTGCACCTCAGAAAAAGGCATCGGCGCCACCTCGTTCTGCAGATGCATCAGCTCCTCACAGATCTTTTTCGGCAGAATATCAGAGCGCATGGAAAGAATCTGGCCCAGCTTGATATAAGTCGGGCCAAGATCCTCCAGAATCATCCTTATCTTCTCGGGAGATACTCCCCGGGCTATGTTGTGCTTGCGAATCACCGACAGAATTTCCCTCAGCCGGCTCCGGTTGGGATCCTTATACATCACTTCTTACTCTTCCCCGGAATTTCCTTCCTCTTCCTGCTCTTCCTCCATTCTGGCCAGCTGCTCCTTAAGAGCGGCAATCTGCTCCGGACTTAGCCCCTTCAGAAGATCCTCAGTGTCTGTCTCTTTCTTTTTGCCTGCCTGTTTCACATTATGCTTCAGCTCCTCATTAAGCACTTTTCCCTGCTCTACCGTAAGCTCTCCGCGTTTTACAAGATCATCCAGTATCTCTTTGGACTTGTCCGCTGTAGCAGCGGCGGCGCCAATCCCTGCCAGAATAATTTTTTTCATGCTGTCACTAAGTTTTTCCATTATATAATCCTTCCTTTCGTTTTATTTTCAAGTCTTATGACCATAAAAAGCATTCTCTTATCAGACGGAAAATGTTCCTCTTTACCACATTTCACTCTGTAATCATTTTGTAACCATAATAATCAAAATAAAATCCCAGCCGGCTGTTAATCTTATCCCTGAGTTCCGGCTGCAGGGTAAACTTATTTTTCTGATAATCCTTCTGACTCTCCAGGTATGCCTCAAAATGAGGCTTTGCCTCCTCAAAACCGCCAATACCCAGATGATCATAGATCTTCTTTACATAGCCCAGCGGATCTTTACAGAAATCCTCATAACAGATATCAATATGATCCTCTTCCGGCATCTCTTTCAATTCACGGATTGCCTTGCGGTAAATCCGTTCAAACAGACTGATGGCAACCTCCTCAATTACCTCCTCGGGCGCAGGCCTGTTGAGGCACAACAGCCCCATCTCCTTGGTAAACATATTAATGGTAGACATAATCACTCTGTAAGGATTACGATAGATATTGATAAACTTCGCTCTCGGATAACAGCGCTTTAGTTCACCGGTCCGGCAGGTATTTTCCGGACTTTTTAACAGCAGTTGCCTGCCCTTGCAGAGATAAGTCACCTTCCGGAGAATATAATCATAAGCCTTCCTCCATTCCTGCTGCTTTTTCTCATCCTGCCCGTCGACAAACGCTGTCTCGATATATTTAACGCCATTGCCGCCGTCGGGGAATACCAGCATATGACTGATCGCCTGGGTTGATATAGTCGCCTGGGCAAACACTTCCTCCATGGGAAGGTCCAGGGTATATTCCAGATTATCCATAGGTCTTGCGCCTCTCAGCAGCTTTTTCTGGACCAGAGCCAGAACATGCTTCATGAGAATGCAGTTATTAAAAGTTACTGTCCTGACAGGATCAAACCAGGCATACTGTGGATCCCTGGTCAGCAGATTCTGCAGAAATGTAGTACCGGAACGCCAGTACCCTACAATATAAACCGGACCTTTCACAATCCGTGTTTTTTTGATCGCCCTGTGGAAAATGGCCCATTCAAAAAACGCCGGAATTCCCATTGCAAAAGTCACTGCCGTAATGAAACGCGCCTGCTTCTTATTTGTAATGGGATTCTCCCTCTTCAGGCGAAGCCAGTTATCGAACCTGCATCCCAGCAGATTGTGTGAAAAATTGATCTTTGTTCTTTCCATAGAAGTTTACCTGTTTCTTATGTATCTGATAACATTATACCCGACCGAAAATCGGTTTTCAACTGTGATTTATTCTGTATTATCCGGAAAGATCAGTACCATCACGGCATTTTCGCTGTTTTCCATGTACTGGACAGACTCAATTCCGTCACAATACTCAAAAAGATGACTTTCCTCTACAAAATACTGCAGCGCCTGTTCACACAACTCTGTATCAGAAAACTTAATCTGTACAGAATCCTTTCCTTCACGCCAGGCGGAACCGATGATCTCTCCAATTCTGTCCACATCCCAGACATCTACATACAGTCCCTCATGAACAAAATAATTATCTTCCGTCGCCGTACATTCCGGAAGGAGAATCCGGGAATCCGGCGTATGCGTCACCAGAAGCATCTCTGTAGTCGTGCCGAAATAATCATAATCCAGAAACTTTGAATATCCGGAATCAGTATCATCCTGGTAAGTATACTGGGAATTCCCCCAGGTAGTATCAATATAATAATATTCTCCATCCATCAGGACAAGATTCCATGCATGGCTTTCCCCCCGGGCTGTTCCCGTCACTGTAGTACAGGGAATCCCCAGACGCTCCAGCAGATACTGCGTCGCATAGGCATATCCCTGGCATATGGTCTCGTGATTCAGAAACACGCTGATAATGTTCTGGTTATTTTCAGAGTCCTCCACATAATCCACCTCACGGATCAGAGTCTCATATACATAAAGAGCTTTGTCAAAATCGCTTCCATCCACAGGAGCGTCCGCCAGCATACGGTCTGCCTCCTGGTCAATCTGTTCCTGGATCTGCTCCTGCTCCGTCTCCGACATGGTATAATCGGGGGAAATCTCAATCGCTGTAATCTGGCCGTCTCTGGTGTAAGTAACATAATTCAGCTTATCCACCCAGAAAAATTCACAGTAATCATATCGCACTGCCTGATAGGCCAGCTCCATCACCTCTACATCGGTTGTGGCAATCTGCACATCAGACTCCCGGTTCATAATGGTATAAACAATCGTATCATAAACCTGCTTTTCTTCTTCATCCAGAGTCTGATAAGCATACTTATCCTCCGAAACACTGTCAACAACCAGCGTATTATCGCCGAGCAGCTTTTTCTGTACTCCTTCCGCCGCCTCCTTCAGCTCTGACACGCTGCCGCATCCTGCCTGCGCCAGAACACACGCCAGTATCAGAACCAGCACAAATATATTCACATTTCTGTTTTTCAGATTCTTTTCTCTCATTCTCTCTTTTCTTTTCAAAAATTTATTCCGCCACACTGGAAAAAATGCCCGGATACATCAGGATAAAGCCCCCAATCCATTCTGTCCCGGTTTTTCTTTCACTCTGTATCCTCTTTTCATTGCTTTTCTGCTCTTCGCCTTTTATAATGAAAGAAAGTGCTTTAATTCGATAGCTTATCATAGCATATTAATCAGATTTTGTGAACAGGAGTTTTTATGGTAGCATTGGAAATTACTGAAATCGGAGTTCTGCTGCAGCAGATGCTGAAAGGCACCCTGTTTGATCATTTTCTGCTTCAGGAAGCCGTGATCTCTACAGTCTGCGAACATCAGATTGATGGCAGGATTACAGAAAATTACTATACAGAAGAAGAGGCGTCCCAGGCAGGGCTGACAGGATGCAGTTATACTCCCTTCTCTCTCCTGCGTCCTGTCTGCCTGGAAATCATGAAGGGCAGACGCAAACCCCCATTCTTCAAGTTTGTATTTCTCCTGTCTCCGGAGAACCAGAAAAAGACCGTACTTCACTCCGGAAGCGCTTACCGCCCGGAGGATGTATCCGGCATGTTTCTGAATCTGATTTATAAGAATGGCCGTCTGACCTGTACGACCGGTGTTTCTTACCATATTTTTTCTCTGGACAAATCACTGGAACAGGAATGGGACCGTCTGGCCGCTGTCTTTTTCCGTCAGCATGGGATTCCGGTGGAAGCAATATCCTGATCTTTCCGGCGCCACCGGAAGAAGGGCATGTGAAGTTCCGCTTTCACATGCCCTCCTTTATATATTGTTCCTTTTATCCGGAAGTCAGTCCTGTCCCTTTTTATTCAGCTGCGCCTCAACCGCCTTATATATCTGCGGGAACGGCAGTTTTCTCTCCCTGGCAGCCGCCGCGACGCTTTCATACTCCGGGATCAGACATTCCTGACCATCCCTGATCACAACTTTAATATCAATCTCTCCAAAATCAGTCATCATTGTCTGATTTTTTCTTTCCAGAACACTACGCTTCATGTACTGATGCCGGATTCCGATCGTGCTGGTTTCACGGAAAATAATGGCCTCCATCCGCTCTCTGTCTTCCGGACTGCAGATTACGGTCAGAAGGTATCCCGGACGGTTTTTTTTCATAAAAACCGGTGTGTAGAATACATCCCTCGCTCCCGCCTCAAACAGCCTTTCCATGGCATACCCCGCGGCCTCTCCGCTGCAGTCATCCATATTGCACTCCAGTTTCAGAATTTCGTCTTCCAGGCTTAAAGAATCCGTTTTTTTTTGCGTGTCCGGAATAATCAGCATGGACCTCAGCAGACTGGGTCTTTCATAGTTTCTCTTTCCTGCTCCCAGACCAGTTTTTTCTATCCGGAAACTCTGCGGAAGTTCCTGGGACGTACAGACTGCCGCCACAATGGCCGCTCCGGTAGGAGTCACAAACTCACCCTGCGTATCTGTCATATGTATTTTCAGATGATGGGCAGACACAATATTCAGTGTGGCGGGAACCGGAACAGGAATCACACCGTGCTGGCAGCGGATATAACCGCATCCCTCATAAAGCACCGGAACAATTACCTCCTCAATTCCCAGATCATCCAGACAGATAGCCGCCGCAGCAATATCAACAATGGAGTCCACAGCCCCGACCTCATGGAAATGCACCTCTTCCACAGATACCCCATGAGCTTTTGCTTCAGCCTCCGCAAGAATACGGAAAATACGCTCCGCGATCTCCTTTGCGTGATCTGTCATATCCGAAGCCCGGAGAATCCCCAGAATTTCCGGAAGTCCCCGATGACTGTGCACATGATCGTGACTATGCCCGTGATCGTGTTCATGGTCGCGCGCATGTCCGTGGCTGTGGCCGTGACCGTGTTCATGAATATGCTTTCCCTCTCCGTGTGACGGTTCCCCGGTTCCATGGAGATACGCCATGTCATGATCATGATTTTCATGCTCACGATCCAGGTCAACAGAAAAAGCACAGGCATCCAGGCCGGACTTCTTCACTCTGCTTATCGTGACAGAATATCCTTCCAGCCCGAGACTTTTCAGGGTTCTTTTCAGTTTATCCTCATCTGCCCCAAGATCCAGCAGAGCCGCAACTGTCATATCCCCGCTGATGCCGGCATAACATTCCAGATATAATGTCCGGTTCATTTATTTCCCTCCAAAAACAATGCTGGCTATGCCCATGTCAGAGTAAGAACGCCCCAGGTCAGACCGGAACCGAATCCGGCAAGGATGATCTTCTGCCCGGATTTCAGCATTCCCTTTCTGTTTACTTCATCCAGAAGAACAGGGACACTGGCTGCGGAAGTATTGCCGCAACGGTCAACGTTCATAGGCACTTTATCAATAGAAACATCCAGCTTCTTCGCAATCATCTGATTAATACGGGCATTGGCCTGGTGCAGAATAAACCAGTCGATGTCCTCTACCTGGAGATCTGCTTTCTCCAGAACTTCATAAATAGTCTCGGGGATTTTCTTTACGGCAAACTTGAATACGGCGCCGCCGTCCATATAAAGAAAATCCATGGGCTTCTGCTCCGGAACAAAGGGATTAAAATTCTCCCGGTTCTTTACATAAATCACACCGCCCCTGGTGCCGTCGCTTCCCATAATCCCGGCTGAGACGCCGGTCTCCGCCGCCCGGACTACCGCAGCTCCCGCGCCATCCGCAAAAATAACACAGGTAGAACGATCCTTCCAGTCCACAATTCTGGACAGAGTCTCCGCGCCGATCACCAGAGCTGTCTGATACATACCGCTCTGTATATAAGCATCTACCAGATTCAGCGCAAATACAAACCCTGAACAGGCTGCGCTGATATCAAAAGCAGTCGCGTTAACCGCTCCAAGCTCACTCTGCACCAGACACGCAGTATTGGGAACCAGCGTATCCGGCGTACATGTGGCAACGATAATCAGATCCAGATCTTCCGCCTTCACACCGGCATTCTCCAGGGCGCGTCGTCCGGCCTCTGTGGAAAGAGACGCCGTTGTCTCATCAACTGAGATGTGTCTCTGCCGGATTCCGGTCCGGCTGCTGATCCACTCATCACTGGTATCCACAATTGTAGATAAAAAATCGTTTGTCACTATTTTCTCCGGCAGACAGCTGCCAGTTCCAATAATCTGCGCTCTCATTTCATACCTCCAGGCTAATTTATCGAATCCCCATATTTAGTTTGATTTTCAAACCAATTTCCATATCAAAGTATAAGATACGGTTTTTTATTTGTCAACCATCATTCACGGAATCCAGGTACTAAAAACGGATCGTCCACATATATATAAGAAGAGAATGCCGGTGTCTCCGGTATACCGGTCTTCCGGAAATAATGAAAGGCAGAAAGGAGCAGACAAAATGGCAGCAGATATTATTTTAGACGCCGGCCACGGCGGTTTTGACAATGGCGCCTCCTACATGGGAAGGGCAGAAAAGGACGATGTACTGCGTCTGACACTGGCCGTCGGAGAAAAACTGCAGCAGGACGGTTATAATGTTTATTACACCCGCACAACGGACATATATCAGAGTCCCTATGAAAAAGCAGAACTGGCAAATGAATCCCAGGGGAAATATTTTATTTCCTTTCACCGTAATTCCGCTGTGGAGGATAATCTGTATCAGGGAGTCCAGAGCCTGGTTTACCAGGAAAACGAAACGGTCAGCCGGATTGCGGATAGCATTAACCGGCAGCTGGAGCAGACCGGTTTCCGGAATCTGGGAATAGAGGAAATTCCAGGACTGATTGTCCTGCGGAAAACAGATATGCCCGCCGTTCTTATTGAGGCAGGATTCATAAACAACGATGAGGACAATCAGATTTTTGATGAAAAATTCGACCAGATTGTGCAGGCTATTGTGAACGGCATAGAAGAAAGCATTCCCGTCTCAGCCCAGTCAGTCCCCGACCGGTATTTTGTCCAGACAGGACTGTTTAAATATGATGTCAATGCGGCCTACCAGCTCGAACGGCTTCAGATGCAGGGATACCACGGAAAAATACACTATGAAAAACCATATTACGGAGTCTGGGTCGGCCATTCCTCTACCCTGGACGAAGCGGTCCGTCTCCAGGACAATTTAAAAAAAGATGGATACACCACTCTTATTGTATCCTCCGGAGAGTAGCTTTTCCCTGTCAGAATGGAACAATAATTCCAGTTTCTGATCCCGACAGATACTTTACAGAAAAAATCGGGCAGATTATAATAATATTATCTTTTTATCCACTTTTTACAACAGGAAATAACTATGAAACATTCTTATATTATTGCATTCTGGAGCCCTTTTCCAATTACAACTACAGATTTCTGCATGGAGTATTTTACATCCTTTTTCCACAGATATGGAAATGTACAGTGTCTGTTCTGCAGCAACGATCACGAAAAGCAGACAACTCAGCTTCTGCTCCATGCAGATCTTATGGTGGTAATTTTTCACCAGAATTATCATGAATTATGCACCTGGCTTTCCGACAGGATTTACCGGTTCGCCAACTGCCTGTACATGATTATAGACTACTTTCCCGAAAAGGAATTCAACCTGATCCGTATAGCGCAGGATTTCCGTATTCCACTCTCCCGTCTGACATGCATTCCCTACAATGTGGAATATCAGGAGTCAATCCGCAGAGGAGACAGCCTGCATTATCTGCAGGCCTGCAGAGGGCGCGGCATCGGTCAGGCCGGCATGGATTTCTACAAAGAACTCAGTCACGCAGCCTGGATGATACTGAGAGCGCTTGAAGAATAAAACCGCTCATATCCGCCGTCATATTTTTCCGGGCATGGCATATATTTTACTGTTACATTCCATCGATATTGAAAACGGAGGAAAATCATGGACAGAACAAATAACAGAAAAAACAAACCGCTGGTACTTATCAGCACTCTTCTGATCATGTATGTCATTACAGGACTTGCCCTGCTGGCTCTGACACTGCTTCTATTTAAAATGCAGCTCAGTGAAAATGTTGTTACCATTGGGATTATGGCAATCTATATTGTTTCCTGTCTGCTTGGCGGAATCATAGCCGGAAAAAGACTGCGGGTGCGGAAGTTCTTATGGGGAGTCATTACAGGAGCCGTCTATTTTGCAGTTCTTCTGACCGGATCTCTTCTTCTGAACCGGGGAATCAGCTCAGATACGGTACATGTCATTACCACGCTGATCATGTGCATGGCAGCCGGCATGATCGGAGGCATGATCAGCTGAAAAAACGAAGGGATCTCTCCCTTCGTCATACTTCCGGCCCGCAACAGCCCTGATCAGGTACTCTGCCCGCTCTGATCAGTCAGCGCCTGCGCATACCCCAGAAGCCGTCCCCGGTCCATGGTATTCATACACCGGAACTGCTCCATCAGAATATAGGCATCGGACTCCCTGTCGATCATAATATAGTCTGTTCTGATTTTTTTTCTGCTCTCCGTACCCTCCAGAAGTTCATAGGGAGTCAGTTCCAGGACATTGCAGATTGCCATGATCTTGTCCGAAGCAGGATTTGTCTTTTTCCGTTTCCAGTCACTGATTGTACTCTGGGCAATTCCTGTCTGCTCAGAAAAATCTTTCTGGGAAATCCGTTTTTCTTTCAGAACCTGAAAGATACGTTCACTGATAATCATGTTAGCTCCTTCATTTCTATCCACTCTGTATGCGCCTTCCAGGACGTATGCCATGCACACACAATAACACAGGGTACGGCGTTTTTCAAGAATTTTATATACTGATTCTCGTAATCCGATACTCCCGCCCTGTAATCTCCATTACAGCCATGGACACCTCTCCGGGAAAACGCGGCCATCCGCAGGTGCCCGGATTCAGCCAGAGTTTCCCGTCAGCCACTTCCTCCGAATATCTGTGCGTATGTCCTGAAACAATTACATCCGCCTCCAGCGCCGCAGCCCTGGCCTTGTTCCGGTCATGTACCAGAAGAAACTCCAGATCTTCTATACGGAAGCGGAGCTTTTCAGCAAGTCCCCGGGCCCAGGAACCATCACTGTTTCCCCTCACTGCATAAAGCTGCCCCATAAAACGGATCTGATCCAGAATCTTCTCCTCCGTAAAATCACCCGCATGAAGCACATAATCACAGTTCTTCAGCACTTCCAGTACTTCCGGGCGCATCAGTCCGTGAGTATCTGATATTATTCCCACTTTTGACGACATATCTGCCTCCTGTTTTTTTATCTCAGATCTATCATATTTCCCGGAAGCAGAATTGTCAATTTCATTTTCTCTGACCAGGCAGATTTTCCGCAGCTATTTTTTCGTATATAACGGTATTTTTTCAGACGGCTCCCACTGTTTTCAGGATCAGATAAATCAGTCCCAGCACCCAGCTGGTAAAAATCCCATATAAAATCACCGGACCCCCGATTGAAAAAATCTGCGCTCCCAGTCCAAATATCTGCCCTTCTTTTTTATACTCCAGGGCAGCAGACGTAATTCCATTGGCAAATCCGGTAATCGGTACCAGAACGCCAGCCCCGGCAAACTGGGCCAGACGCGGATAAATATTAAGTCCGGTAAGCACAGCGCTGGCAAGAATGAGGATCAGGCTGGTCCATTTCCCTGCCGTAAGCTGGTCTGTCCCACGGATCTCCGTACAGTAACTGGTGATCATCTGACCAATAAGACAGATTGCTCCCCCGGTCAGAAAAGCTTTCACCATATGGAGCGGCAGGCTATATGCAGGCGTTATCTGCTTCACATACGCATTATACGCTTCTTCCCGCTCTTTCTTTGATACAGAATCCTCCGCGTTTTCCCTTTCTATTACACGGGCTATCAGTTCTTCACCCGATACATTCTTATCTGTTTTTTCTATTTCCTGCTGTCTGTTATCTGAACTATCACTCATGCTTCCTGTTCCACCCTGCCTGTTTTGAAATTAATTTTCAATAATTTAAAATAGTACCGCAAAATAATAAAATGTTCCCACTGTTTTCCCCAGGGCAAACGCAAACACCAGAAGACGGAGCCCTGTTTTGAGTTTCACCCTGCGGAAGAGAATGGGAAACACATTCAACACCTCAGCCAGGGCAACGGAAAGGCACCCTGTAAAAACCCCCGCCGCTCCTCCATACAGTATGGCAAACCAGTTTCCCAGCGGCAGGGGAATTTCCTCAAACAATGCAATTACTGTGCCCGAAATTCCGCCCAGAATCACCGCGTTTTCCAGCGCCATACTGAAAGATGCCACACTTGTCTTGCCCGCCAGTCTCGGGATCAGACCCAGCCCCGTAATCAGGGCAAAAGCTCCTGCCGCAACGGCAATTCCGAACAAAAGGCCCAGCACTACCATAACAATATCAGTTATCCACATCATGGCTCTTCCCTCTCCGGCTGCTGTTCTCAATAAACGCCGTATCTACATCTTCCTCATAGGTGCGCATGGCCACCTGGATCGGCGTCGGGTCGTCCGTAATTTTTTTCCGGCCCACATGATTATAAAACACCATAATTCCCACTCCCAGGCCAATACAGAAGCTGACCTCCAGCGGCGTGATCCCCGTGGAGGCCGTACCGGTCAGACGCATATAGAACTGTTCAAAAACCTCATCCGCCGAGACATCCTTGATAAAAGTCATAATAGTAAAAGCTGCTCCGAAAAACAGGATCACACATAAAACCGCCGTCTTCAGATACTGAACGCCCTTTTTTTCCGGGTCGGGCTCATAGCGGATCACAAAATCAGGAACGCCGATATTGCTGATTTCCACTTCCGGATATTTTTCATGAATCAGCTGAATAATCCGGAGAACAGAAAAAACCTGAACAAAATCCTTTTTATCATTGCCGGCAAACCGGTATATGTCCATCTGATTTACCTGGCGCCGTATCCCCACGTCTGTACATTCAATTTTCGCGATATCTTTCAGACGGACGGTACGTTCATATACAATGCAGTTCTGTTCTATTTTCAGATACAGCGTCTGTCCGGATCCATTCATGCATGATCCCCGCTTTCGAAAACAGATTCCGCAGAATCTTTTATCTCTTCCATATCTTCTTTGATATTGGATGCAGCATTTTTTACGGCGTCCGCGGTATTCTTCCAGCTGTCTTTCATTTCATCCGCGGTGTACCGCGCCGCAAACTTTACTTCAGAAGCGATATCTTTTGTCTGGTCTTTTACGCATCCGCAGGCCGCCTTCAGCTTTTCTCTTTTTGCCTTTGCTTCTTCCGCCAGGATACTTCCTTTTTCAGTCCCATTACAGTCCCTGCTTTTCAAATAATAAACCACGCCGCCCACCATAACGGCAAAAATCACCATACAACAACATTTCTTACAAAATTTCATACACATAACAGTTCTCCTTTGCATTTCTTGTAATTTTGTTGTTAGTATGGTGATTTTTTATTCATTTATTCAAAAAATGAAAATCTTCCATATTTTATTATGAAATTTTCTTTTTTCTATATGTGGCCAGAACCGCGCAGCCCGCTGCGCCCAGTACTATAATCCATACCATCACCTGACTGTTATCAGATGTGTCCGCCGCGTCTGATGTCCCGGAAGTCTGGCTGCTGCTTCCGGAAGCTGCTGTTCCGGAGGTTGTCGTCCCGGAAGTTGTTGTTCCAGATGCCGTTGTTCCTCCTGTAGCCTGTGAAGGATCTTCTGTCGTATCAGAGGGTTCCTCTGTCGTTCCGGAAGGGTCCTCTGTGGTATCGGCGGGTTCTTCTGTCGTTCCGGAAGGGTCCTCTGTGGTATCGGCGGGATCCTCTGTCGTTCCGGAAGGATCCTCTGTGGTATCGGCGGGATCCTCTGTGGTATCGGAAGGATTCTCTGTCGTATCAGAGGGATCCTCCGGTTCGTCAGCGGATGCCGGAACATACGTCAATGTATACGGAAGATATCCTGTCGCGGTTACAGTAATTTCGAAGGAATCGCCTTCCGCAAACACATCTGCTGAAGTATCAATTGTTCCATCCTCATTAATGATTGTTACTGCGCCGCGGCCAGTTGCCGAATAATCCGTCCCATTTACACTAACAGATGTAATGCTGCTGATATAATCAGCAAAATCTGCCTCGTCAAAGCCATCCGCCATGATAAGAGCCGGAGCGCTTCCGTCCTCATTATATTTCACGGGAATTTCATCCGTATACAGCGCAAACTCCGCAGATATATCTGCGTAGACGCCGCTGGCGTCGCTGATCACCAGAGTATAAGATCCCTTTTGCGCAGAATCTGCAGCGAAAGAGAGAATACCGTCACTTACAGTAACATCTTCCAGTCCTTCTACGCTATATACCGGATCGAAATCATCGGGAAGTCCTTCAATTTCTACTGCAGTCTGTCCCGATGAATATAACGCATCCTCCACTGTGACAGAATAGTCAAACTTGACAGGTACGTAAATGCCGCCTTCCACCAGTTCGTCTACCGGTATCTCATAAATACCATTCTCTGTGTAATAGGTCACACTGGTGATGGTCTCGCCCATCATGCTCTCATAATGCTCAGAGGATGTGGGGCAGCCATGAATGCTGTCTGTAAATCCTGTACACCAGGCCAGCTCATATACCCGCCAGATATTCTCCATGTGACGGAGACCATAATCATGTCCTTCCTCCGTGCTGATAACCACGCCATAAACAGCAAGATCAGAACCGATCAGATCTGTAAGTCCCTCAAAATCCAGTTCATAGTCGCCATAAGTTGTGTCCGTAGTGAATACCGGAGTAACTCCCTCTGTAATTACTTCTGCCTCGGTGTCTCCGGCCATTGCGCCAAAGCTCAATGTTCCATCATCCTCAACAGTAAGCGCTTTATAATAGGAAGGAACTTCACTGAGCACATAATAGGAATAAGAATCGCTTTCAAACAGCGCGTCGCTTCCCTCATACGTAGTTTCTGATGTTGTTCCCCTGTTGGTTACAGTAATTGTCACAGAGTCATCATCTGTTACCTGACGGTATGCCGATAAATCTGTTCCCGCCTGAACAGACACAGGGAATATCGATCCCGTTATATCTGTACCTTCCGGATCAACATGATAGGAACCGTTTACCAGACTTCCTGTACGGCTCTTATTCAAAGTTGCAGATGTATACGTATCTACGGCAATATCATTGTTCAGGTCAGCCTCATAGAAATCAGCATAAGGAATATTCATAAGAATATATGCATCTGTATAGGCAAATGCAACATCCTGATAACCTGTGGCAAAAACACGGAGTACAAGAGAGCCTCCACCTGCTAAAACATCTGCCTCTGTATTAATTGTTCCGTCACTGTTAATGATTGTCACAGCGCCCCGGCCGCTTGCAGAATAACTGGTTCCATTCACAGATACTTCAGTAATGTTGCTGATATAATCTGCAAATTCTTCCTCTGAAACACCATCTGCAGCCACCAGAGCTTCACTATTCTTATCATATACTGCCGGCGTTTCATCCGCATACAGCTCAAATTCCGCAGACATATCCACATAAATGCCGTTGGCGTCGCTGATTACCAGTGTATAGGAACCGTTCTCCGCTGACTCTGCGTCAAAGGAAAGAATTCCGTCATTTACAGCAACGTTCTCCAGTCCCTCTACGCTGTATTCCGGCTCAAAACCATCGGGAAGCCCTTCAATTTCTACTGTGGTCTGTCCCGATGAAACAGACGCATCCTCCACTGTGACAGAATAGTCAAACTTGACAGGTACGTAAATGCCGCCTTCCACCAGTTCGTCTACCGGTATCTCATAAATACCATTCTCTGTGTAATAGGTCACACTGGTGATGGTCTCGCCCATCATGCTCTCATAATGCTCAGAGGATGTGGGGCAGCCATGAATACTGTCTGTAAATCCTGTGCACCAGGACAGCTCATATACCCGCCAGATATTCTCCATGTGACGGAGACCGTAATCATGTCCCTCCTCCGTGCTGATAACCACGCCGTAAACAGCAAGATCAGAACCGATCAGATCTGTAAGGCCTTCAAAATCCAGCTCATAGTCGCCATAGCTTGTGTCCGTAGTGAACACCGGAGTAACTCCCTCCGTGATTACCTGCGGGGTTGTATCCCCAGTCATTGCGCCAAAATGCATGGTTCCGTCATCATCAATCGTCAGCTCCTTATAATAGGAAGGAGCTTCACTGAGCACATAGTAAGAATAGGAAGCGCTTTCAAACAGCGCGTCGCTTCCCTCATACGTGGTTTCTGATGTTGTGCCTCTGTTGGTCACAGCAATTGTCACACTGGATTCATCTGTAATCTGTGTATACTCCGCCAGATCCTCAAGAGTAACACCGGAACCCAGCTTCACCGGGAAGGTAACTCCTGTGATATCTGTACCCTCGGGATCCACATGATAGGAGCCGTTTACCAGAGATCCGGTACGGCTTTTCTGGAGAGTCGCAGAGGTAAAGGCATCTACCGATACATCATTGTTAAGTTCAGCCGCATAGAACTCTGCGTAGGGAATATTCATAAGAACGTAAACCTCTCCCTCAACAGCATCCTCAGCAGCTTCTTCAGCAGAATGGATTGCGTCGAGAGCCGCGGTCTTCACAGCCTCTGCAGTGAGCGTGGCATTGGTTACAGTGTCAATGTCATAACTGTTTACTGTGTCCTCAGTTGCAGGCTGTCCTTCCAGTGAAACTATTCCCTTTACAGTTGAAGTACCATTCACTGCCCGATTGAAATAACTATTACTATCAGAAGTAAACGTGTTTCCATACTCGACAGTGATATCCGTGAAAACTCCATTTTCGACGGTCAGGCTGACATCAACCGTATAGTCCGGCCATCCCCAGGGATTTGCGTCTGCGTCATACGGATCATCGGACTCTACCGTCGCGGAGCCGGTGTAAACGCCGTCCGCCGCCACCTCATCCGCGGTCACAGCCAGGGCAGATACAGGCATAATGCTGGCAGCAGTAGTCACTGACAGCGCGCCTACAAGAATCTTTTTGACAAATTCTTTCTTTTTCATCGATTCCTCCTTTATTGAAAATATTTATTAATAAGTTAGAACTTTCTAACTATTAACCTTTTAAGAAGGCGGCACAGCCGCCTGTAATATGCTTTTATTTTTCAAGGTCAGACTCCGGCCCAGAGAAATATTCCGAACAGGAGAACAGATCTCAGCACCGTAAACCATATTTCATTCCCTTTCATGCCGGGGATACCAATATGAACATTTTCCTTAGGACAGTTATCAATACATTTCTGACACTGAAAACAATCGCCGTGTACCTCGGCTTTCCCGGTAGCGGGAAGCTCCAGATCCGAATGGCATTTCATTGTGCAGACCCGGCAGCCCTTCAGACAGTTGTCCCGATCCCGCCGCAGCGTAAACGCCGGAATGACAGGCAATATGGAGAAAACAGCTCCCATGGGGCAAAGCACCCTGCAGAAAAACCGGTCCTGAACGCACATGCCGGCCAGAATCAGAATCAGAAAAACCACTCCCACCACATATCCTCCCAGCCGGAAATTCCCCTGGCGGATCATGGAAAATACAGTCCAGGGACTGGCTCCCTCCACATATTGGAACAGTCCCATAAAACACAGAACCGCGACTGCCGCCAGAACAAGGTATTTCACCGCCTGCAGACGTTTCATCAGCTTCTCCGGAATTCTGACAGGTTTCTTCTTCCTTTTTTTCCGTATCCACTGATACAGCGCGTGAACCGCATCCCCCAGACTGCCGAAGGCACATGCGTACCCGCAGAAAAATCTGCCGAACACCAGCGTATAGATACAGGTAATAATAAGAACCATCGCAAATGAAGTAAATTCTATCTTGTCCCCCGCCCCAAACTGTGTAAAAATATATTTTACCTCTGAGAACGCCGCCGTAAACACAGAGGGCATAAAGAGAAAGAAGAAAACCTGCGTAATAATCCGCAACCAGATATGTACTCTTTTTGATGCTTTTTTATCCAGTTTTTTCATTATGTTTTATCAATTAATGATCTCCCTTTCAAGACTTGAGGCAGGAAACACTTTCCTCACTCCGCCTGCTGCAGCGCCAGGGCCGCCGCATTCCGGATTCCGGTAGAACTGTAGGTGGCTCCGCTGACGGTATCCACATCCACGCTCTGGGCTTCCAGAATATCGTCGATAATTCCCTCCGCCGCCGACAGGTAAGCGCCATCCTCATTTTCCGCGGACACAATCACAATGTCCGCAATCATTCCGCCTTCTATGGTAACCTCCACGGTAATATCACCGCCGAAGCCGGCGGACGTCCCCCGATATACCCCGTCAGTAAAGCCGCTTTCCTCCTCTGTCTCTTCCTCTCCATATTCAGCGGCAATCTGCGCGTTAATGGCGTCGGCCTCTGCCTTCGCCTCGGCGTCGGCGGCTTCTCTGGCTTCCACCACATAGTCATAACCGAAAATCGCCGCAAGAATAACAGCCACATTACATATCCTGATCAGAAACTTCTTCATCGCTGTCCTTTCTGGCCTGCTGCAGCGCCTCCGTGCAGGCTTCTTTTATTGAATTGGATGTACAGGTGGCTCCGGATACTGTATCCAGCGCTTCCACACTCTCCTGGTATTTCAGACTGGCGTCTTCTTCCAGCACATCCGGTTTCAGCAGGTCCAGAATTCTGGAAATCATACCTGTGATACTGGATGTTCCGCTGGCCGCCCGGTTGATATAACGGTCATTGGAAGAATCTCCATCTCCGGAAATATCTGAAATGCCTGTAATCCGGTCTCCCTGTATCGTAACCGTTGCCGTCAGATTATAAGCAGTAAAATCCTCAAATTCGTCCGGCTCGCAAAGTACAGTCACCGTATAGTCTCCGTCATTATACAGATAAGAGATCTCTTCTGTGGTATCCTCTCCCGTTTCTGTTTCTTCCTGACTGGTTTCTCCGGCGCTCCCTTCATTTTTTCCATCCGCATCTGCGGTATTTCCGGTTACCTGATTCTGTCCTGTCTGGCTGTTTTCCCGGCCTGCCGCTTCTGCTTCTGCCAGGGCAGCGCAGATCGCGTCCAGGATTCCCCGGGAACTGTAAGTAGCTCCGGATACCGTATCCACACTGGTAGTCTGCTGCGTAACCACATTTTCCGCCACAGCCGTCGCCCTGCTGAAGTACTCTTCGTCATCATCCGTGGATACTATAGTTACAGACGCAATCGTCTGATCTTTAATAACGACTGCCACACGGACAGTTCCCCAGTATCCTTCGCCCTCTCCGTAATACGTGCCATCCGGATAAGGGAAATTACCGCTGACAGAAGGTACTGCAGATATTGTTCCGCCGCTATAGCCGCCGGAGCTTCCCGTATTCCTGCCGGATGAGAGATTCACGGCAGCCTCTGTCTGCAGTTCCGCCGCCTCCGATCCGGAAACAGCCGCCTGGGCCAGCGCATTGCGGACCGCGTTGATAATTCCCACGGAGCTGTAGGTGGCTCCGGATACCGTATCCACATTGGTGGTCTGTCCCGAAATAATACTCTGGATCAGGGAGGAGGCTTTACTGATATATTCGCTTCCGTCGCTGGTTTCGACAATCTCAACAGATATAATCTGACCGCCGCTGATCACTACTTTTACAGTAATCGTCCCCGCGAAACCGGCAGCACTTCCATAGTAGGTACCGTCACGGTATGTTCCGGCCTCCTCCACTGTCTCTACAGAAGTGGAACCCTCCCCTTCCGTTTCTTCCGGAAGATCCAGAAGTTCTATTGTACTGCCGGTATCGTCTGTGCCGTCCTCTTCCTCCTGCGCCGGCCTGGCCTGAACCTCATATACGGCAGGCGTATAGGCAGAAAGAGAGACACCCATGCTGACTGCCACAACCGCGGCGGAAAGCATTGGTGCCAGATTTCGTGCCTTTATTTTTTTCTTTCTGCTCTTCTCCTCCGGACGCTCGTTTTCCGGATTCCCCGGTAATTGAATTTCCTGTTTCACCTTTTTCACTCCGGCTCCTCCTTTCTCTGTCATGTCCGCATCCATCTCCTGCTTCTGCTGAGTATTTACAGAATCCGGAAAAATGTTAGTCTTGGCTACCTCGTTAAAATACCATTATCCGGTTTTAGCGTCAAATATATTTTTTCTCATTATGTTTCAGTAAAATATTTTTTTGATTTTGTTTTATCACCAACTGCGTTATTGATCAAACATTCCCATTTTTATAATTTAAAAATTGAAATGATAAGCCCGCTTTACCTGGGGAATGACAAGATAAGCCACAATCCCAATGATCAGGCCTGTCACAAAACCGGCGATCAGAAGAACCGGAAAGTAAAATCCCAGCTTCAGATTCTTCACCACCAGCATGGCAACCATCAGCTGTCCGGCATTGTGACAGATGCCCCCAAGCACGCTGACCGGCACTACAGATATTTTCCCCGATTTTTTTACCAGAACCATAACAGCAAGACTCAGAAGCCCTCCTGCCAGACTATACAGGATGGACATCAGATTCCCAAACAGAAACCCGCTCAGAATTATTCTTGCCGCAGAAATAACCAGCGTCTGTTTCCCTCCCACAATATACAGGGCCACTACAATCGCCAGGTTCGCCAGCCCCAGCTTGATTCCCGGTATTCCGAAATTCACCGGGATCAGGGTTTCCACATAGCTGAACACCATGGCGACCGCAATCATCATGGCCATAAATGTCACATTTCGCACAGTAAGCTTTTTTTTCATAGATAATCTACTCCGTCTCTATGATCTCAATGCTCTCATCTTCATTCATATGGATAAAATCATCTTCTATCCGGTCTGTCATGTAGATCGTTCCGTTCTCATCCTCCAGCACCACATCAAATCCGTCAGAAACACAATGCTCTTCACAGTAAGCGACAGCCTTTTCTGTTCCCATAACAAAAAGTGAAGTAGACAGACCGTCCGCCAGAGTTCCATCCTCACTGATAATAGTAACTGAAATCAGACCGTTATTCGCGGGATAGCCCGTGGACGGATCAATAATGTGATGGTACCGGATTCCGGTAGTTTCGTCCTCAAAATATCTCTCATAACCGCCGGATGTAATCACCGCTTTATCGACCACTTCCACGCCGCCAAGATAACCGTCAGAATCCTCCGGATCCTGTATGCCGATCCGCCATGCGGATCCGTCCGTTTTGCTTCCCAGGACATGCGCGTTTCCTCCCAGATTAATGACAGCGCTTTCTATGCCATACTCCCGGAAAATTTCAATGACCCTCTGGGACGTATAGCCTTTGGCAATGCCCCCCAGATCAATTTCCATTCCATCGTCCATGGACAGGACAGGAGATCCGGAAGAATCATCCACCGACAGCCTGGACGCGTCAACAAGAGAAAGCTCCGCCTGCAGTTCTTCCTCTGAGGGAACAGCAAAATCCCCTGTAATAAATCCCCAGAGAGCCATAACTGGATGAATGGAAATGTCAAAAGCGCCGTCCGTGCTTTCATAAATCTCCAGCGCCCGCTCCACCAGGTATGCAGTATCTTCAGACATCACGCCTCCCCCGGATGCATTCAGGTTCCACACTTCACTTTCCTGGTTCTCCGCTGAAAGAAGCTCGTCCAGACGCTGAATCTCCTCAACGCCGGCCTCCACAGCTTCCTGGGCGTTTTCTCCATATGCCGTCAGCGTCATGTAAGTATCCATAGCAAATATTTCAGTGGTATATTCCTCTGTACTGCCTGCATCAGAAGAAACATTCGCTGTCTCATCCTTCCCCTGACAGCCGGCCAGCGTTCCCAGCGCCAGAACCGGCACAGCCGCCAGACATATCATCTTTTTTCTCATTCCGTATCCTCCCTGTCCTCCAGAGTAATTCCAGTCACATTTCCGTCTTCCAGATATCCGCATGCCTTCATGCCCTCCCGGATCACAGACCGGAGCTCGCCGTCCGATAACTTCACGACGGAATGATCATCCATCTGTATGCAAAATGTCCTCTCCTTTATTTCCGGAGAATATGTAATTTCATATCTTTTTCTGGAACTGAACGCTCCGATTTCCTCCAGAAGGTTTACCATCCGGTAAACCGTTGCCGTCCCGATACTTGGATCTTCCTGTATTGCCAGATAATAAATTTCTTTACAGCTGCTGCATCTCTCTGACAAAATAATATCCAGGATCGTTATTCGTTGTTTTGTGATCCGGCAACCCGCCTCTCTCATTTTTTCTAAAATCATTTCCTTCTGCATCTGAATCCGGTAATACTGACGATACCTGTCCGATTCTGTATCTCTGATCATTCCGCGCCTCCCTACATAACCCCAGACTGAAAGTATCTGCTTTACTCCGAAAAGAACCAGACAGATATATCCATCCCGACTTTTCGCACTAGGTTAGTATAGAACAAAGGGTGTTAGTTGTCAATAACCTTCTTCTCGTTTCCCCTGACACTTCTGAACTCACCGGCCCGTTTCCGCCAGCTTCCGCATCCTCGCCAACAGTTTTTTTTCTGTTCTTGACACCTGTACCTGCGTGATTCCCAGAATGCCTGCTACTTCTGTCTGTGTTTTTCCCTGGAAATAGCGCAGATAAATTAACTGCCTTTCCTTCCTGTCCAGAGCAGACAGCAGCTGTTCCAGAAACAGATGGTCAATTTCATTTTCAATTTCATTTTTTTCATCCCGTATCATCTCCTGAAGGGTCATTTCTTTCCCACTATTTCCGGGAACTGTCCGGTACAAAGAATCCACCGGCGCGTTTGCCGATATGGTAAGGATAATATCCTCCGCCGGAATACCGGTCTGTTCCGACAATTCTCCCAGCGTCGGTTCACTATGATATTGTTCCCTCCATTTCTGGGTCTCCCGGCTGACCTTCACCGCATTTTCTTTCAGGGTACGGCTGACCTTCAGTATCCCGTCATCCCGCAGAAATCTTCGGATTTCCCCGGTAATCAGGGGCACTGCGTAAGTAGAAAACTTCACATCATAAGACAGATCAAAATTATCTATCGCTTTCAGCAGTCCGATACTTCCCACCTGGAACAGATCCTCCGGCTCATATCCTCTCCCCGAAAAACGCCGGACAATACTCCAGACCAGTCCGATATTATTATGTACCAGCGTATCCCTCGCCGCTTTATCCCCCTGGTGCGCCCGCCTGATATACTCCGTCACCTGCTCCATGGAATTACCTGATCTCCTTCTGCATCACCACCCTGGTTCCCCTTCCCGGCGAAGATTCCACTTCTACTTCATCCATAAAAGCTTCCATAAAAGAAAATCCCATGCCAGACCGCTCCAGCTCCGGTTTTGTAGTAAACATCGGTTCCATGGCCTTCTCAATATCGGCAATCCCCTTTCCCTCATCCGTAATCGACACCACCAGAATTCTGTCCCAGATAGCCGCGTCCAGAAATATCTTTCCCGGCCCCATCTCATAGCCATGGATTACACAATTTGTTACCGCCTCGGATACTGCGGTCTTCACATCCGCCAGTTCATCCATGGCAGGATTCAGAGGCGTAATAAAAGCCGCCACCGCCGTCCGGGCAAATCCTTCATTCTCTGACTTCGCGTCAAATACAATCTGCATCTCGTTGACCAGCACAGGCTTCTTTACCTCTGCCTCCTCTGGTTTCCTGTCAAAGCACATATCCATCTCCATCGCATCATTACCTTTCTTTATACATTCACTCTCCATCAGTTTCTTTCGCCAGAATACATTCCAGACCGGACATAACCAGCAGTTTCCTTATACGGGAATTCGTATTTTCCGCCAGAATTTTCCCACCAGAAAACCGGGCGTTCCGGAAACGCCCGAGAATCACCCCGATTCCCGAACTGTCCATAAAGTCTGTTCCCTGAAAATCAAAAACAATCCTCCTGATATGATAGGTACTGATCAGCAGATCCGTTTCCCTCTGGATCTGGCTGGCCACATGATGATCCAGCTCCCCGGGCAGAACAATCCTGAGTTCAACCCCTTTCACTTTATATTCACATTCCATCTTCATACTCTCCTTCTTCTGAACTGCCAAAAAGAAAAAGACATCTCTCCAAAACAGAAGCGATGTCTTTTGTCATACATTTATTCATTTATACTACTCCGCCTCTGTATAGCCTTTTGCCTCCAGATCCTCCGCCATGCTCTGTGAAGTTCTCCGCCAGCTTGAGTTGCTGGTATTATCCATAGTCACACGGAACCATTTCAGGGCATTGGAATAATCCCCCGTATAATTATAGGCAAAGGCAAGATAGTAGGCGGCCTGTCCATTATCGTATGTCTCATCTGTCTCGACAATTTCCAGAAGCTTCTCTATTGCTTCGTCATAATTCTTATCCCCATAGAGAGAAAGCGCTTCCTCCATTGTACTATCCAGCATGGCTGTCTGCACTTCAGTCAGCATTCCGTCATAAATAGACTGGGCATTTTCATCCAGAAGATCGCGGTCTATGTCGGACATGGCCTCTCCCGCCGCAGTATAATCCTCATCCGCATAGGCTGCATAAGCTGTCAGAAGCTGGCTGTAAGCCGTCGTTTTTTCATCCGCGGACGAAGTGGCGTCCTGGGCGTCCTCCACCTGCTGATTCAGGGAATCAATCTGATCCTCCAGACTCTGAATGGTCTGCTCCCTGGCCGCAATCGTCTGATTTGCCTCCACCATCTGGGATGAAGCACTGGCGTTTGCCCTCTGCCGCACCTCCGGAATTACCAGAAAACAGACAACCGCCACGCCGATAGCCGCCCCCATCAGGAGATTGACAACCGTGCGGACCGCCGTATTATCTGTAAACTTGGCGGGACGGATAATGATGTCATTCCCGCTCTGATAGGTCACTGTCTCCTCCTCATCTTTTGAGGGTTTCAGCTTTCCATTAGCCCGCAGATGCTCCTTACACTCTGCCATATATCGCATGGTATTTGTATTATTTACATCAATCTTCTCCGCATGACGCAGGGAACGCATAGCCAGATCATACCGCTCCTCTCTCATATAGAGAAGAGCCAGAAGCTGATGCCCCTTCACCATCTTCGGATTCAGGGAAAGAACCTTCTTTAACTGGATCACCGCCAGATCATAATTCCCCTCCCTGCAGTAAGTCAGGGACTGGTTGAATTTTTTAATTGTCTGATTCATATTTTCCAGCTGCGCCGCGCTCTTCTGTACATCCGTCAGATATCCGGACGCCGGATTATTGTCCGGAGCCAGGCTCTTGCTGATCACCCACTCGCTGAGCGCGTTGACTGTCTCTCCCATCTCATAATAAACAAGTCCCAGCAGATTATGGGCGTCGATATTCATCTTATTATAGCGCAGACTCACCTTCAGAGAATCCGCCGCCCCGCTCAGGTTGCGCACCTTCGCTTTTTCCAGACCGTCATTATAAAGACGGTTGGACATACTGTTTATTTTTTTCCAGACGCGCACATCCGCATTACATTCCGGACAGGTATCCGTAAAATCCAGGGACGCGCCGCAATAATAACATCTCATGGAACACCTCCGCTAGTTTCTGGACTCGCGTACCATTTCCTGCAGGACATCCATCATGTCCGTCAGGTCGCGGCTGTAAATCGCGTCTTCCGCATCATCAATTTCCATACTGGGCTTAAAATGCTTTAATTCTTCTTCAAAATCGATCATGATTGTCCTCCTATTCTTTTATCTTCACGAAAAACTTCCAGCAGGGCGCCGATAAAATAAAGGGAGCCTGTACAGAAAAGCTTCTGTCCCTGCTTTTTCCGGGATACCATTGTCCGGAGCGCCTCCCTGATATCTGCGAATCCCTCCGCCGGACGGCCGTCCTTCTCAAAAACAGCCAGTATCTCCGCCGGATCCATCCCCCGGTCATCCGGAATCCGGCTGACAGCGATAAAGTCCCAGGGAATCTCACCGGTCAGAAGCGCAATGGAAGTATCCATGTCCTTTCCCTTTACCATGGAAAACAAAAGCAGGGGCGGATCAGGATCCCTCTGCGCAATCCGCTTCACAGCATCAATAAACGCACGGATTCCGGCAGGATTGTGGGCCCCGTCCAGGTAAATCCCCGGCGCCGCCTCCTGCATACGCCCCGGCCAGCGGGACGCCAGAAGTCCTTTCCGGATCACCCCGTCACCCATCAGTCCCAGGGTGCGCATGGCTGTCACAGCCACCGCCGCGTTTTCCGCCTGATAGGACGCCGGAAAGGGAATCCTCCACTCTGTCTTCTTATCATAAGCAGAGAAAAGGGAAAAATCAATATCATTCCCGGTTATTTCACAAATTTGAAACATTTTCAGATCCCGGTCCGGAACTGCTTCCCCGGCACGGGCTCCGGGCTGGTCCGGGCCGGTATGTCTCCCCGGACCAGTCCCCCGGAATTCCGGCGCCTGCAAAACTCCTGTGCAGGGACATCCAAGTTCCTCCGCCCGGATCCGGATCACGGCTTCCGCCTCCGGCTCACCGGCGTCAAAAACAACAGGCACGCCAGGTTTCATGATTCCCGCCTTTTCTCCGGCGATCTCCGCAATCGTATCGCCCAGATATTCCGTATGCTCCAGACTGATGGATGTAATCACAGTGAGAACTGGAGACGGAAAACTGCTGGTAGCGTCCAGACGTCCTCCCAGCCCGGTCTCCAGCACCACATACTCCACGCCGGATTTCTCATAGATTACCATACCCATGGCAAAAAGAAACTCGAAAAACGTCGGGTGGCTGCCGGTTTTCCGGACAAGTTCACAGGAAGCCTCTTTCACTTCCGCAAAAGCCTCCAGAAACGCTTCCTCACAAATCAGTTCCCCGTTCACCTGGAACCGTTCCCTGATATCAGTCAGGTGCGGGGAGGTAAAAAGTCCGGCGCTTTTCCCTCCTGTCAGGAGCATATGATACAAAAAGCAGCAGACGCTGCCCTTTCCATTGCTCCCGGCCACATGGATAATTTTCCGCTTCAGACAGGGATCACCCAGCAGCTTCATCAGCTGCCGGGTGTGATCCAGACTGTTTTTCGTTGTAAATTTCGGAATGCTGTAGATAAAATCCACAGCCTGCTCCATTTTCTGTGACATCATATTATTTCATCTGAGCCAGACGGGCTTCCACATCAGCCATCATCTGCTCATACTTTTTCAGCTTCTCTTTCTCTTCCTCTACTTTGGCCGCCGGGGCCTTGCTCAAAAATTTTTCATTCTTCAGCATACCGTTGGATCGGGCCAGCTCCTTCTGCAGCTTTGCTTTCTCTTTCTCCAGCCGCTCCTTCTCCTTTGCCATGTCCACCAGCTCTTCCAGAGGGATATAGATCACAGCATTGGGAATCACAACGGAAACCGCATCTTCCGGAATGCCTGTCTTATCCTTCTGTACATATACCTCGCTGGCGCTGATCAGATGCATATAAATATTTTTAAAATTCTCACAGCGGCGGATGACGTTCTCATCCCGGGAAACCACATAATACTTTACCTTCCGGCTGGGCGGAACATTCATCTCGGACCGGAGATTCCGGACGCCTTTAACCAGAACCTTGATGGCTTCCACAGAAACCTCCGCCTCCTCAAAATGCAGTTCCTCCGTATACTCCGGCCAGGAAGCCAGCATAACTGTTTCCTCCTCCGGGCAGAGTGTACAGTAAATCTCCTCTGTAATAAAGGGCATAAAAGGATGCAGCATCTTCAATGCGTTGGCAAGGACGGTTTTCAGCGTCCAGAGGGCGCTGTTGGCAGACGCCGGATCCTTCTCCTTATTATAGAGACGCACTTTTACAATCTCGATATACCAGTCGCAGAACTCTTCCCAGATAAAGTCAAATACCTTCTGAACCGCGATCCCCAGCTCATATTTATCCATATTCTCTGTGACATCCTTCGCCAGAGTATTGACCTTGGAAAGGATCCACTTATCTGCCGGGAACAATTCATCATCGCCGGGCTTCCGGGGCTGCTCATCTCCCAGGTTCATCATAATGAACCGGGAAGCATTCCACACCTTATTGGCGAAATTCCGGCTGGACTCCACGCGCTCCCAGTAGAAACGCATATCGTTGCCCGGCGCGTTTCCGGTAATCAGAGTCAGACGCAGGGCGTCGGCTCCGTATTTATCAATAACCTCCAGAGGATCGATGCCATTCCCCAGGGACTTGCTCATCTTTCTTCCCTGGGAATCCCTCACCAGACCATGAATCAGCACGGTATGGAAAGGCTCCACGCCAGTCTGTTCCAGACCGGAAAATACCATACGGATCACCCAGAAGAAAATAATATCATACCCGGTCACCAGCACGTCGGTAGGATAAAAATAATCCAGCTCCGGAGTCTTCTCCGGCCATCCCAGGGTAGAGAAGGGCCAAAGGGCTGAGGAGAACCAGGTATCCAGGGTATCCTCATCCTGGATCAGATGGGTACAGCCGCACTCCGGACACTTCTCCGGCATTTCCCGGGCAACCGTCATATGGCCGCACTTATCGCAGTAATAAGCCGGAATCCGGTGTCCCCACCAGAGCTGTCTGGAAATGCACCAGTCGCGGATGCCCTCCAGCCAGTGGAGATAGGTTTTTCCGTAATTCTCCGGAACAAATTTCAGCCGCCCGCTCTTCAGGGCGTCAATGGCAGGTTTCGCCATCTCGTCCATCTTTACAAACCACTGGGGCTTTACCATAGGCTCCACTGTGGTCTTGCAGCGGTCGTGGGTTCCCACATTGTGGACATGATCTTCCACGGCCACCAGCAATCCCATCTCATCCAGCTTTTCCACAATGGCTTTTCTGGCCTCATAACGGTCCATGCCCTCATAGATACCGCCGTTGGCGTTGATAGTCGCGTCGTCATTCAGCACATTGATCTCTTCCAGATTATGGCGTTTTCCAACCTCAAAATCATTGGGGTCATGAGCCGGCGTAATCTTTACGCATCCCGTTCCGAACTCCTTATCCACATAGGGATCCGCAATCACCGGAATCTCCCTGTTCACAATCGGCAGCAGAAGCGTCCTGCCGATCAGATCCTGGTACCGCCCGTCATCGGGATTCACCGCAACGGCGGTATCGCCCAGCATGGTCTCCGGACGGGTGGTGGCGATCTCCACAAATCTGCCCTCCTCGCCCACAATCGGATATTTAATATGCCAGAAATGGCCGGCCTGCTCTACGTGCTCTACCTCCGCGTCAGAAATAGAAGTCCTGCAGACAGGACACCAGTTGATAATTCTGGATCCCTTATAAATATATCCCTTATCAAAAAGACGGATAAAGGTCTCCTTCACCGCCCCGGAACAGCCCTCGTCCATGGTAAACCGCTCCCGGTCCCAGTCTGCGGAGGCTCCCAGCTTCTTTAACTGACGGACAATCCTTCCTCCGTACTCTTCCTTCCACTCCCAGGCATACTTCAGAAACTCTTCCCGGGTCAGTTCCGCCTTGTCGATTCCCCTCTCCTTCAGGCTGTTAATGACCTTTACCTCTGTGGCAATGGCGGCATGGTCCGTGCCCGGCTGCCACAGGGCGGAATATCCCTGCATTCTCTTGTAGCGGATCAGAATATCCTGCATGGTATTGTCCAGGGCATGCCCCATATGAAGCTGCCCGGTAATATTCGGCGGGGGCATTACAATGGTAAAAGGTTTTTTGCTGCGGTCCACTTCCGCATGAAAATAATGGTTATCTTCCCACTTTTTGTAAAGACGGTCCTCAATTCCTTTGGGATCATAAGTCTTTGCCAGTTCTTTCATCTGTCTGCTCTCCTTTTTCTTACTTCCTGAATCTGATATGAAGATCCTGCGCACAGAATGCTCCATTCCGCCGCATACAGTCCCCATAAAACTTTTTCTTTACGGAACAAATTCCCATAAAATCAAAAACCCTCCACATGCATCCGCATGTGAAGGGCGTAATTACGCGGTACCACCTTCATTTCCCATGAAGCCACGGGAATCTCTCACATCCGGTAACGGGGATGAATCGTGAGATCCTAATCATCCGCAGGACTTCAGACCTCCGGTTCCAGAGCTACCTTCCGCGAACCGCCTGCCGGACAACCTTTCAGCCGGTGGATCATCCTCTCTGCTGCCGCTTCCTTCGCGTACTCCTCTCTGTCACTACCTTTATCTCCGGAATCCGCAACGGCTTCTGCCGCCCGGACCAGAACTCATTTCATACATAATAAACAACATTTTTCCGATTGTCAACCGGTTTTTGATCCCGATTCCAGATACCTTTCCAGGAACGCGAAGAATGCATCCATCTCCTCATCAGTCCCGATGGTGATTCTCAGATAATTATCAATCCGGGGCTTAGCGAAATACCGCACATAGATATCCTGCTTCCGGAGCGCCTCAAACAGTTCCTTTGCCGGACAACTCTTATGGGAAGCGAAAATAAAATTACTCTTTGAATCCCGGAACGTAAATCCCAGTTCCCGCAGACGAATCTTCGCCCGTTCCCTGGTATCCACAATCTTCTGAATCGTCGCTTTAAAATACCCCGGATCCTCCAGTGACGCCACTCCCGCGGCAATGGCTGTCTGGTTCATGGTATAGGAATTGAAGGAATACTTCACATCGTTTAAATACTTTATCAGCTCCGGACCGGCCATGGCATAGCCGATCCGCATTCCTGCCAGAGAACGGGATTTGGAAAAAGTCTGCACCACAATCAGATTCTCATACTTTTCCAGAAGAGGCACGGCGGAAAACGCTCCAAAGTCCACATAAGCCTCGTCCACAATCACGATCACATCCTGATTGTGCCGGAGGACATCCTCAATCATCTCCCGTGAGCACTCCACGCCGGTAGGCGCGTTGGGATTTGGGAAAATGACCCCTCCGTTTTCTTTATAATAATCTTTCGCCAGTATATCAAAGTTCTCATCCAGGGGCTGCGTCTCATAAGGGATCCGGAATACTTCTGCCCAGACGTCATAAAAAGAATATGTAATGTCCGGAAAAAGAACCGGCTTCCCGCTGTTAAAAAAGGTCATGAAACACATGGCCAGCACATCATCAGAACCGACTCCCACAAATACCTGTTCCGGCTTCAGTCCCTGGCTGTCCGCAATGGCCTTCACCAGCTTCCCCGCGGCGGGATCCGGGTAACGGCGCAGCAGATCTGTATCCAGGCCGCGCAGGGCTTCCGGCACTCCCGGAGCCGGCGGATACGGATTCTCATTGGTATTCAGTTTAATTACCTTCTCTTTCTGCGGCTGTTCTCCGGGCGTGTAAGGAGTCACACGGCGGATATTTTTCACCCAGGCTTTCATAAAAACGGCCTCCTTATTTTTATTCAGCTTATAGTACCATACCATAGAAATCCCCTGTTTGCAAGGAGTTGACACTTCTGTCACAGGTGGTATAATCACAGATGGCATCATTATGAACACCTGGCGGGATATTTTCGGGCCTGGTGCGGGTAATGCTGTGCATAAAGCGAACCCTTAACAGGGTATCCCCGTATTTTGTACAGGTAATACCTTATCACTATAAATACAGATCTCCGGAATATATGAGGTACGTCCATGAAAAAAATATTCACTTTTCTGAAAAACAACAAACATTTTTTTCTGTTATCATATACGGCCATTTATATCCCCTGGTTCCTCTATCTGGAGAAAAAAGTCAATGTTCATTCAGACTATCATATCATCCATATGGTAGTGGACGACTATATTCCTTTCTGTGAATTTTTTATAATCCCCTATTATCTCTGGTTTGTGTATATGGCCATATCTATCCTGTATATAGCATTTAACGATGGCCCCACCTGCTGGAGAATGGGCGTTTTTCTGATCACAGGTATGACAATTTTCCTGATCATCTCCACAATGTATCCCAATGGGCAGCACCTCCGTCCGGATACTTTCGCGCGGGATAATTTCTGTGTGGATCTGGTACGGCGGCTTTACGCTACAGATACCCCCACAAATCTGTTCCCCAGTATCCATGTTTACAACTCCATCGGAGTCCATCTGGCGCTGGTCCACTGTGATAAACTGATGAAAAATCCCAGAACAAAATGGGTAAAACCAGTATCCCTGGCTCTTATGATCAGCATTATTCTGTCTACCGTATTTTTAAAACAGCATTCCGTATTTGATGTCCTGACTGCCTTCATTCTGGCAGCGGTAATGTACGCCGTCTGTTACGGAGTCATTTCCCAGGTTATCGAAAAAGCCTGGCCAAAACATGAAAAGAGAAAACAGAGGACGGGGAAGATATAGGCTTCCGGTAATCTTTGTATCACCAGAAACAGGCGGGAGAGACCAGTGTCCGGTCTTTCCCGCCTGTTTTTATTAGAATTTTTACATATCCTCCAGCACTTTCAGCGCCTTATCCAGATAAATATTATCTGCCCGACCGAAAAGTCCCTGGTCTGCCAGCTCAGCAAAAGCAGGATCCAGAGGCATCTTTCCCAGCACCTCAAGTCCCATGCCGGACGCAATCTCATCAATATGGCTCTCGCCGAATACCTTAATCTCCCTGCCGCAGTCCGGACAGACAAGATAACTGTAATTCTCTACAATCCCCATCACCGGGACGTCCATCATTCCGGCCATATTGTAGGCTTTCTTTACAATCATCTGTACCAGTTCCTGGGGCGAAGTAACAATCACAATCCCGTCTACCGGCAGAGACTGGAAGACAGTCAGAGGAACATCACCAGTTCCGGGAGGCATATCCACAAATAAATAATCCAGATCTCCCCAGACCACATCGGTCCAGAACTGCTTTACAGTTCCCGCAATCACCGGTCCTCTCCAGACAACCGGAGCTTCCTCATCCTCCATCAGCAGATTTACAGACATAATCCGGATCCCGTCAGAGGACTCCACCGGACAAATCCCCATCTCCGAGCCCATGGCCGGGCCATGTACTCCATACATTTTCGGAATGGAAGGACCTGTAATATCCGCATCCAGAATTCCTACATTGTAACCCTTTTTTCTCATGGCGGACGCCAGAGAAGCGGTCACAAAGGATTTGCCGACGCCGCCTTTTCCGCTGACAACGCCGATTACCTTTTTAATAGATGAATATTCATTTAATTTTTCCAGAAAACTGTGAGGTCCCTGCTCACATCCGCCGTTTTCCTGGGCGGAACAGTTTCCTGCGCTTGCACAGCCTTCACAACTGCCTGCCATAATCACGCACTCCTTTCCCGGACAGACTTCTGCCCTTTCTCTGATCCTGCACCGTATTAGTATACCCTTTTTTATCTAAAAAAGGAAGAATTATTTCCTGATTTTTACTGGGAAAACAGGCATTACTTCTTCATGGCTTCTTCTTTTCTGGCGAAGATCTCCCCGAATGATTCGGTATAAGGCGGACGGGCAATACCATATTCAGTGACAATGCCCGCGATCAGTTCATGATCTGTCACATCAAAGGCAGGATTAAATACCTTCACACCCTCAGGAGCCATACGCTCCTTATACCACATCTCAGTCACTTCTTCCGGTTTTCTCTGCTCAATCTTAATCTCAGCCCCGGTGGGAGTATTCAGATCTATGGTGGATGTGGGGGCCGCAATATAGACCGGCACATGATACTGCTTCGCCACGGCGGCTACCACAGATGTGCCGATCTTGTTGGCGGTATCTCCATTGGCCGCAACCCGGTCACATCCCACAAATACAGCATTCACCCAGCCGTTTTTCATGACAGTGGCAGACATATTGTCGCAGATCAGCGTCACATCCACTCCGGAGGACTGCAGCTCATAGGCTGTCAGACGCGCTCCCTGGAGCAGCGGTCTGGTCTCATCCGCAAACACACGGAAATTGTAACCCCTCTCCTGGCCCAGATAAATAGGCGCAGTAGCCGTACCATACTTGCTGGTGGCCAGCTTTCCTGCATTGCAGTGGGTCAGGATCCCGTCTCCCGGCTTCACCAGTGTCAGTCCGTACTCCCCGATGGCTCTGCAGACACGGATATCCTCCTCCTGGATTTCAATGGACTCCTCCTTCAGCAGCCGCTTAATCTCTGCCACAGATTTTTCTTTATTATTCAGAACCACCTGCTCCATACGGTTCAGGGCCCAGGAAAGATTCACCGCCGTGGGACGGGAGGAATCCAGATATTCCTTCTGCTTCTTAAACTCTGCGTAGAAAGCATCAAAATCCCCGGTATTTATGCCCTTCGCAAGAACATAGATACCATAAGCCGCAGCGACGCCGATAGCCGGAGCGCCTCTTACCTGCAGCAGATAAATCGCGTCCCAGATCTCCTGCGCAGTTCTCAGCGCGATGATCTCTGTCTTTGCAGGCAGCTTTGTCTGGTCAATAATGACTACCGCGCTGTTTTCGTCATCCAATGTGACCGTATCATAATCCATAATGTTCTTTTTTTCTTCCATAAAAACTATTCTCTTTCTGTTCTTTTATTCTCTTCCTGATCCGGCTGGCGCTTACTCTACCGTCACACTCTTTGCCAGATTCCTGGGTTTATCTACATCCAGGCCGCGGGCCACACTGGTATAATAGCCCAGAAGCTGCAGGGGAATCACTGCCAGACTGGCCGTAAAATGAGGATCTGTCTTGGGAATATATACGGTAAAATCAGCAGTATCTTCTATTACATAATGACCGTAGCTGGTCAGCCCCATAAGATAAGCGCCTCTGGATTTACACTCTACCATGTTGCTGACGGTCTTCTCATACAGGTTATCCTGGGTCAGCACACCAATGACCAGAATTCCATCCTCAATCAGACTGATCGTTCCATGCTTCAGCTCTCCCGCCGCGTAAGCCTCAGAGTGAATATAGGAAATCTCCTTCATCTTCAGACTGCCTTCCAGACTGATTGCGTAATCAATTCCTCTTCCAATAAAGAAAATATCATGAGCATTGGAAAACTTTGCCGCAAACCACTGCAGTCTCTCCTTTTCACCCAGAATATGCTCTATTTTCTGAGGAAGCGTCTGGATCTCCATGAGCATACTCTCATACTTCTCTTCCGAAAGTTCCCCTCTCACATAGGCAAACTGCATTGCCATAAGATAAGCGGCAATCAACTGTGTGCTGTAAGCCTTCGTGGTAGCAACCGCAATTTCCGGGCCGGCCAGGGTATAAAATACATAATCTGCCTCCCTTGCAATAGAAGACCCCACCACGTTCACAATGGCCAGCGTCTTAATCCCCATACTCTTTGCCTCACGGAGAGCCGCCAGGGAATCCGCAGTCTCTCCGGACTGGGAAATAATCACTGCCAGGCCATTCTGATCCAGAATCGGCCTGCGGTACCGAAACTCACTGGCAAGCTCCACGCGGACAGGGATTCTGGCAAGATCCTCAAAAACATACTGAGCAGCCATTCCCACATGCCACGCCGATCCGCAGGCTACAATGTATATCCGGGAGACCTTCTGGATCTCCTCATCAGAAAGACCGGAAGCAGAAAGATCAATCTCCCATCTGTCCTCCTTCTTCTTCACAGCCGAACGGATAGTATCCTCCACAGCTTTTGGCTGTTCATGGATCTCCTTCATCATAAAATGCTCATATCCGCCCTTTTCTGCTGCTTTCGCATCCCAGTTGATCTCCACCAGTTCTTTTTCAATCTCATCGCCGTCAATATTATAAAAATTAACAGCGCCCGGAACCAGTCTCGCGATTTCCTGATTACCAATATAATAAACCTTCCGGGTATACTTCAAAACAGCCGGTACGTCAGAAGCCACATAAGCTTCTCCGTCATGCACGCCGATAATCATGGGGCTGTCCTTTCTGGCTACCCAGATCTCACCGGGATGCTCCCGGAACATAACGGCCAGTGCATAGGAACCGCGCACACGCACCATGGCTTTTGCCAGGGCGTCCACAGGTCCGCCGTTGTACTTCTTATAGTAATAATCCACCAGCTTGACAAACACCTCTGTATCTGTCTCAGAGTAGAAAGTATATCCGTTTCTCAGAAGCTTATCCTTCAGCTCATGGAAGTTCTCAATAATACCGTTGTGAACACCGGCTACATCCGCATTTTCCCCGGTGCAGACAGCACTGGTATGCGGGTGGGCGTTCACTTCGGAAGGCTCTCCATGGGTCGCCCAGCGGGTATGGCCGATCCCACAGGAACCAGTTAACGCTTTTCCCTCATCCGTCTTCTCCGCCAGTTTTTTCAGACGTCCCTTGGCCTTTACAATTTCAAACTCCCTGTCATCATCACGGACAGCCAGTCCGGCAGAATCATATCCCCGGTACTCCAGCTTTGATAAACCGTCCAGCAGAATCGGAGCTGCCTGTCTGCTGCCTATATAACCAACAATACCACACATATTCTGTATCTCCTCCCAAAAGGCCGATTTTAGTATCAACTTATCATATTTTCCGCATTTTATCAACTTTTTCTATTTAGTATATGCGCATCCGGATCTTTTTGCTTTCATTCTGCAGTCCGGATCATTGCTTTCTATATAAAAACGCAGACCTGTTTCCCAACCTGCACACACGGCTTCTGCTATCTTTTGCACATCATATCATAGATTCCGCTGACAGTCACCGCAAACTCTGCCGGCAGATCCAACGGGAAATTATGATAACCGGGAACATAAACCAGGGTCCGTCCTGTTTCGCCGGCCACTTCCCTGGCCGCCCGGTGAAACAACCCTTCCCTGCTGCCTTCCCCTACGCCGATCCACACTGGAACAGACAACTGTTGCAACAGCGTCAGATCAGATTCAAAAAAATCTTCCATCTCATGATTCAAAAAAAGCTCCAGATTCTTCAGATCCTGGACCTGCTTCTTTAGGGACCGGCTTGTACTCCGGCTGTCCACGCCTCCCATAGACTCAATAAACACCCGCATAGCGCGGATGACCCGCCCATTCTCCCTGGCCGTCCGCAGCTTTCCTGTCATCTGTTCCATGTCTTCACGGACGCCCGCCGCCCCCTGGAAAAAGGGTTCATGAAGAAAAAGACCGTCCACAAGCTCCGGATGTCGGTCTGCCAGGACAGCAGACACCACGCCTCCGGCGCTGCTTCCCACAACAAACACTGCTTCCTGTCCTGCCATCTGGATCACCGCAGCCGCATCCTCTCCCTGGATCTCCAGGGAAAATCTGTTCTTTTCTCCTGCCTCATACGCGGACTCTCCCATTCTGCTGCGGGTGTACCCCCGCCGGTCATAGGTGATCACAGTAAATTTCCCCGCCAGAAGCTCCGCTGCCGCCTCAAAATAATCGCTGTCGCATGCCACCCCATGGATCAGCAGAAGGCCGGGACCTTCTCCCTGTTTCCTGCAATACAGGCTTGTCCCATCCTCCCGCTCTGTAATAAATTCTTCCAGTTTATTTTTATTCATTTCCATCAGCCAGTTTCTGTCTCATTCAGCAGCTTTTAAGCGTCTGTTCATCCAGCTTTTCCATCGCTGTCTGAAGTCTCTTTCTGATCCCCTCCGGTCCCAGAACCTGCATAATCTGATACAGATCCGGAGTATTCCTCCGTCCGGTAAGTCCCACGCGGATGACCGTACTTACATCTCCCACATGTCCAGGCCATTCATCCTTCGCCTTTCTCCAGATCTTTACCTCCCGGGCGTAGCCGACCCGCTCCGCAAGATCCTTCATCCGGTCAAACCACTGCCGGCTGTCGTCCTCTGGATTATAAAATTCATCGATATAAAGTCTGAAAATCTCTTTCAGCAGTTCCGGATCAGAGATCAGCTGATACTCATACTCCTCCGGCTTCAGTTCAAACTGATCATCATACATATAGGAAATATAATCTCTTACATCAGACCATTTGCCGATGTCCTTTCTCTTTTTCTTAATATCAGCGCCACGCTCAATACCGAGAACCTTCAGAGAATACTCCCTGTCATCCAGCATGGATTTCAGGACTGGATCATAACGCTCTGCCCACTCATAAACATCCTCATAAACCTTTTCCGCGGAAAAACCCGCAATCACATTCTTGGAGACATCAATCAGCTTATCCATGTCGAACAGGGCGCCCTCTGTAGTGCTCATTTTCTTCAGCGCAAAAGGAAAGTCATACAGATCCGCATTTTCATTATTTTTCCGCCACATCTCAAAATCGGAATTGGCGATCGTCATAAGATATTCCTTGACAGACTCCTTCGGAATACCAGCCTGATGATAATAGCTGACCGCCGCCTCCGGATCTTTCCGCTTGCTGATTTTCCTTTTAAAAGTCGCCGGATCGCCGTTTTCATCCAGAACCGGATTCCCATTTTCATCTGTCTTTACTTCACTTTTCAGCATGGGCGCATAATGGCAGTATTTCGGCGCACGAAATCCAAGCGCCCTGAACAGCTCCAGATGAAGGGGCACAGAAGGAAACCATTCATTGGAACGGATTACATGAGTGGTATGCATCAGATGATCATCCACCGCATGGGCAAAATGATAGGTCGGAAGTCCGTCTCCTTTGATAATGACAACATCCAGGATATTCTGGGGCATCTCAACCTTGCCTTTTACCATATCTTTATGAGTGATTCTGCCGTCCTCTCTCCCCATAGCCTTAAAACGGATAACATACGGATCTCCCCGCCGGATCCGCTCCGCCGCCTCCTCAAGGGGAAAATCCCGGTAAATAGCCCAGTCTCCGTAATAACCGATATTGTTCAGCTTTGCCTCCTCCTGCTTCTTCCTGAGCTCTGCCAGCTCCTCCTCTGTGGCAAAGCAGGGATAGGCTCTGTCATTGACAAGAAGATACTTCGCATATGCCTCATAAATCTCCTTTCTCTGCGTCTGGATATAAGGACCATAATCACCCACAGATTCCGTCTCACTGACCATCCCCTCATCAAATATGATATCAAAATCCGTCATGGAATCAATGATGCCCTGCACGCCGTTTTCAATCTTCCGCTTCTGATCCGTATCTTCGATGCGGAGGATCAGCTTCCCGCCAGTCTGTTTCACCAGAGCCGTCTCTACAATACACTGTTCCAGCGCGCCGATATGCACAAATCCGGTAGGGCTGGGGGCAAATCTGGTCACAACCGCTCCCTCCGGCAGATCTCTCTCCGGGTATTTTTCCTCATAATAAGAAATATCCTTCGCATCCGGGAAAATTAAATCCGCAAGTTCCTGTCTCTCCATAATCAGTTCCTCCAAAAAACAAATTTTACTTTAGTAGATTTTATCAATATCCTTCAGACCATATCTGTCAAGAAAATCCTGCAATTCCCGGTCATCCCGGATCAGCTCCGCTTCCTCAAATTTCCCGGTGCGCAGATCCTGGAAACCGGCAACCCGCTCTCCCGTGCAGATACTGCATCTGAGAACCGGCTTACAGACGGCCGCGTCATACTGTTTTTCCTCTGTATCCCTGTTTTTCCTCCTGCCAAACATACATCTGCCCTCCATCCGCGTACTTACACTTCTCTTCCACTCTATGTACATCATACCAGAAAAAAATCTATTTTACCATGAATTAAAAAATGTGGTAAGCTAATAAAACCAGATACATTATTGTTCACAAACACTGTTCTCCCGGAAGCACGGGAAAGAATCCCCGCTCATCTTCCAGCGGCAGTTTCTTCACATCCATACCCGTAATGTTAATGTAATTTTGCCGGTCCAGAAACGAAACCAGTTCGTCAATTTTTTCTTCCGGTCCCTGAACCTCCATTTCCACACTCCCGTCATACAGATTCTGTACCCAGCCAGTCAGCCCCAGCCGCCTCGCCTTATGCACTGAATAATAGCGGAATCCCACGCCCTGTACTCTCCCGTAAAACAGAATATGTTTCCGGACTTTCTGTTCCATTCTCTATCCATCACCTTTCATCTGTTCAGCAATCCCACTGATACTTTTTCAGATCCACACAGCCATCCGGTTTCAGAAAAATCCCTTCCTCAGCCAGAAGCTCTTTCTGCTCTGTCCACCCCGGAACCAGGCGTCCCGCATGGTTTACCACCCGGTGACAGGGATAGCTCCCATAGAACTCAGACATACTGAGTATCTTCCCTACCAGCCTCGCGTTCTTTTCCCGGCCAGTCAGCGCCGCAATCTGCCCATAAGTAGCCACATTTCCCTCTGGTATTTCTTCCACTACTGAAAGGATCTCGTAGATCAGGGATTCTGTTAATACCTTGCCCATTTTCCCACTCTCCATCCACTCCGGCAGAAGCTTCGGGTAATTTCCGCTATTTCGCGTCCCCCTGTCTCTCTGCCTTTCATTTACGTTAATCCTGATTCTATCTCAGCAAAATCCATTATATGCAAATAAAATATTTATTTCAAGCTATATTTATAGTATACTTTAAACGAGAAAAAATGCGAAATGCAAAAGGAGCTTTACTCTATGAAAAATGAAGATTATGAAAAATTAGGTTCCCGTGTAAAGGAACTGCGGATCCAGATGGATCTGACACAGGCTCAGGTAGCGAGTGCACTGAATGTAACTCCGGGATATATCAGCAACGTGGAAAACAACCGCACCGCCATGTCCCTGCGTGTTCTGATTTATTACGCAAAGCTGATGCATATTTCCCTGGATTCACTGATCGGACGGATTGACTCCGATTACCGGGGAACTGCCCTGGATCACGAAATTATGGAAATTCTCTCCACCATGGATGATGATAAAAAGCTGAAACTGCTGCGTACATTAAAGATCTGGAAGGAATAAACACACAAAAATGGGACTAACAAATAACGTACCGACTACAAATGCGTCGATCCTACGATATTGAAATTTTTCAGGTAAGCAGAAAAGACGGGTATACCCTATATAAACAAATCGGCTCAAGGCTCTGTTTCAAGGCTTTGAGCCGTATCTTTTCCAAAAATGAGATGCAAAAAACGTCAGAATTCAATAAAGATTTTCTTAAAATTCATCCTCCCAGGG
>CAYLWI010000001.1:0-113880 GCA_964387345.1 uncultured Eubacterium sp. | reverse complement strand
ATTCCTCCTAATAAAACCCTTACTTTTTTATTTTTCATTGTAACCCCTTACTTTTCTTATCATGCCTTATACTGCAAATGACTTTTCTCATTAATATTCCACTTCTTCCACAGTTCCGTCAGAATAAGTAATAATCTTGACTCCATGTCCGGATCCATCACAATCATCATAATACTCCGTAGATACTACAGTTTTCCCTCCGGAAGAACTGCTGGAAGAACTGCTGCCGGAGGAACTGCTGCTGGAAGAACTGCTGCCGGAAGAACTGGAAGCCTTTTTTGTTCCTTTCACAATAATCTCATTCACCGGCTCTTTCGTCACATTCTCACTGATAGCCTCTCTGCTTTCTTCCGTTCCATCTACATAAGTAACTCTGTATGTCACATCCTTAGAACCATTTACTCCTGCCTGCTTTGTTTCTGTTGTCCCAGACGCGAGACTGTCAGAATTCTGCGTCTCAGTAGAGTATGCAATCTCCTCTGTCACAGTTTCCTCTTTGATCTCCACTCTCTGGACTTTAATCTCCATTCCCTCTGTAATGGCAGAAGACGCCTCCGGCGTAACCCGGTCATTCTCCCCCAGAGTAATCTCCTGTTCTGCAAGAAATGCCTCCACTGTATCCGCATTCGTGTATACAGCACTGGTCTGACCATCTGCTGTAAGATTTACTGCGGTCGCCTGTATAATGGTAATCGTCATTCCATCTGTCAGATATTCATCTTCGTCCACATCCGGCGTCTGACCATCCTCCAGAGTGATCCCTGCTTCCGCAATAGCGTCGGCTACAGTTCCGCCTACACACTCCACCGGATATTCAGTACCATCAGTTCCGACTACAGTTACTGCAGCGAAACGCTTAACTACAATCTCTGTATCCCCACTGATTTTTTCATCCGGCGCCGGATCTGTCTCATCATTCTCCCCAAGGGTAATCCCGGCGTCCTCCAGAACATCCTCCACACTTTGCCTGGAAGTCGCTGTTACCTCTGTCGTTTCTCCCATATCCTGGATTGTAACCGTATATTCTTCTCCACATCCGGTTACCAGAAACATCAGCAGACACGCCAGCAAAATACCAATCAGCAATTTTCCCATTTTTTTGTTTCTTTCCACTTTTCAATCCTCCTGACTCTGATTTATTGCTCCAATATCTTTAATGTATGCTCTAGTCTGTACTTCCATATCAGCCGCTGATCTCACCGCTGACATCTATTTCCTGGTCAAGAACCATGGACATATCACCTTCAGCATTTTCAGTAAATACTCTTATCTGGAAAACCCCTTCCGGAATTCTCTCAGTATTGAGATACATCAGATAGCCGTTATCATCTCCTGTCTCCGGATCTGTTACCGTGTAAGCCTCATATACATTTGAGGTTCCGTCTGATGTGATTTCCAGATATACATTTGTTTCCGTGTCCAGAAGTTCTTCATCAATCTGACCGGTAATACATAAATAATCCGGTCTCTGATCCGACAAAAATGCTTCTGCCGTGGCTCCGTTTTCCACCGTTACAGCACTGTAAATATCTGCTTCACCTGCATAGGGCGCCTCCATAATCGGCGGCCCTGAAGAATTGTCTGTCCTTGCAAACTGTCCGAAACGTTCCAGATTCCGTTCCACAATCTCAAATATTACAACATCCGGCTGGCAGGCATCTATACGTGAATCCAGATGATAAACAGTATCTCTGGAAAATGCCGCCTGTCCATATTCCTCCGCAATCAGAGGTGATAATGTATTTCCAAAAGAATCCCGGAACATCAGCAGACTTCCGCTTTTTCCATCGGACTCTGTCTGGATCCACACATCTTCCCAGCTCTCCGTATCTGTCACATAGGTAAACTGGCTATCGTACTCATACCGGTAATCCCACTCCGTCTCCGCCGCTACCGAGTACAGAGATACTCCCAGATCACCCTTTTCCGTTTTTGTCCGGGAAACCTGTACGTCAGAAAAGTCATTGTGCTCTTTTCCCAGATCATCCAGAATTGTATTGTATGCCAGTACAGCTCCCTTTTCATTCCAGTGGGAATCCTGTGCCCTGTATAATACTTCATCTGACTGTTCAAAAGGAGTATATAAGTCAATATACTTCACCGATAACTGTTCCAGCAACGGAATCACCTTCTGGCGGTTATTTACATCACTGGCCTTTATCCGGTAATAATAAGGCATATGCTCATCATAAAGGGAATTTTTATTCGGCGCGATGGTAAATGCGAAATCTATTCCAAGCTGAGCCATTTTATTCTGTACAATCTTCAGGTTATTGGCGATATTATATGCTCCCCGGTCAGAAACCACATTCTGCCCCAGATAATCATCCAGGGAATCTGTATAATACAGCCAGCCGTCTGTTCCCACCAGCACGGTATCTACTGCTGACTGATGAAATATTTTTCCCATAACCAGCGAATCTGCCGCTACTATCTGATTCCGGAAGGCAAAGTGATCTTCAAAATAAGTTCCTGCTTCCGGCAGGAAATTCACATTGAGAGAACCATCTTCTATCAGTGCGGGCCATTCAGATAATACTCTGTTTTCTGTTGTCGTCTCTGTCTTCGCAACAGCCATACAGGCAAAAGGAATCAGTCCGATTGCCATGCAGGCCGCTACAAATATTACATTTCCTGTCTTTCTCTTCATCGGTTTTATTTCCAATCTGTTTATTCCGCCATAAGTTCTTTTTATCAGAATCTGAAATAAATAAATGGATTATAGGTTCCTGAAGATAATCTCATCATACACCAGATCAGTAAAAGGATACAGATGACTCCCACAATCAGGCGCGCCGCTTTGACACTCCGTCCAATCACAGCCTGCCCCCGTCTGGTCTTTCCGGAATTTTCACCGCCCTCCTCCAGAAGGGCCGCCAGTCTTTCCGTGTATTTCTGAACCGGCGCCATGAAAACGATTCCCGCAATAAACATTGCGATAAACCATGGCGTAAGCTGCTGCGCGGCAAGGCTGATTCCGGCCTCATTCATGGAAAATCCGGTAAACATCTGACGGATAAAATATCCGCCCTGGCTAATAGTATCTGCCCGGAACAGCACAAAACCAACCATTACTACCACAACCACATAGATATGCGACAATGCTTTTGGCAGTTTCTTTAATACCGGTACGAAATCCTCAAGAAGCAGAAATGCTCCATGGAACAGCCCCCACAACACAAATGTCCAGCTGGCTCCATGCCACAATCCGGTACAGAAAAATACAATTATTTTATTTATACAGGTACGCAGACGCCCTTTTCTGTTCCCACCCAGCGGTATATACAGATACTCCTTAAACCATCCGGACAGGGAAACATGCCATTTATGCCAGAAATCCTGGATTGAGGTTGCTCCATAGGGGTGGAGAAAATTCTCCTTGAAATGGAAACCAAACATACGTCCCAGACCGATCGCCATGTCGCTGTATCCGCTAAAGTCATAGTAAATCTGAAGCAGATACGCAAAAGCGCCAATCCATGCCGTCAATGCATGAATACTTCCATTGCCCGCACTGAAAATGTTATCTGCAGCCAGTCCCATGGTATTGGCAATCAGTACTTTTTTTGATAATCCGAAAATAAATCTCTCCAGCCCGGCTGCCGACTCCTGGGCAGTCACCGTCCGGTCATTAATTTCCAGTTCGATGTCACGATATTTTACAATCGGTCCCGCAATCAGCTGGGGAAAGAATGATATATACAATAATACTTTAAAATAATTCTTCTGAACCGCAACATTCCCCCGGTATACATCAATAACATAAGATAATGCCTGGAATGTGAAGAATGAAATGCCTATAGGAAGGACAATACCGGGTACCGGAATATGAAGATTGCCGATTTCATTCAGAGTATTCAGAATAAAACCTGTATACTTGAAAACTCCCAATATACCCAGATTCAGGATTACTATAACCGCCAGAACTGTCTTCCTGTGGGATACCCCGTCCAAAGCCCTCGCCCCGAAATAATTAATCAGAGTACTGAGGATCATCAGCAGCACATATACCGGTTCCCCATAGGCATAAAAAAGAAGACTCGCAACGATCAGCAACCCGTTCTTCCATCGGACTGATGGAAGTATAAGATGCAGAATATATACTACCGGCAAAAAAATACATAAAAAAATAAGTGAACTGAATACCATATTATTCCCCGCAAACCAGCTATCCTTTGTATTATTTATTAACCCGGAAATCGAATTTTCCGACAAACAAAAACGGGCGGCAGACAGCAGCATATTGTGTCCCGGACCAGACACTTTTGCTGTCAGACAGCCCCCTTACCGTCCCTGACTTTGCAGATTTTCCAATTGTAAAATACATATCCGGTAATTCCATATCATACCCGATCATACCCGCGTCTGTCGTGGTTATATGAAACGATAATGCCTGTTCCCGCACCGCCTTGTTTTGCGGCCATGGCAAAAAAGGTCTCCTGTCAGGACCGGGTCTGCCATTAATTCCCGCAGCTGTTTTAAGTTATCGTCCGCCCTTAAAGCAATACTTGTTATTGCCATAATATCGCCATTTCATTGTCTTTACTATAGATGAACAGGTGGAGATTGTCAATATATTGCATTTACGATGTGCATATTTTTTTAAAATCCGTATTATCCGCACAGCTTCAAAAGCCGGTCGGCTTTCGCACGTTAAAGTGTTGACTTTCCCTTCAAAAAGCGTTATGATCTTTGCAATCGGTTATATATTAATTTCAAGCAGACAAGGGGGAGTATATTATGATTCCGGAAAAAATCGGCTTTATCGGCCTGGGACATATCGGAGGCTCTGTCGCGAAAACCATTCACCGCATACACCCGCAGATTGAGATGATTGCTTACGATATCAGCCGCGAAACACTTGACATGGCTCTTGCGGAGGGCGTTATTTCAAAAGAATGCAGCGGCGTCACAGAGGAATTCGCAGACTGCGATTATATTTATCTGTGCGCTCCTGTTTTAAATAATAATGATTACGTCCGGACTCTGTCCGGCATTCTTCACGATGATATGCTTCTGACCGACGTAGGGAGCGTAAAGAACCGGATCCATGAAAACATCCGCCAATATCCGGAACTGGAGAAACATTTTATCGGCGGTCATCCCATGTGCGGCACTGAACATGTGGGCTACGAATACTCTACTCCCTACATGCTGGAAAATGCTTTTTATCTTCTCACCCCCACAGAAACGGTTCCCTGTTCCAAAATAGCAGAATTTGAATCTTTTGTAAAAAGCATCGACGCCCTGCCCCTGATTCTGGATTACAAAAAACATGATTTTTCTGTGGGGTCCATCAGTCATCTGCCTACGGTAATCGCTTCTACGCTGGTCAGTCTGGTGAAAAACCTGGATGACGACAATGAAACCCTGCGTACCATCGCGGCCGGAGGCTTCAAGGATATCACAAGGGTGGCTTCCTCTGATCCTACCATGTGGGAAAATATCTGCATTGCCAACAGAAACCAGATTATCCATCTGATTGATCTTTATATGGAGGCGCTGAAGGGAACCCGGGATACCATCGCCGGAGGACATGAGAAGGAAATCAGACAGTTCTTCAGTTCCGCCAAGGAATACCGGGATTCCTTCAATATTTCCCACAAAGGCGCGCTCCATCCGGTTTACCAGCTGTTTCTGGATCTGATTGATGAAGCCGGAGGGATCGCCACCGTGGCAACGATTCTGGCCACCAACGGCATCAGTATTAAAAATATCGGTATTATCCACAACCGGGAATTCCAGCAGGGAGTCCTGCAGGTGGAATTTTATGATCAGGACACCTACGAAAAGTCAGTGGAGCTGTTAAAGAAACATCATTATACGATCTATGAAAAGTAAACAGGCATCACACATCACAGCTGGCAGGCATCATTTCTGCCAGCTGTCCGTATCTTGTCTGATAAGTTTACGCATCTGCCAGATATGCTGCGGTTCTCCTCCGCTGTTACGTTACTGTGAACAATAACACTGTTACTACCGCCATGCCAGTTTAAGCACATTTTTCTTGACATTCTGCAGGGGAAACAGATAAAATGGATCAGTTGTCTGAATTAATAAAATTCAGCTGTATATACTGATTTGAGAGGAGAACTGTTATGAACAACTCACAAAATGAAAAAAAGATCCTCTGGTACAATCTGGCATTTATGGCCTTTTCCACCGTCTGGGGATTTGGAAATGTTATCAATGGCTTTTCCGAATACGGAGGCTTAAAAGCAATCGTATCCTGGCTGCTCCTTTTTGCCGTCTACTTTATTCCCTACGCCCTGATGGTGGGCGAGCTGGGAAGCACCTTTAAAAACGAAGACGGAGGCGTCAGCTCCTGGATCCGGCGCACCATAAGCCCCGGAATGGCCTATATGGCCGGATGGACCTACTGGATCGTACATATGCCCTATATTTCCCAGAAGCCGAACTCTTCTGTTATCGCCGCCAGCTGGGCCGTTTTCCGTGATGCCAGAGCCAGCGAGATGAATGTACAGCTGATGGCGGTTATCTGTCTGGTTCTGTTTTTATTTGCCGTATGGATCGCATCCAGAGGGCTGGGCGTTCTCAAAAAACTGACCGCAATCGCGGGTTCCACCATGTTCGTTATGTCATTGCTTTTCATTGTCATGATGATTGCCGCTCCCGGCATTACTGACGCGGATGTACTGAAAATAGACTGGTCCCTGGATACTTTTATGCCTGCCTTCGACGGCAATTTCTTTCTGAGCCTTTCTATCCTTGTATTTGCAGTGGGCGGCTGCGAGAAGCTTTCTCCCTATGTAAATAAAACAAAAAATCCGGCAAAGGATTTTTCCCGGGGTATGATTACCCTGGCCGCCATGGTGGCAGTCTGCGCCATGCTGGGAACAATTGCTCTGGGAATGATGTTCGATTCTGACAATATCCCGGAGGACCTGATGACCAACGGCGCTTACTACGCATTCCAGATGCTGGGCGAATACTATCATGTGGGTGATCTGTTTGTTGTCATTTACGCCATTGTAAACCTGATCAGCCAGTTTTCCGTCATGGTCCTGTCTATCGACGCCCCGCTTCGGATGCTGTTAGACAGCGCAGATGAAAAATATATTCCGAAAGCGCTGTTTAAAAAGAATAAATACGGCACTTACACCAACGGACACAAACTGATCCTGGTTATTGTTTCCATCCTGATCATTGTTCCGGTATTCGGAATCGAAAATGTAGACGCCCTGGTAAAATGGCTGGTAAAAGTAAATTCCGTATGTATGCCCCTTCGTTATCTCTGGGTGTTCGCCGCATATATCGCGCTGAAGCGTCTGGGTGATAAATTTACTGCCGAGTACCAGTTCGCCAGGAGACGGATTCCCGGTATGCTGATCGGCGGCTGGTGCTTCTTTGTCACAGCATTTGCCTGCATCCTCGGTATTTATTCTGAAGACAGATTCCAGTTAATCCTGAATATCATTACGCCTTTTGTACTGATTGGTCTTGGTTTTATTATGCCCCGGATCGCGCGCAGAGGCAGAAACCGTTCCTGAGAAAACGCTGACGGAATCCCTGTATTCCCGGCATCACTGAAACAAGGAGGGTACCTTATGTACAGAAAACTATCAGAACAGCTTGCAGAATTTATCCGGAGATGTCCTTCTCCATTCCATGCCGTACAGACCATGGCAGACCAGCTCGCCGGACAGGGTTTTATGGAGCTGAAAGAAAACCAGAAATGGAACGTTGTTCTGGGCGGAAGCTATTTTGTCACAAGAAACGGCTCTTCCCTGATCGCCTTTACCGTTCCCGCACAGGATATGAAAGGTATGCGCATCGCGGCCAGCCACAGTGATTCCCCTGCCTACAAAATCAAAGAGAACCCGGAACTGGAAGTGGAAGGACATTATGTGAAACTGAATGTGGAACCCTATGGCGGAATGCTCTGCGCGCCCTGGTTTGACCGGCCTCTTTCGGTAGCCGGAAGAGTCATTGTAAAAGACGCCGTCTCCGGGGAACTGCGTTCCGTTCTGGCTGATGCAGACCGGGATCTTCTGCTGATCCCCAATCTGGCTATCCATATGAACCGGGAGATCAATAACGGCTACAAATACAATGCGCAGAAGGATATGCTGCCCCTGTACGGTGATATTACCGCAAAAGGAAGTTTTTTCAGACAGATTGCCGGGGCGGCAGGCGTCCGTGAAGAGGAAATCCTCGGCCATGACCTTTTCCTTTACAACCGGCAGCCGGCCAGCATCTGGGGCGCATCCGGAGAATTTATTTCCAGCGGCCGTCTGGATGACCTGCAATGCGCTTTTGCTTCCCTGCGGGGTTTTCTGGAAGGGAAAAAAGAAGATTATATGGCAGTTCACTGTGTACTGGACAATGAGGAGGTCGGCAGCAGCACCAGACAGGGAGCGGCATCCACCTTTCTCTATGACACGCTGACCAGAGTCCATGACTGTCTGGGATACAGCCGGGAGGATTACCTGATCCATCTGGCGGACAGTCTCATGCTTTCCGCCGACAATGCCCATGCCGTTCATCCGAACCATACAGACAAGACAGATGTATCCAACCGCCCATATCTGAACGGGGGAATTGTAATCAAATTCAACGCGAACCAGAGATACTGTACCGATGGCGTTTCCGCCGCCATGTTCCGGGACATCTGCCAAAAGGCCGGCGTCCCTGTCCAGACCTTTGTTAATCGCTCCGATATGGCGGGCGGCTCCACCCTGGGAAATATCTCCAATACAAAGGTGGCTCTCCGCACCGTGGACATCGGTCTGCCCCAGCTGGCCATGCACTCGCCTTATGAAACCGCCGGAACGAAAGATACCGCGTACATGATCCGGGCAATGCAGGAGTTTTTCTGCTGATCGGACTGCCGTCATCCCATAGCCGGTTTTATTGTCTGCCTTTCAGATATTAAAAAGGAGAGCTGTTGCACTATAGATTACTCATCTATTTTGCAACAGTTCCCTTTTGTTTACCGGATCACGGGAAGCAGATATGGGAGGGATGCTTTTCCCGGGCAGTAAATTTTTTAATCCGTTCAGGCGCATCTCCCAGCATCAGATGTGTTTTGTAAAGTTCCGGCAACAGGCTAAATGATATGAGTATTTCAGGCCAGATGGCAGAGGAAAACCCCGGAGATCGTACTCCAGGGTTTTCCTTATATACAAATCATTTAATGAACATGGCATCCCCAAAAGAGAAGAAACGATATCCCTGCTTCACCGCTTCTTCATAAGCCGCCAGAATATACTCCCGCCCTGCCAGCGCGGAAACCAGCATCAGAAGGGTGGATTCCGGAAGATGAAAGTTGGTAATCAGGCAGTCCAGCACCCTGAACTGATAACCCGGATAGATAAAAATATCAGTCCATCCGCTTACAGGCCGGATATGTCCCTTTTCATCCGCCGCAGATTCAATGGTACGGCAGCTGGTGGTTCCCACGCAGATCACACGCCCGCCGTTTTCTTTTGTCCGGTTAATTTTCTCTGCGGCATCCTCATCAATCATGTAAAACTCGGAATGCATATGATGCTCCAGAACATTCTCCACCTTTACAGGACGAAAGGTTCCCAGTCCCACATGGAGTGTGACCTCGGCAATTTCCACGCCCATCTCCCGCACCTGCTCCAGCAGTTCCGGCGTAAAGTGAAGCCCTGCCGTAGGCGCCGCCGCGGAACCGTCATATTTTGCGTAAACTGTCTGATAGCGGTTTTTGTCCTTCAGCTGGTGGGTAATGTAAGGCGGAAGGGGCATCTGCCCCAGCTGGTCCAGGATCTCCTCAAAAATCCCCTCATAGGAAAACCGGATCAGCCGGTTGCCCTCTTCTACTACTTCAAGAACCTCCCCGGTCAGAAGGCCGCCGCCAAACAGGATCTTTGTTCCGGGCTTTGCTTTTTTTCCCGGCTTCACCAGGGTCTCCCAGATATCATTCTCCCGCCGCTTCAGCAGAAGAATTTCGATATGGGCCCCGGTTCCCTCTTTCTCCCCGTGAAGACGGGCGGGAATTACTTTTGTATTGTTCAGTACCAGGCAGTCGCCGGGCTTTAAATAATCCACAATATCCCGGAAGATCCGGTGCTCATATTCCCCGGTTTTCTTATCCAGAACCAGAAGCCGGGAGGAAGACCGGTCCTCCAGGGGATCCTGGGCGATCTGCTCCTGGGGAAGGTCAAAATAAAAATCGCTTGTTTTCATGACTGCTCCTTACTGCCTCAGCTCAATTCCCATCCGGTCCAGTCCGTTCATGATTTTCTTCATCACAGAGGTGATATCGCTCTCCTCCAGTGTACGGTCCTTCAGACGGAAAGTCAGCTTATAAGCCAGGGATTTGTATCCCTCTTTGATCTGCTCGCCCTCATAAATATCGAACAGTTCATAGGACTCCAGCATTTTTCCGCCTCTCTGGGCCAGAACGGCTTCAATCTCTCCCGCCAGAATCTGTTTCGGCACTACCATGGACAAATCACGGGAAACCGCCGGGAATCTGGCAATCCCCTCATATTTCCGGTCAAAAGCTGCCCGCTTCACGATCTCCGGCATATCAAGGACGGCCACATATACTCTTTCTTTGATTTCATAATCAGCCGCGACCACAGGATGGATTTCTCCCAGATATCCAACGACCTGTCCGTCATAAACAACCGACGCCTTCCGGCCCGGATGCATAAAAGGAAGATCTGCTTCCGGATCATAGGACGGCTTCAGGTTCATCCCGGCAGCAGCCAGGAATTCCTCGATTACGCCCTTCATGGTAAAGAAATCGCCCTCGCCGTAAAATCCCAGGGTAAACTGCATTCTCTCCTCGGGAAGCTCCGTAACCGGAACCTGCTTCGGCAGATAAATATTTCCCAGCTCATAAAGGCGTACATCTTTATTTCTCCGGTTATAATTGGTTGCCAGCGAAGTCAGCATTCCATTAAGGGAAACGGTACGCATGATACTGAAATCCTCTCCCAGGGGATTGGAAATCACAACTGCCCGGCGCAGAGAACTGTCAGCCGGAATCCGCAGTTTATCATACACCTTCGGACTCTCAAAGGAGTAGGTCATTGCCTGTGAGAAACCGCAGAACTGCGCCACCTCCCGGGCGACCTCCTCGATCCGCAGCTTATAGGAAAGCTTTCCTGTGGTGGATGCATGGGGAAGCGTGGTGGGAATATTGTCATACCCGTAAAATCTCGCCACTTCCTCCGCAATATCCGCATCACGGATCAGATCCTGTCTCCAGGAAGGAGCAACTACTTCTCTGGTCTCCGGATCGAAATCCAGATCTATTTTCTTAAAATAGCCAAGCATAGTCGCTTCATCAATACCGGTTCCCAGCAGACTGTTAATCCAGTCCGGATCAAAGGGAATCCGGTGTCCCTTCATGGGTCTGCTGTAAACATCTACAGCGCCGCCTACGACTTCTCCGGCGCCCAGTTCTTCCACAAGCTGGCAGGCGCGGTTCATGGCCTCCATGGCATTGTTGGGATCCAGCCCCTTCTCAAACTTGGAAGAAGCATCCGTGCGCAGTCCCACTTTTTTGCTGGACAGACGGATATTTGTTCCGTCAAAGCAGGCCGCCTCAAACAGCATGGTGTGAACGTGATCGGTAATCATGGAATTTTCTCCGCCCATGATTCCCGCAAGACCTACCGGCTTTTCTCCATCGCAGATCATCAGAACACTGTCATCCAGAGTACGCTCCTGTCCGTCCAGAGTGATAAACTTCTCCCCCTGGGACGCCCGGCGCACACGGATTTCCCGGCCTGCTATGGTATCCATGTCATAGGCGTGCATAGGCTGACCATACTCTTCCATCACGTAGTTTGTAATATCAACAATATTGTTGATGGGGCGGATTCCATGGGCGGCAAGCCGTCTCTGCATCCATTCCGGCGAAGGCGCCAGCTTAATATTTTTCACTACCCTGGCTGTATACCGGGGGCAGAGCTCCGGATCTTCCACCGTTACCTTAATATAATCATTGACGTCCTCATTATTTCCTGTCTCTGTCACTACAGGCGGAACAAATGCTTTGTCAAACGTAGCCGCAGCCTCCCTGGCAATTCCCAGTACAGAAAAACAGTCCACACGGTTGGACGTGATTTCGTATTCTACGACAACATCATCCAGGCCCAGATACGCAACCGCGCTCTCTCCCACAGGAGCGTCCTCCGGAAGAATATAAAGCCCGTCCGGATCTGCGTCCGGATACATATCTGTGCTGGATCCCAGCTCCTCAATAGAACACATCATACCACAGGACGGCACTCCCCGGAGTTTCCCGGCCTTGATTTTCACACCGCCGGGAACTGTTTTCCCATCTGCATGGGTTCCTGCCACACGGCCGCCGTCCAGCACTACAATCACCTTTGCTCCCTCAGATACATTGGGCGCTCCGGTCACAATCTGGATCGTCTCTTCCCCTGCATTTACCTGGCAGACCACCAGCTTGTCCGCGTCGGGATGTTTTTCAATGGAAAGCACCTGTCCGATCACGATCTTATCCAGATCCTCATCCATTCTTTTATATCCTTCTACCTTCGAGCCGGAAAGGGTCATGGCGTCCATATATTCCTGGGGCTCCACATCCAGATCCGGCACATATGCTTTGATCCACTTTAAAGATGTAACCATAATTGATCTCCTCGTTTTTCTTTCTTCTATATTGTCATCACAATCTGCTTTTCCTGGTTCCATACGGTTATAATCAGATTTTCCCGTATGGAATCCATAACTGACTTCTCCATGCTGACGCTAAAACTGCTTCAGGAATCTGTCGTCGTTTTCGTAGAGAAGGCGCATATCGTCGATCTCATATTTCAGAAGGGCGATACGTTCCAGACCTACGCCAAACGCGAAACCGCTGTATTCTTTGGGATCTATGCCGCTCATTTCCAGTACGTGGGGGTGGACCATACCGCAGCCGAGTATTTCGATCCATCCCTCTCCTTTACAGAACCGGCAGCCCTTTCCGCCGCATTTAAAGCAAGTCACATCCACCTCGGCGCTGGGTTCTGTGAAGGGGAAATGATGGGGACGGAATTTCACTTTTGTCTCCGGCCCAAACATTTCCTTTGCGAATTCTTCCAGTGTTCCTTTCAGATCCGCAAAGGTAATATTTTTATCAATGACAAGGCCTTCAATCTGATGGAAAGAAGGAGAATGGGTAGCGTCCACCTCATCGGAACGGAATACCCTGCCCGGCGCGATCATACGGATGGGGAGCTTTCCCTGCTCCATCATGCGCACCTGCACCGGCGAGGTCTGTGTCCGCAGCACAATCCTGTCATTGATATAAAAGGTATCCTGCTCGTCCCTGGCGGGATGATTGGCAGGAATATTCAGCGCTTCAAAATTATAGTAATCGTATTCCACCTCGGGTCCTTCCACAACCTCATATCCCATTCCCACAAAAATACGCTCCACTTCCTCCAGGGCAATGGTATTGGGATGTCCATGTCCGACTTTATTTCTCTTTGCGGGAAGAGTCACGTCTATCACTTCTTCCTTCAGGCGTTTCTCCAGCTCCAGCGCTTCCATCCGGGCCTTTGCCTCTTCCAGCTTCTCCTCAATCACTGTCCGGGTCTCATTTACCATCTGTCCTACCTTCGGACGGTCCCCGGGACTGACATTTTTCATACCCTTTAATACGGCGGTCAGTTCACCTTTTTTTCCAAGGTACGCGATCCTGACTTCATTCAGCTTCGCAAGTCCGTCAGCGCTCTCGATTTCTTTCAGGGCCCGCTCTCTGATCTCTTTCAGCTTTTCTTCCATTTCAGATTCTCCTCTCATCCTGGGCTGCAAATTATTTCCGGACAGATTCCTGTCCATATAAAATTCTTCTAAAAGGGTTTCCATTTTCCGGATAAACAAAAAAACCTCATCCACAAAGGGACGAAGTCTGATATCCGCGGTACCACCCATTTTCCCGGCAGAAGCCGGGCTCTTTTACGCGTAACGTGCATGGCAACGTCTGATCCTACTATCTCTTCTGATTTCCATCTCCCCATATCCGGATAAAAATAACCCTTTCTGGTACAGACGGCATCCATATGTTCAGATCAGAAGCTCCGATGGGAAATTCAGCAGTTCTCTTTCCTTAGATATGCTCTCAGCGCCTCACATATCCTCTCTGTAATCCGAAGGACTGCCTACTGACATCTTCACAGCCTTTTTCATTATAAACCGGAATTTATTCTATCATAGCCGTGCGGAAACATCAAGCACATTTTCGCCATAAGACACTTTCTATTTTTACAAGGAAATAGTATAATAAAACACTGAAAAGAGGTATGGTAACTATGCATAAGATTTTTTTAGTAGAAGATGACCTGGTGATTGCCCGGAAAATAAAAGAGCATCTTGAAGTCTGGAACCTGGAAGTAAATACAGCGGAGGATTTCAGAAATGTTCTGAAGGATTTCATTTCCTCTGATCCCCACCTGGTACTCCTGGATATCTCGCTGCCCTTTTTTAACGGCTATTACTGGTGCTCGGAAATCCGTAAGATTTCCAGAGTTCCGGTGATTTTTATTTCCTCCGCTTCCGACAACATGAATATCGTAATGGCCATGAATATGGGCGGCGACGATTTCATTGCAAAACCTTTTGATCTGGATGTCCTGACTGCCAAGATCCAGGCGCTTCTGCGCAGGACTTATGATTTCGGGCAGAAAACGTCATTTCTGGAACACAGAGGAGCCATTCTGAATATGAGCGACACCACTCTCTCTTACCAGGATCAGAAGATCTCCCTGACTAAAAATGACTACCGGATTCTCCAGACACTGATGGAGAATAAAGGGGAAATTGTCAGCCGCGATACCCTTATGACAAAGCTCTGGGAAACGGACTGCTATGTGGATGAAAACACACTGACCATCAACGTCTCCCGGCTGCGCCGCAAGCTGGATCAGGCCGGCCTTACCGGTTTTATCACAACCAGAAAAGGACTACCAGGAGCTGGTTCTCTCCCTGAATAATCTCTACTCCCGGAAAATCACTGCGGAAAACATGGAAAAGACAGATCTGACAGATTACTACACCACATGGGTACACCAGATCAAAACTCCCATCGCCGCCATGCGGCTGCTGCTTCAGAAGGAAGATACTCTCCTGGGGAGGCAGTTGAAGACAGAGCTTTTCCGGATTGAGCAGTATGTGGAGATGGTTCTCTGCTACTTCCGTCTGGACAGCCCTTCCTCTGATTTTGTAATTAAATATTATGATCTGGATGACATCATACGCCAGTCTGTCCGCAAATACGCCGGTCAGTTTATCCAGAAAAAGCTGCGTCTCATCTATGAGCCATCCGGTCAGAAAGTGCTGACCGACGAAAAATGGCTTTCCTTCGTGATTGACCAGATCCTGTCAAATGCCGTGAAATATACAAATGAGGGAAGTATCACTATTTCCGTGGACAGCCATCTGGTCCTTTCCATAGCAGATACCGGAATCGGCATCTCCCCGGAGGATCTGCCCCGGATTTTCGAGAAAAGCTATACTGGTTATAACGGTCGTGTGGAAAAAAGATCTACCGGTCTCGGACTATATCTCTGTAAAAAAATACTGGGACGTCTGTCCCATCCCATCTCTGTCACCTCCACCCTGGGGGAAGGAACTACTTTCTATATTAATCTCTCCCGCCAGTTTTCTGACGTGGAATGATATTTTCCCGGAAAACACAGAAATTTCAGCCAGCCTTTCATTTTTGAAAGGTCTGGCTCCATATTGTCAGATAAAGAAATGGCATCCTCACCAGGGCTTTTGTTATACTGAATCCAGAAAAAATAAAACACAGCAACAGGAGGTATGATTGAAATGGCAATCTTAGAAGTTCATAATCTGCAAAAAATATATACCACCCGGTTGTCCGGCAACCAGGTCCAGGCCCTTTCCGATGTTTCCTTCTCCGTCAACCGGGGAGAATACATCGCGATCATGGGCGAGTCCGGTTCCGGAAAAACTACCGTATGTATATTCCCTATCTGCTGACCTGTATTCTGATGGCGACCCTGTTCTACATTATCCAGGCGCTGACAACCAACTCCAATATGGATGCGGTCTACGGTTCAGGAGCCATCCGGTATATGCTGAAGCTTGGAACAGGGCTGATGATTATCTTTTCTGCCATCTTCCTGTTCTATACCAACAGTTTTCTAATGAAACAACGGAAAAGGGAATTCGGAATATATAATGTTCTCGGACTGGAAAAACGCCATATTGCCAGAATTATATTCAATGAAACAGTTATTATCGCGGGCGGCAGCATCATCAGCGGAATCCTCATCGGTCTTCTTCTGTATAAGCTGGCTTTTGCCGGACTGATGCGGCTGATGGGGGCTGAAATTCCTCTGGGTTTTGAGATCTCCGGGGACGCAATTATCCGGACTGTGATCCTGTTTGCAGTCATCCACCTGATTCTGTTTCTGAATGCCTTCCGCCAGATCCAGTTTTCCAACACCATTGCTCTTCTGCATGGAAGCGATGTGGGAGAAAAAGAACCCCGGAGCAAATGGATACTGGCCGTTATCGGCGTGGCAGCCATTGTCACCGGCTACGGCATTTCCGTCAGCATCACCAATCCCCTGGCAGCCTTCGGCCTGTTCTTTCTGGCTGTGATCTTTGTGGTCACCGGCACCTATTGTCTGTTCACCGCAGGCAGCATCATCTGGCTGAAAAGCCTCAGGAGAAATAAGAAATATTATTATAAGGCTAACCACTTTATCAATATATCCAACATGCTTTACCGGATGAAACAAAATGCCGCCAGCCTTTCCAGCATTTGTATTCTGTCCACCATGGTCATTATTGCCGTATCCACTACCCTCTCCCTGTATTCGGGAATTGACAATATGGTGCAGCAGCGCTACCCACGGGAAATAAATGCCAGCGTATATATGAATACAGATAACTTCTCTGAGCAGTATTTCTCAGACACCCGGGAACTGCTGAAACAGGCCGCGGAGGACGAAGGCGTGGAAATCTCTGATGAAATCTATGCCATTGCCTTCGGAATCGGCGCCCAGCAGAAGGAAGATACCTTCCTGGTGGATATGGACGCTGCAACATCCATCAACATCAACGCCTTCTGTACCCTGGTCTTTACCACAGCGGAAGATTACAGCCGCGTTACCGGCCAGGAGACAGATCTCAGCCCGGACGAAGTTCTGGTCTATTCCAACACAGACACTTCTTATTCCTATGATACTCTGTCTGTCATGAACCGGACGTTTACCGTGAGAGAAGTTCTGGATGAACTTCCCGAAGCAATAGTTTTCTCTGCCAATACCGGCATATCGGTCTATTATATCGTAACAGACAGCATGGATACCCTGACGGAACTATATTACCGGCAAAGAGAAATTTACGGCAGCAACGCCTCTCCCATGAATTTTTACTGTGGTTATAATATTCCCGATTCTGCCCGTTCAGAGGCCGTCCTTCAGAGATTCAACAACGCTTTCCAGGGAGAACAGGAATTATTCGCTCAGAACAATCCATCCACAGCAGAGACAGAGGGTATCAGCTTCTATGCCAGCGCAAAATCCAGATCATCCAGCTACGACCGCTATCTGCCCCTGTATGGAAGTATGTTTTTCGTCGGCATCTTCTTAAGTATCATCTTTCTGATCGCTACAGTCCTGATCATCTACTATAAGCAGATTTCAGAGGGACTGCAGGACGCCAGAAGATATGAGATCATGCAGAATGTGGGACTGTCCAGAGACAATATCCGGAAATTTATCCGTTCCCAGGTATTAATGGTATTTTTCCTGCCCCTGGTGATTGCGGGTGTCCATTCCGCTTTTGCCTTCCCTATTGTTTCCAGACTTCTGTCGGTGCTGGCCATGGGAGATGTAAAATCCTTTATTTTCTGTCTGGTCGGAACCTTCGCGGGATTTGCGGTATTGTATATTATTATTTATTCCATTACTGCAAAAAGCTATTACAAAATTGTCAGCAGATAAACCGCAGAAGGGTTTCCCCATCATCGGGGAAACCCTTCTCTCATTTTTACCTCCCTCTGACATGGCAGGCGCGTCACCGGGGAAGGTCCGGAAGTTTACTTTCAGACTTTCTCATTCTCCCGCTTCTCCCTCTCCTGCTTCTCAATCTTTTTTCTCATCTTCTTCTGCTTCCTCATTTTGAAATCCAGCTTCAGCTTAGCAAGAATCATTTCAAAAGCATTATTTATCTCTCCGCAGACCAGAAAAATATACATGGCAAAGTAAAGCCAGAACATCATCAGGACAATGGTTGTCAGACTCCCATAAAAGGAAAAACCGTTAAATACTTCAATATAAATGGATACGCCAAAAGAAAATACATACCAGGCAACCGAGCATCCGACAGCTCCAACCAGCTGGCTGCGGAAGGTCGCTTTCCGGTTAGGGAGCACCTTATAAATCACGGTAAAGATTCCAATCAGAACAAAAAACAAAATCAGCATCCGCAGCTTCAGAATTGTTTCTGTCACAACAGCCACAATTGGCACATATTCCACCAGCATATCCTGGATTGTTTTTCCGAACATCAGAAGAATCGCCAGAATAAGAATCGCCAGAATAAGAAAAAAGGTCTCCACCATGGCTCGCAGACGAAGTATAAACCAGTTACGGGTCTCATCTATTTCATAAACAATATTAAGTCCATAACGCAGACTCTGTATCGTCTTTGCCGCAGAATAAACAGAAAACACAAGAGATACAAACAGGACTCCTCCGGTATTGTGATACACCTCATCCACAATGGCAACCACCGTGGAGCTCACATACCCCGGACTGATCAGCTCGATTCCAGCCAGAATCATGCTCTCTGAAACCGGTGTGAATCTCAGAAGAGACAACAAAACCAGCAGGAACGGTATCATGGACATAATCAGGAACAGCGACGCCTGCCCTGCGTACGCGCCAATATTATCCTCTTTGATTTTCTTTATAAAATAGGACAGAACCTGTTTCACCTTATACTCCTCCTGCGGGTTTCTTTACACGGTTGATACCATACCATTTTTTTCCGTCTCCCGCAAGCACTTCCTGTTAATTTCCCGCAATCTCTGTCCCCGGGAAAAAGAAATCCAGAATCTCATCATAAGTTTTTCCCGCTTCTGCCATCCCGTCGGCTCCATACTGGCTCATACCTATCCCATGGCCCAGTCCGCCGCCATAAAGGGTAATTATTCCATCTCCGGAATCCTCTACAGAAAACGCGGCGCTTGGCAGCATATTAAGAGTATGGACAATTTCTCCGTTTTTATCCGTAACCGATACCATTACCCTGCCCAGGACATTGCGTATCGTGTTTTCGTGATATAAATGTACCTTTCCATATTCAAACTGCAGGACAAGATCCGTTACCGTTCCGGAGTCATTTCTCCCATTCACAGCCATTCCCTGGAAATCACCCAGCTGATCTGCATCACTTCCTCCCGCGGCCTCGATTCCCGCCTTTCCGGCGCCGGCGTCAATCTCCTGCCGGACTGCCTCCAGAACCTGCTCAATATCCGCTGTGAAATCAAGCTGGACAGTCCACCGGAAATATCTGCTCCCACTGTCGTAAGCAGAAACATCCGTCTTTCTCAGAAACTCATCCACCGTAATATTCTCCCCTACCTTCAGATCCTGCGTCAGCAGCAGACTGACCTTTCCCAGATAGTCCGGACTGCTGATCTGCCATACTTCCAGACCCGAGGTGAAGCCGCAGGATGTAGAAAAATAATAAATATCTGCCAGAGCTCCCTGGCTGGAAAGAACCTTTCCGGCGGTATCTTTTACAGCCTCCAGAGCTTTTTCATTTTCTCCGGAAGGAAGATATACCTGACAATCTGTAGTATCGTCCAGATCTGCTCCATAATCTTCATACTTATCCTGCGAAACAAGATGGGACGCATAAGTACGGGCGCAGACTGCCTGCGCCTTCAGGGCTTCCGTTTCAAAGCTTTCCGGCATCTCTCCCGGTACAACTCCGTAAAGATACTCCTCCATGGAAATTTCATTTACAATCCATATCCCATTTTCATTCCGGCACAATCGGAAACTTCCCCGGTATCCGGAAGAAAGAATCTCTCCTGTTTCATCTGTAATATAAATCCTGCCATCTTCTACAGACGATACCGTCATCTCATCCACAGAATTTTCATTCATCCATTCCCCGCAGTCCAGAACCTGCCCCGCCTGCTTCTGATCAGCCTGTTCCCGCCCGGGGATCGCGGCCTGCAGCCCGGCATTTCCAGTGAGAAAAACTTCCTCCCGGTAAATTTTTTCAGAATTATCCTGTGTCAGAAGCACCCTGACTGTGTCGGGCGTCTGAATCTGTCCGGTCTGTTCTCCCTGATCCTCCTGTTCCTCTTCTTCCGACAGAATCTGTCCGGTGACAGGCACTGCTTTTCCCAGGAGAACATTCCCATAGATATATACCTGATAAGTCTCTCCATATACAAAATCAATTCCCTCCGCATCACAGTCATAATTCCCATTATCCGCCATAAGCCTTTCTTCAGACATAAGCATCCCGAGATATTGTATCTCCACCGTTTCCACCTGTTCCGAAAGTCCCAGTTCTTCAATCATTCTCCCATAAATCCCGCACCATATTTCATAAGTGAGAAAATCCTCTTCCCCAAAGGCTTCTTCCTCCCTGACTGTCTCTGCCAGTTTGTCCATGCAGAGATATTCCAGAAGGTTATACAGATCCTCTCCTGTTATGTATTCGCCCAGATCCGGAAGAATCAGAGTCCTGGTTTCCTCCGGAGTCAGCGGGATGATCTGCAGATATCCCGCCAGCTCCACAGAAGGTACCAGCTCCTCATTCCCTGTGGATACCGCTTTCTCATGCGCAAAACGATCCAGTTCCAGACAGAGAAAAAGGATTGCCGTCAGCATCAGGATATATCTTATATATATTCTGCGATCTGTTCTTCCCTGGAACATTTTCCGTCTGAGCCGTCTCCGTTTTCTATCTTTCATGCGCCATCGTTCACCTTTCCTGTCTGACTGAAAAAAAGAAGCTGCATCACGCAGCTTCTTTCCTCATTCGTGCATTCATCAGATTTTCTTTCGTACAGGTTCTCCTTCGTTCCCTGTAAAAATCTTTCGTATTTCAATATATTATCTTCAGCAATTCCCAAAGTGCCGTACCTGCAATTTTGACGCCTAGCGAAAAGCCAGGTGGGTGTCCGCAACTGTCCTTCTGCCTTCCGCTGATACGAGGAGGCGGCCTGACATCCGTCCAGCAATATAAGAGTCCCATAAACGTAAATGTAGGTTCAAAATAGCAAGGCTCTCGTACACCCCAGGAATCTGCTGAAATAATTATACCTTACTATGTGCATAATGACAAGAGATTATTACTATGAAAATATTCCAGCTTTTCCATCCATTGTTAATAAAATTTCTGAAATCAAATCACTCATACCGCAGCATGGAAATCGCGCTGCTGGTTCCGATCCGGCTGCATCCCGCCGCGATATAATCCTCCATCTCTTCTCTGGAGCGGATTCCTCCCGCCGCTTTTATCCTTACCTCCGGACCGATATGCTCCCTCATCAGCCTCACATCCTCCAGGGCGGCTCCCCCGGTTCCGAATCCGGTAGAAGTCTTGATGTAATCAGCCCCGGCTTCTGTCACCGCCCGGCACATCCGGATCTTCTCCTTCTCCGTGAGATAACATGTCTCAATAATCACTTTCAGAATCTTATCTCCCACCGCTTTTTTCAGCAGACGGACTTCTTCTGTAACGTCATCATACTCCCCGCTTTTTACCATCCCGATATGAATAACCATATCAATTTCAGAAGCTCCGTCCGCCAGTGCCTGCCTGGTTTCCTCCAGCTTCGCATGAGTACTTGTATTCCCCAGCGGGAACCCGACTACAGTACAGATATTCAGATCCGGAAAAGCTTCATGAGCTCTTTTCACATAACTGCCGGGGATACAGACAGAAGCCATTCCATACTGTACGGCTTCACGGCACAGCTTCCGGATCTCTTCCCATGTTACATATGCCTTTAAAGCAGTATGATCCACATAATGAAATAACTCTTCTCTTTTCATAATTCCTCTTTATTCTATGAGAAAAATACCAGGAAATTCCTCACATACAGACTGAAATCCCCCCGGAAAACCGGGGAGATACCATAGTATGACTTTTTATAACTGAGGACCGGCCGCAACCAGCGCCTTACCGATCTCATTTCCTTCATACTTCTTAAAGTTCTTAATGAAACGCTCTGCCAGATCCTTTGCCTTGGCCTCCCACTGGGAAATATCAGCATAAGTATCCCGGGGATCCAGGATTCCGGTATCCACACCCTTTAACTCCGTGGGAACCTCAAAGTTAAAGTAAGGGATCTTCTTTGTCGGAGCATTAAGGATATCACCATTCAGGATTGCGTCAATAATTCCGCGGGTATCCTTAATAGAAATGCGTCTGCCGGTGCCATTCCAGCCTGTATTCACCAGATATGCCTTTGCGCCGCTCATCTTCATCCGTTTTACAAGCTCTTCCGCATATTTTGTGGGATGCAGTTCCAGGAAAGCCTGTCCGAAGCATGCGGAGAAAGTCGGTGTGGGCTCTGTGATGCCTCTCTCTGTTCCGGCAAGCTTTGCAGTAAAGCCGGACAGGAAATAGTACTCTGTCTGTTCCGGAGTCAGAACAGAAACCGGAGGAAGTACGCCGAATGCATCCGCAGAAAGGAAAATAACATTCTTTGCGGCTGGCGCGGCGGAAACCGGGCGCACAATCTTCTCAATGTGGTCAATGGGATAAGAAACACGGGTATTCTCTGTCACGCTCTTATCATCAAAATCGATCTTCCCGTCAGCGTCCAGGGTTACATTCTCCAGAAGAGCGTTTTTCCTGATGGCGTTGTAGATATCCGGCTCGGATTCCTTATCCAGATTAATCACCTTCGCATAGCAGCCGCCCTCAAAGTTGAAGATGCCGTTATCATCCCATCCATGCTCGTCATCGCCGATCAGAAGACGCTTGGGATCTGTGGAAAGTGTTGTCTTTCCTGTTCCGGAAAGTCCGAAGAAAATAGCAGTATTCCCGCCATTCATATCTGTGTTGGCAGAGCAGTGCATGGAAGCAATTCCCTTTAAGGGCAGGTAGTAGTTCATCATGGAGAACATACCCTTTTTCATCTCGCCGCCGTACCATGTATTGATAATCACCTGCTCGCGGCTTGTGATATTAAATGCCACCGCGGTCTCAGAATTCAGTCCCAGCTCTTTATAGTTCTCTACTTTAGACTTGGAAGCATTGTAAACAACAAAATCCGGCTCAAAATTCTCAAGCTCCTCCTCAGCAGGACGGATAAACATGTTCTTTACAAAATGTGCCTGCCATGCCACTTCCATAATGAAACGGATGGCCATACGGGTATCCCTGTTCGCGCCGCAGAAAGCGTCTATAACATACAGCTTCTTGCCGGACAGCTCTTCCCGGGCGATTTTCTTCAGTTCTTTCCACACTTCCTCCGACACAGGATGATTGTCATTTTTATACTCGTCAGAAGTCCACCATACAGTGTCCTTTGAATTATCATCCATTACGATGTACTTATCCTTAGGAGAACGTCCTGTATAAATACCGGTCATAACATTTACTGCGCCAAGCTCGCTGACCTGCCCTCTGTCATACCCCTCCAGCGCCGGATTGATCTCTTCCTCATACAAAGCGTCAAAAGAAGGATTGTACACGATCTCTTTCACACCTGTAATGCCATACTGGCTTAAATCAATTTTTGCCATATTTTTTACCTCATTTCTTCTTTATGCCTTCCAGTCTGTTATTTTTATCAGACTTTTCCGAGTTTGTCAATGGGTATTATACCAGTAATTCCTGTATTTGACAATTCAGAACTTTCTCATACCGCAAAACAGTTGCCATAACCAGGAAGAAGCGCCGCAATACGCGGCGCTTCCCAGTCCTGAGACTTTTAAAATATGAATCTGTTTTTTCCTATTCCTTTGGAATGCTCCGTCTGGGCGAAAGCAGCTGGAATCCTGTTTTCTTATACAATGTACCCATGATTCCATCGGGCGCAAGCAGAATTACCACAATCGCGATAATACCGAGTACAATATTTGACATACCCGGATAACTATACATGATCTGTACGATTACTACATACAGAACAGATCCCACGATCGGTCCCTCCATGGTTCCCAGGCCTCCGATAATAACGGCAAAGGTCATGGCAATGGTCCAGTTGATAGAAAATCCTGTGGAGGGATTTATATATGCAGTCTGCATATACTGTGCTCCGCCGATCAGTCCCATCATGAAGCAGGCAATGACGTAGCATTTCAGTTTTGTCTTATAAAGCTCCACACCCATGGTCTCCGCTGCGGAAGCGCTGTCACGGATTGCCATAAGAGCAAGACCTGTCTTTGTGCGCAGCAGAGTATAGACAATCAGCGTCGCAATAACCGCCACCACCAGTGCTGTATAATACAGCTGTTTGTAACTCATGGAAAACACGGAACTGATAGACCAGTCCTGGGCATATCCTACAAACTTCCAGTTGGAGAAAAAGATATTCAGAGCCTCTGCAATGATCCAGGTACCAATGGCAAAGTATACACCGCTCATCTTAAAGATTGCCGGTGATACTGCCAGCCCGAACAGAGCACAGATTACCGCGCCAATGATAATGGACAGGTAAATGTTCACACCATAATTTACAGAAAGGATAGTCAGTGAATAGCCGCCGATTCCGATGAATGCCTGCATACCGAGAGAAAGCATCCCGGCGTAACCGCCCAGCAGGTTCCACATCTGACTCATGGCCAGATACAGACACATCAGTGTACAGATGTTCAGTATATAACGGCTGCCTGCCTGGGGTAAAATAATAAACAGGACAGCAACCATTGCTATTAAAATTATTAAACTTGATTTTTTCATATTTTTCATGATCGTCAGCCCCCTTTACTTTCTCACCGCAGAAGCCGCGAATAATCCGTTGGGCCTTAATGCCAGAATTACAAGCAGAACAATATAAGCCACCAGCATCTGAACGCCGGAACCGAATATAAAACCGCCAAGCAGCTGCGACACACCGAGAACAATACCGCCGACCAGTGTTCCGAACAGAGAGCCCATGCCTCCGATGACAACCACACCGAAAGCGATGATCAGGTACTGGGTACCAGAGGACGGATAGAAGGTAAAGGTAGAACCTACCAGGGATCCTGCAACTGCTGTAATTCCCATACAGATTACCATTGCAGCCGCATAAGCCAGCTTTGTATTTACCCCCATCAGCTCCGCTGCCATTACATCATCGGATGTGGCACGGATGGAACGGCCGAAATTGGTCTTCTGCATCACCAGTGAAAGACCTATGATAATGACACATGCAATTATAAAGCTTACCAGATAGCTGGCAGAAATAGATAGTATATCTGTTGTAATCACATTCTTTGACGCAAGTGGATTGTTGATAATCTGGTTGTCCGCACTGAAAATTTTCAGCATCAGATTGGACAGGAATATGGACAGACCAAACGTAACCAGCAGCGCCGGGGCTGATCCCTTGTCCATAACCTGATTAACCAGGAAATGCTGTATTACAAATCCCAGTACACACATGACAACCACTGAGATAAGCGTAGACACAATCAGATTACATCCCAGTAAGTTTGCCACTACCATGGTAATATATGTACCGAGAATCATCAGATCACCATGAGCCAGGTTCGTCAGTCCCATAATACCAAAGACAAGGGACATGCCGACGCCAATCATGGAATACAATCCTCCCAGGAGGATACCTGTAACTATACATTGAATCATTTCATCTCAACTCCTTTTATCAATTAATGGGCAAAGCTTCCGATTCCGAAGTAAGCATCATTCACTTCATCCACATTCAGATCTTTTGATTTTCCTTCCATCACGATCCTGCCTTCCAGAACCACATAAGTATAATCGGAAGCTTCCAGGGAACGGTTGACGTTCTGCTCCACAATCAGCATGGTCAGTCCCGTCTCAGCAATCTCTTTCAGTTTATCATAAATATCATTGATAACTACCGGTGCAAGGCCAAGAGAAACTTCATCCAGAAGAAGAATCTTCGGCTGTGTCATAATTCCGCGTCCGATGGCAAGCATCTGTCTCTGTCCTCCGGAAAGGAAAGTTGACATCTGTTTTGCCTTCTCCCTCAGCACGGGAAAAAGCTTATAAACGCTCTCAAGCCGGTCCTTTCTCTCACTGCCTTTTGCCAGATAAGCGCCCATGAGCAGATTATCCTGCACCGTCATCCGCTCAAAACAATGACTTCCCTCAGGTGCCATGGACAGACCCAGCTTTGCAATCTGGGAAGGCTTCTTTCCCGAGATATTCTGACCATTAAAAATGATCTCACCCTTCGTAGGTTTGTTAAATCCGCAGATCGTATTCATGATTGTAGACTTTCCAGCCCCATTGGCGCCAATCAGTGATACAATCGTTCCCGGTTCCACATTTAAGGAGATATTCTGAAGAGCAAGGAAATCTCCATAATGAACATCAATATTTTTTACTTCCAGCAGGCTCATTCTTCGTCGTCTCCTCCTCCCATGTATACTCTCTTTACCTCTTTGGAGTTCATGACATCCAGAGGCGTTCCGGTAATGACGTCAACGCCATCAGCCAGCAACATTACGCGGTCTGTACCTTCCAGCATAGTGCGGATGATATGCTCAATCCAGATCACAGACACTCCCTGCTTCTTTATGATTTTAACCAGATCAATAATCAGTCCTACCTCAGACTCTGTCAGACCGCCGCCCACCTCGTCCAGAAGAAGGATTTTCGGCTCAGTTGCCAGCGCACGTCCGATTTCCAGACGTTTGCGGTCCAGCAGTCCAAGCTTTCCTGCAAACAGATCCAGTTTATTGTCAAGCTTAATGATCTTTGATACTTCCAATGCTTTTTTCTTTGCTTCAGCCTCGGACATTCCCGCTCCGAAAACACCGCCGACCATGATATTCTCAAATACGGTCATCTGTTCAAACGGTCTGGGAACCTGAAATGTACGTCCGATGCCTCCGCGGCAGCGATCAGTAATTCCTTCATGGGAAATTTCTTTCTCCTGGAAATGAATGGTACCCCTGGTTGGTTTTAAGATACCAGTCAGGATGTTCAGCATAACCGTTTTCCCGGCCCCATTGGGACCAATCACTCCCAGTACTTCTCCCTCATCCAGTGTAAAATTTATATTTTTTAATACATGGTTGCTGCCGAAAGAAATACCAAGGTTTTTAACAGTTAATATTGCACTCAAAACTATTCCTCCCTGTTAACCCTGTTTTGTTTTATAATGGAAGTAACCGCCATAGAAGCTCTCTATAACGGCTACTTCTTTTTACATTGTGATTCAATTTTTTCTGTCAGAGCATCTGATCTCTGGCAAAATTCCGTAAATTATTCGAACGGAACAAACTCGCCTGTGGTCTCAAGGCCTTCAATCTGTGTAGAAGCGATGATATTCTGGGTCCATGTTCCATCCTCATTATAAATCCACTGACCGGTTACAAGAGGCTGTACAGAATAATGCTCGTCATTAAACTGTATATTACCAATCACAGTATCCACATTCAGTTCATCACACGCTGCTGTAAGGGCATCAATATCAAGCGATCCCGCATTCTTTAATACATTGTAAAGAATCTCAACATTTGCATAGTCATAACCAGCAGTTGCCGGTGCATAATCATAATCGGGCATCAGTTCCATCCATGCCTCTCCAATTTCTGCACAAGTCTGTCCAGAAATAGATGAAGTAAATGGATGGTCCACAGTCCACCATACCTCAGAGCACAGACCAGAAGCAAGTCCGTCTGCACCTGCCGCGTCAACATCTGCTGTAAACAGAGTTGCTTTGGCTACAGTAACAACCTTCGGCATATATCCGGAAGACTTCAGCTGTGCAAAAAAAGTACCGAAATCGGATGTCAGCATAACGCCGGCAATGGCCTCACAGTTCTCCTGTTTCAGATTACTAATAATAGATGTATAGTCTGTTGCACCGGATGTATATGCACCGGGATCATAAGCTACATAGCCTCTGGAATCACAGAAATCAGCAATCGCGCCAATCATTGTCTGCCCCTCTGTATCAGTAGCATGCATAACGCCTACGGTACCACCTTCAGAAACTCCAGCCAGCTCCCATGCGTCTGCAAATGCAGAAAGCTCATTCTCAGTATCAAAGCCTGCATGATAGGATGTGGTATAATCGGCTGTCGCCCATGCCTCATCCGGCGTGTCTACCGATAAACAAAGAATACCGGCACGTTCGCATGCTGCTGCTACCGGAACAGTCGTATCTGCTGTCTTTGCAGTCAGCATAATATCAACGCCTCTGTTGGAAATAAGGTTGTTTGCTGCCTCAGATGCCTTCGTTGCATCAGACTCGGAATCCGCGAAAACAAGTTCAATCTGCTTCATGGTTCCATCCACCTCAATACCGCCTGCTTCATTAATCTGATCTACGGCGTATCCGTACATCTCCTCGGTACCATCGCCGAATGCTGCCAGGGCACCGGTTGCCGGGTATACTACTCCGACTGTAATTGTATCTCCGGAGCTTCCCGATGAACTACTCTCGTTGTCAGCGCTTCCGCCATCGCCGCTGCTGCTGCCACATGCCGCCAGTGAACCGACCACTGCTACACACATAGCTACTGCAGCCATTTGTGCTAATCTTTTTTTCATGTTCATATCCTCCTGTAAGTTAGTTATAAAAAGTGTATCCTTACGACATGCTTATTTTATCTGAAAATATTATAGAATAAAATCCGAAAATATTATTATTTTATTTAAAATGTTACGGGAATATCTCCCAAAAAGAAAAAGATTCCACAAATAAATTGTGAAATCTTTTTCTTTTTTATGCATAATGCAGATTTTTTCCGTTTTTACACCCGAAACATTGTTACTTTACAATAAATTGTGTGATTTTTTCAGAAAATTCCCCTGTATCTATTTCTCCCGCGTAAAACTGTTTCATTATATTCCCCCATTCATCTCCGGTATCCTGGGCAATTGCAGAAAACAAAAATGCATTTGCCGATCTGACATTATCTTCCAGTTCATGGATAAATTGAACCTGGGAGAGGATCTGATTTGCGGGGGAGAACGCACTTTCTGTCATGTTCAGATAACCGTGCTGTTCCACATTTGTCTGGTTCACACTCAAGGCAAACTCCACACTGAGCTGCGCCGCTTCCTCCTTAAATTCTGATCCTGCGCTGACAGCCAGTCCTGGTGTATATGTAGCATTCATATTCATAATATCATAAACAGATTGCTCCCCTGTGTCAGTAACAGTTCCCGGAAACGCGGAAACACAGAATCCGTCTTGCCCCATATTCTGTATAAGATGATAGACCAGCGATGATTGATGTACCATCATTACCGCGTCGTGATTAATAAAATTTCTTACTGCCTCTGACTCACCAATCTCCATATAATCCACTGGAAAGGCACCAAGATCCATCATCTGCCGGACTGCAGCAGATGATTCTGAAAGCAGCTGTGCAAACGCATTCTCCGAAGCAGTTCCGCTTTCCACCATATGATAAATTTCCTGATCCGTCTGGAGAGCAGTCATGCAGTAAAACAATTCTCCCATCCATTTGTCCTTCATACCCATTTCAACAGCAGTGTATTCTGTTCCGTTTTCCTGATTGTACTGATTCACTTTTTTTACCATCTCCTCCAATTCTTCCCAGGAAGAGGGAACTTCAAGACCGATTTCCTCCAGCAGTGCGGAATCATAATAGGCCACTGCATAACTGTCAGCCATACAGGGAATAATATAATTATTTCCGTCCTCAGAGGGAAGCGTATACTTTTCCAGAAACCCAGCACCCTCCAGATAATCCTGGACAGGCATACAGGCTCCCGACTCAAACAGATATTCCGCATAGTTTCCGCCTGGTACATAAAATATGTCGGGAAGTTCATTACATACAATTCCCATCTTCAGTTTGTCCTGGATCTCCTGCGCTGAATATGTCTCGATCTCTATCTCATAACCGTACTGCTCTGCCAGCGTATCCCAGAGAAATACATAATAGGCTCCCGGAACATTTCTGTCATAACAAAACCATACTTCCAGAGAAATCTCTGTCTGCGAATCCGAAACATTCTCCTGCATCTTTGTCCGGAAGCCGCATCCTGTCAGCCATAACGCGGCCACCGGAACGCATACTAATATAACTAATATTCTTGAAATTATTTTTTTCATTTTCTTTATCCTGCATCAAAGCTTCTCTCTTGCCGTTCACTCCTGTTTTTTCATTTTACAACGTATCAAATCTATTGTAAAATGAAAAAAATAAATCTGACAGGAGTTTTTTATGAAAAACAAAAAAAAGGAAAGACGGCTCCCCTTTTTTAAAATATTTAACGGATTATCTGACTCTGCCAGCTTCCAGCGGCGTTTATTTATTTCATTTCTTTTTATTGCCATCCCTGTAATATCCGGAGTTCTGGTGATTGCTTTTTCGATCATCCAGTTCATCACTCATGAAAATGTAACCCAGACCCAGGCAACCGAGCTGGAAAAAACATCCGCACAATTAGAATCCATCTTTAATGATACGGAAAATATGTCCCGGGAGCTGATTTATAATTCAATTATCCAGGAGTATCTGACGATTGCCAACAGTTCAGCTGCATACCCAGACGATACGGATACTTCTTATTATATTAACGGCCTGCTTCTCAACCGTGATTATATTGACAGTATTGTTCTGACCACGAAAGACCGTACTATCTACTCAACAGAGAATGCCTATACAGACCGCTCCGGCTTCCATAACATCTGCGAAAAATGGTGGTATCCCCAGCTGATCAGCATGAATCAGTCCTATGCCTGGTTTCCTTATTCCAGACTGACCGCAACGGTTTACGAATCCCAGGAAAACAACGAGATTCCAAAACAGATCAATACTCTGCTGCTGGCCCGCCCCATATACAGTTCAACAGATTATCACACTGTCCTTGGCTATCTGATGATCTATCTCGATGACGAATATGTGGAACAGCTCTGGCAGGATATTTCCTGGGGCAGAACAACCAATGTTTTTCTGCTCAATGAAGACGGAGATCTGATCATGGCAAACTCCATGATGGACAACTATTATGACATTTTCATCCAGGCGGATTACCAGAAAGGGAATCAGATTTTTCGCTACGAAGGTGAGCAATATGTTCTTACTGCTTCTGAAATGAATTCAGATAACTGGACGATTTATATGATGACCCCCTACCACGAGATTAATGAAACGGCCACCATTATGATGTATATTCTGATTCTCTCCATTGCGGTCATCATCGCGGCTCTGTTTTTTATATCCAAATACAGTTCCATCAGTATGGCCCGGCCCATTGTCAGCCTTTCCAAAATGATGGATGCCTATCACGGCTCCGATCAGGAACTGAACAAAAATACAGTAAAACGATATCAGAACCGCTCGGATGAAATTGGACAGATGTACCGTTCCTATGAACAGCTGGAAGAACGTATGAACCGGCTGATCCAGGAAATCTATGTAAAAAATCTGGAAAAAAAAGATGCGGAGCTTGCTCTTCTGCAAAGTCAGATTGACCCACATTTTCTCTATAACACCCTGGATTCCATCAACTGGATCGCCCTGGCCAACGGACAGGATGACATCAGCGAAATGATTACCGCCCTGTCGGATACCTTTCGCCTGAGCCTGATGAAAAATAACAGTTCTTTCGTGGAAATGGAGCAGGAAATCCAATATATCCGGAGTTATCTTGTTCTGCAGAAATTCCGTTACGCCGACCGCCTGACCTACAATTTCGATATGCCCGATCCACTTCCTGCTCTGTACATTCCCCGTTTTATTCTGCAGCCTGTAGTAGAAAACGCGCTGAAGCATGGAATCGACAGACTGGAGGGAGGCGGTCGTCTTTCCATCAGCATCAGTATCGGAAAGTATGTGATACTCCGGGTCATCAATGACGGTACCCAGATTGATCTGGAAAAAATGAAAAGCCTCCTGGTATTCAACCCGGAGGACAGTGACATCTTAAACTTTAAAAATGAAGGGTATGGCGTCCAGAATATCCACCGGAGAATAAAAATTATCTGTGGCGATGATTATGGTCTGAGCTACTCCACTATAAACCGTCAGACTATCTGTCAGATCATGCTTCCGGTGAAAAAAACTTTATAGCTTCATTCTCCAGAGAAACACCATACGCAAACACATACGCACAACAGGATTTCATGTGTTTTTCCGATAGGCAGAAAGTGTTGTCCCTGTATGCTTTTTAAAAATCTGTGAAAAATAGGCATAATCATGATATCCTACTGCGCCGGATACTTCATACATTTTCATATCAGTATTAGTCAGATACTCCTTCGCTTTCTCAATGCGGAGGTTTGTCACATAATTGATAAAAGTAATGCCTATTTCTTTTTTAAAAATATCACACAGATAATTTTTGCTTATATTAATATTATCAGCCACATCCTGCAGAGAAATATTCTCTCCGAAATGTTTCTCTATATATCCCAGAGCAGCTTGTACCATTTTAGACGGTGCAGCCACCTTCTGTCTGGAAATCAGTTCCGCAATCTCCATAGAAACTTCCTTCACCAGATTTTTCTGCTTCTCCATTCCTGGATATTCCCTGCGCAGATACTTCAGATCAAGAAGCTCCTGACGGGCAATCTGATCCCTGGCGTCGTACTTATTTTGTAACTGATATATACGAAGGAGAATCAGAAAAGAAATACTGGAAACATAATCTCGGTACAATACATGCACATTATCCTCCGGCGCTACATAAATCTGATCCAGAGTATTAATCATCCCATCTTTATCATTCATATAAATCGCATGAAACAGATTCTCAATCTCAGCATAAGGAATTGTAAGATTCATCTCTTTTTTATGTACAGGATTTGCGTCTGATGTATCGGCAATATTTGCCTCCGCCATAAAAATCTGACGCACACAGTCATTCCTGGCCTGGAACATCTCCCGCTGGCCCCGGTGAATATCACTGAAGCCCGATGCCAGTTTCATCTCCTTTTCCCACTTCTTTTCCAGAAGTCTGTAAAAGGTCTCCTTTACATCCTGATACTGCTCTTCATTGAAATCGTACAGGACAAAAAACATACTCTCATCAGACAGGAAATCCAGTACCTTTCCATAATCTGAAAGAACAGCCTCTATTTCCTGGAGAAGTCTTCCGACTTCTGACATATAATCTTCCGTTGACGAGATCTGATCCGTATCAATTTTAATCATCAGAAACAGTTCATCTTCAAACTCATTCCGGCCATGCTTTTTCAGCGCTTCCCAGAGTCCTTCATCACGCCTGTTTTCCTCTGTCAGCGCCAGAAAATAACGGTTTTTCAGTTCTGAGTAACTGTTCTGTAACAGTTCCCTGATCTGCTGCTGCTGATTCTCCCTGGACTGTTTTTCCCGGATCTTCCGAACCATCCGCGACAGCATTTCCATAAAATCATTTTTCTTTATCGGCTTTAACAGATAATCGCTGATCCCTATTTTCACTGCTGCCTGGGCATAGGAAAAATCATCATATCCGGATAGAATGACCACTTCCGTCTCCGGATTCCACTTTTTTACCAGACTGGCAAACTCCAGCCCGTCCATCTGCGGCATCCTGACATCCGTAATTACCAGATCCGGCTTCAGATTCTCCAGCTGCTCCACTGCTTTCAGCGGATTTGAGAAAGCTCCCACCACATTAAAACCATATTTCTGCAGGTCATAAACCTTCTGGATGCCGTTGAGAACAATCTCCTCGTCATCCAGCAAAAGCAACCGATACATCTTATGCACCCTCTCGCGTTTCAAGTTCCATCTGCTGTTATTTCATATACTTTCTCTTCGCGTTCTGCAGGCTGATAACAAACCAGATCAGAAATACCGCAAATACAGTTACACCCGCAGCCTCCGCAAAATCATTTTTAATATAAAAACATTCAATCAGTCCATAGATGCCATATAATACACAGACAAGGCCGAAAATAAAAGTCTTCGGCCTCATGAGATCACAAAACTCTCCCGGTTTTGTGATCCTGTTCACATACTGCTGGGGAACAAGCCATGCCGGCGGCGTACTGTTCTTTTTCATCTGCTGCGCCGTATAAATGGAATACGCGCCGTAGATCAGTATAATAAAATCGAATATCGTCATAAAACCGATATCTTCCAAATTAAGTCCGGCTAATATATAACTCATATGATCTCCAATCTATCTCCTGTCTCTACTGTATGTGAAGAAATGATTTTACCGTCTCCGGCATCTCCTCCGGCGCACATACCGTCTTATGAAGCACCGGAGCACTGCGGATCTCATCAATTGCCTGGGGCACCTTCACATTCGCAATCCGGGAAAGCTCATCCGCCAGCTCAAAATCGCTCATTGTATCATACTTTTCATCAATTGCGTCCATAACGCTTCTGGTGAACTTGAAGGGGCTTGCGGTGGAAGCGATCACTGTCTTTGTCTGATCACCTGTCTCCTCCACATATTTTTTATATACGCCTGCCGCAACCGCCGTATGCGTGTCAATGACATATCCGGTATTCTCATAAAGAGAACGGATCACCGCTGCTGTCTCCGCTTCCGTAGCATAATTACCATAAAATACTGCCAGCTTCCCGCGCATCTCCGGAGTAATCGTATACTTTCCGTCCGTGGAAAGCTCGCGCATCAGTTCCGCGTTCTTCTCCGCATCCTCACCCGCGATCCGGTAAATCAGGCGCTCCAGATTACTGGAAATCAGAATATCCATGGAAGGTGAGGAAGTCAGAATAAACTCCCTGTTTTTATCATAAACACCTGTCGAAAAGAAATCATACAGTACTTTGTTCTCATTGGAAGCGCAGATCAGCTTCGCAATGGGAAGTCCCATATTCTTTGCGTAAAAAGCGGCCAGAATATTCCCAAAATTGCCGGTGGGAACCACCACATTAATGGGATCATCCTTCCCGATCTCCCCATTGGCATACATCTTCGCATATGCATACACATAGTAAACAATCTGGGGAACCAGCCGCCCGATATTAATGGAATTGGCAGAAGAAAACTGATATCCCGCCGCATTCAGCTCTGCCTTCAGCTCCGGATCCGAGAACATCTTCTTCACGCCGGTCTGGGCCTGATCAAAGTTCCCCGTAATTCCAGCCACAAAGGTGTTATCTCCCTTCTGGGTCACCATCTGCTTCTCCTGGATCGGGCTGACGCCGTTTTTGGGATAGAACACGATTATTTTTGTTCCTTTCACATCAGCAAATCCGGCCAGCGCAGCTTTCCCGGTATCACCGGAAGTCGCAGTCAGAATCACAATGTCATTGGTCACATGATTCTTACGCGCTGATGTAATCAGAAGATGGGGCAGAATAGAAAGCGCCATATCCTTGAACGCAATTGTAGGTCCATGGAACAGCTCCAGATAACAGGCGCCGTCCGCATAAACAAGCGGAGCAATCTCCGGCGTATCAAACTTGGAATCGTAAGCCCTGTCAATACAGGTCTTCAGCTCTTCCTCCGTAAAATCTGTAAGAAACCGGCTCATCACCGCGCAGGCGGTTTCCTGATAACTCATCTCCGCCAGTTTCTCAACCGGGATATCCAGGGCAGGAATGACGGAAGGCACATACAGGCCGCCGTCCTTCGCCAGACCGTTTAAAATCGCCTGGGACGCAGTCACTTTCTCAGATGCATCGCGGGTATTTGCGTATAAAATCTCCATATCCTATCCTCTTTCTGCCGGAAAACGGCTTCATATATTTGTGAAACTCTCAGCTGCGACCGCGCAAACAGCAGTCTTTTTTATTACTGCCCGCTCTGTCCGCAGCAACATCAATTTATCACCGCTATCTTATCATACAGGACAGCGATTGACAAATTGTTTTTCTTTTTATCCGCAGACAGGCGGAACGATTTTTCCGGCAGCCGCGCAGGCAGCCGCAGTTTTCGGAGACGCCAGATAAATCTCCACCTTCGACGTTCCCATACGTCCCAGGAAATTCCTGTTGTTTGTCGCAACCACTCTCTCACCGTCTGTCAGAATGCCGCCGGTTCTTCCGCAGCAGAGACCGCAGCCGGGATGCGTAATAATAGCTCCGGCTTCCGCGAGCACAGCCATGGTTCCGTTTTCAACAGCTTCATCATAAACCTTACGGCTGGCCGGAGTTACAATCAGCTTTACAAAGGGAGCCACCTGCTTTCCTTTCAGAATTTCAGCAGCCGCCATCAGATCCTCCAGACGGCCGTTGGTGCAGGAGCCGATAAATACCTGGTCGATCTCCGTACCCTCCAGCTCCGTAACCGGCCGGATCTTATCCACCTGGGACGGACAGGCCATCACAGGAGCCAGATCTTCCGCCCGGTATGTAATCTCTCTGATATAAGAAGCATCCGCGTCCGCCTTCAGAGCCTTCTGTTCTTCACTCAGAGTGATTTCACAGTATTCCGCCGTTTTTTCATCCGGCGCGAACAGCGCGCATTTCGCCCCCGCTTCCACAGCCATATTAGACATGGTCATGCGGCTGGCCACCGACATCTGCTCTACCGCATCCCCATGGAATTCCAATGCCATATAAGTAGCTCCGTCCGCACCCAGGTCACCGATCAGTTTTAAGATCACATCCTTGGAGGTCACATTTTCCGGAAGCTTTCCGTTAATCGTAACCTTAATGGTCTCGGGTACCCTCACCCAGAGTGTTCCTGTTCCCAGAATACCGGCCATCTCCGTATAGCCGATACCGGAAGAAAAAGCGCCCACACAGCCGTAAGTTGTCGTATGACTGTCTGTGCCGAATACAATATCGCCGGGCTTCACATATCCGGCCTCCGTCATTAACTGATGGCAGATTCCGTCAGAGCGATGTACATGCTCCATCCCATATTTCTCAGCAAACGCATTCCCCACACGGAAATGACGGGTATCATCCACCTGACTGGCAGGAACCAGATGATCATAGATCAGAACCGCCCGGTCCGGATCCCAGAGCTTCGTAAAGCCCATCTCCTCAAACTTCTCCGCCACAAAGGGAATAAAAATATCGTGGATCATCACCCGGTCCACATCTACAGTGACAATATCTCCGGGCTTTACCTCATGCTTCACATGATTCCGGATGATCTTTTCAATCATGGTCGCACCCATATACTTTCCTCCTTCCTTAGTCCAGGCCGTTGCGTCTGCGCATGGCCTTCACCAGACCTCCGGCGTTGATAATCTCAAGGAGATTCTCCGGCAGAGCCGCAACCGGATAATCGCTCTCACCCAGGGAAATTTTTTCTCCCACCGTAACCGTGATCTCATCTCCCTCTTTCACGTCCGCCTGCAGTCTGTCATTCTCAATCAGCAGCAGTCCGTTATTGATAGAATTGCGGAAGAAAATCCTGGCATAGGATTTTGCGATCACACAGCGGATTCCCAAAGCCTTAATGACTTCCGGCGCCTGCTCCCTGGAGGATCCGCAGCCGAAATTCTTTCCGGCCACGATAATATCTCCCGGCCCGATCTGCGCTGCCAGTCCGGGTCTCAGGGGAGAAAATGCATAGGGTTTCATATCTTCTACGGTTTCCAATGCCAGATACTCGGTAGGCATGATAATATCTGTATCAATATCGTCTCCAAGTACCCATACTTTTCCAGTAAACTGTTCCATTTTTTCCTTTCCTTCTCTGTTATTTCCGTTCTGTCTGCCTACAGCTTATCTGCCGTAGTGATCTCTCCTCTGATGGCGGAAGCTGTAACTGTCGCCGCTGACGCCAGATAAATGAAGGAATCCGGATCTCCTGCGCGGCCCTTGAAATTACGTGTTCCGGTGCTGATCAGAGTCTCATCCTTTCCGATCACGCCCTGACAGCTTCCCCAGCAGACGCTGCAGTTGGCATTCATAACAATGGCTCCTGCATCCATAAAAATCTGAATCAGTCCTTCCTCCAGGGCCTTCCGGTAAACCTCCTGACTGGCGGGAACTACAAGGAAACGCACCCGCGGATGTACCCTGCGTCCCTTCAGGAGCTCTGCTCCCACCCGGAGATCCTCCAGACGGCCGTTATTGCAGGATCCGAGAAACGCCTCGTCTATTTTTATGCCCGCGCATTCTCTGGCATTTACCACATTATCTACAAAATGGGGCTTTGCCACAATCGGAGTAATGGCGCTCAGATCCACCTCATACTCTTCCTCATAGACCGCGTCCGGATCACTGGCAAACAGATGCTTCGGCTCCCGGCCCCTCTCCTTCAGATAGTTCATGGCCACATCGTCCACTTCCATAAGCGCCGTCTTTGCTCCGGCCTCCACACAGAGATTGCAGATGGCAATCCGGTCGCTCATGGAAAGAGTCTTCAGTCCCCCGCCGCCAAACTCCATGGCTTTATAATTCGCTCCGTTCGCGCCGATCCGCCCGATAATGGTAAGAATCAGATCCCTGGCGTACACGCCTTCCGGCAGCTTCCCGGTAAGATTGAAGCGGATTGTTTCCGGCACCAGCAGCCAGGACTTTCCGGTTACCATAGCGTAGAGATAGTCCGTACATCCCACGCCTGTTCCGAAAGCTCCCAGCGCGCCGTAAGCGCAGGTGTGGCTGTCAGCGCCGAAAATCAGTTCGCCGGGGCGGACATGATTCTCCATCATGATCTGATGGCAGACGCCCCTTCCCTCATAGAAAGTAATCCCGTGCTCTTTCGCGAAATCACGCATTTTCTTATGGGACGCCGCAGTTTTCGGACTGTCAGCGGGCACATTATGATCCACAATCCACACCAGCTTACTCACATCCGCAATATGAGGATGCTTTAACTTGTTATTATACATATCAATGGTGAGGTGGGTCGTTCCGTCATTACTCATAAGGCGGTCCACTTCCACCGTATGTATGTCGCCCGGCTTTACTTCCGGTACTCCGGCAGCAGCCGCTATAATTTTCTCAGCCATTGTCATTCCCATGCTGAATATCTCCTCTCTAATCCTCTTCCTTATTCAATGACGCGATCAGACCGCCCTGGTCCAGAATACTCTGCATATAGGGCGGCAGCTTCGTACATACAAACTCCTGTCCATTGCAGACGGCAACACCGTCTGTCAGCGACAGTTCCATCTCATCTCCAGCCGAAACATGATCGTACAGATCCTTGCTGATAATCACCGGCAGTCCGATATTGATGGCGTTCCGGTAAAAAATCCGGGCAAAGGATTTCGCGACGACCGCCTTTACGCCCAGAGCTTTCAGCACTGCTGGCGCCTGCTCCCTGGAAGAACCGCAGCCGAAATTCTCATTGGCGACCACAAAATCCCCGGGCTGTACCTTTGAAGCAAAGCTCTTGTCCAGGGATTCAAAGGCATGCGCCTTCATCTCATCAACGCTGGGATACAAAAGATACTGTGACGCAATAATCTGATCCGTATCCACATCTGTATGAAATCTGAAAACTTTTCCCACTTTCACAACCTCCTGTCATTCACTCAGTGTCCCTAGTATAGCACAAACTGATAGGAAATGAAAAGGACTGATGCATGAATCCCCACACATCAGCCCTCTCCGGAATATAATTTAAGAAGAACAAATCTGCTTTTAGTTGTTGATCAGCTTATCCTCGCCGTTCCAGCTGTACAGCTTACGGACTTCCTCACCAACCAGCTCTGCGGGATGTTCGGCTGCTTTCCGGCGCATTGCCTTGAAGTGAACCTGACGGCCCGCGGGAGACATATCCAGAAGGAACTCTTTCGCGAAAGAACCATCCTGGATATCAGCAAGGATCTTCTTCATCGCTTTCTTGGTATCCTCAGTAATGATCTTCGGACCTGTAATATAATCGCCGTACTCGGCAGTGTTGGAAATGGAATATCTCATTCCCGCGAAACCGGACTGGTAAATCAGGTCTACGATCAGCTTCATCTCGTGAATACACTCGAAATATGCGTTGCGGGGATCATAACCGGCCTCACAGAGAGTCTCAAAACCGGCCTGCATCAGAGCGCAGACACCGCCGCAGAGAACTGCCTGCTCACCAAAAAGATCTGTCTCTGTCTCAGTGCGGAAGGTTGTCTCCAGAACGCCCGCTCTTGCGCCGCCGATTGCAAGCGCGTAAGCCAGAGCCAGTTCCATTGCTTTTCCGGTAGCGTCCTGCTCAACGGCAACCAGACAGGGAACGCCCTTGCCGGCCTGATACTCAGAACGAACGGTATGGCCCGGTCCCTTGGGAGCCACCATGGTAACGTCTACGTCCCTGGGAGGAACAATACATCCATAATGGATATTAAAGCCATGGGCAAACATCAGCATATTGCCGGGCTCCAGATTGGGCTCAATATCCTTCTTATACATATCGGCCTGCTTCTCATCATTGATCAGAATCATAATGATATCAGCTTTTTTTGCAGCCTCTGCTGTTGTATAAACCTCAAATCCCTGCGCCTCTGCCTTTGCCCAGGACTTACTTCCCTCGTAAAGGCCGATGATTACATTGCATCCGGACTCTTTCGCGTTCAGCGCGTGCGCGTGTCCCTGGCTGCCATAGCCGATCACTGCAATTGTCTTACCATCTAATGCAGAGAGATTACAATCTTCCTGATAATAAATTTTTGCTTCTGCCATTTCTTTATCCTCCATTCGACAAAAGAATTAGTTATAATATTATTTTAACATCCTTATCGCCGCGGCTCAGGCCGGTCTCACCGGTTCTCGCCAGTTCGAGGATGTCATAATCTTTTACAAGATCAATGAATGCCCTCAGCTTGCTCTGATCTCCGGTCAGCTCAATCACCATGGAATCACTGCTGACATCGATAATATTGGCTCTGAAAATATTCGCGACAGAGAGAATATTCTGACGGTCCTCCGGTTTCGCACGGAGCTTGATCAGAACCAGCTCACGGCAGACAGACTCGTCCGGCTTCAGCTCCTTGATATCCACAACATCCTCCAGCTTTGCAAGCTGCTTGCGGATCTGCTCCAGCACCTGATCTTCGCCTCTGGCCACTACTGTCACCCGTGTAAAACGGTCATCCGCTGTCACTCCGGCAGAAAAACTGTCAATATTATATCCGCGACGGGAAAACAGTCCGGAAATATGGCTGACTACTCCCGATGTATTTTCCACTAATAATGAAAGAACCTGTCTTCTCATCACAAACATCTCCTCCGCATTTCTCTCACAGTTTCCGTTATCAGAACACCGTTTACTCACAGGCTTTCCTTATTCTAGCAACATCTATTTTCTTTGTCAAGAGTTACCATTTGCGCACCACCTTTCCAATCTCTTCCAGTCCTTCTGAAATCTTCTCCTGGTTCAGGCCGCCGTACCCGAACAGGAAAACCGGATCCTGGAAAGCTGATTTTCCACTCAGAAAATATTCTGACAATCCGTAAAGACGGATTCCTCTTTCCCCACAGATTCTGATCAGTTCTTTTTCCTCCAATTCCGTATCCACCGCTGCCAGAAGATGAAGACCTGCATTTTCTCCCCAGATTTTCTTTACCCAGAAGCATTTCCGGAGTTCACCCAGAATATAATCATGCTTCGCTTTATAAATGCCCCTTCTCCGGTTCAGATTCTTCTCAAAATATCCCTCCTTCATAAAGCGGAAAATGGTCTGCTGCATAATATTCGATACCGTGCAGGAGCAGAACCCGCATTTAGTCCGGAACGGAGTAACCAGATGCGCAGGGAGCACCAGATAACTGACGCGGACAGCCGGGGCAATACTGCGGGAAAAGGTTCCCAGATAGATCACCCGTCCGGCCCGGTCCATTCCCTGGAGAGCCGGAACCGGCTTCCCGCGATACCGGAACTCGCTGTCATAATCATCCTCAATAATATACCGGCCTTCCTCCTTCACCGCCCAGTTCAAAAGCTCCAGACGACGTTTCATTGGCATAACCGTCCCCATGGGGAACTGATGGGACGGCATCACATAAGCAATATCCGCTTCTGTCTTCTCCAGACAGTCTGTCCGCATCCCCTCCCTGTCCATGGCAATTTCTTCCACCGGATAACCAATATTCCGAAAAGCGGCAAAGGCCTGGAGATAGGTGGGGGATTCCATTGCAACTTTATGACGGATACCCAGAACCTGGGAAAGAAGAATCTGAAGATACCCATTCCCCGCGCCGATGACAATCTGCTCCGGCGAGCAGTTGACGCTTCTGGCCTGATAGAGATAGTCACAGATAGCCTGCCGGAGTTCCCGATCTCCGAAAAAATCCCCTGTCTTTAATATGTTTTCTCCCTCATCCAGCATGAGATTCCTCATGATCTTCCCCATGGCTCCAAAGGGGAACCCGGCGAATTCTGTCCCGTTGGGGGAAAAATCCACCTTATATTCCGTCCTGTCATCCCCTGTCCCGGTAACAGGAATATCGGGCTCCGGCGTCACATCCGTCAGATGATACAGTTCCCGGACATCACAGACATAATATCCCCGGCAGGGCTGCGACTCAATGTATCCCTCAGAAAAAAGCTGCCCGTAAGCCAGCTCCACGGTGCTTCTGCTGCAGGAGAGAAACGCCGCCTCAGACCGGGTAGAGGGCAGCTTCTCCCCGCAGGAAATGTGCCCGCTGAGAATAGCGTTACGAACAGCCTCGTAAATCTGCTCATATAATGGTTTTCTGCTGCCTGGATCCAGGCTTACGGCAAACTCTTTCATAATACTTTCCATTCTGCCGTCCTGTGCTGACGGCGCAGATCAGCAACAGCTTTTCAGGACTGTGCCGGAATTTTGTAAGAGCTCTTCAAAGAAACAATCCGGTTAAATACGGGATGTCCGGGTCCGGAATCTTTGCAGTCCACACAGAAGAATCCGTTTCTCACAAACTGGAAACTGTCACAGGCTTCCGCTGTTTCCAGAGAACGCTCCACATAACAATTCTTTAATACAGTAAGGGAATCTGGATTCAGATTCAGGGAACCGTCCTCGTTATAAACTCCCTTTTCCTCATCAATAATATTTTCATACAGACGCGCCTCAGCCTTTACGCTGGCAGAGGCGTCCACCCAGTGAATGGTACCCCGGACTTTTCTTCCGTCGGGACTGTTTCCTCCCCGGCTGGCAGGATCATAGGTGCAGTGAACTACGGTAATATTTCCCTCCTCATCCTTTTCAAAGCCGGTGCAGGTTATAAAATATGCATTCATGAGGCGCACTTCATTGCCGGGATAAAGCCGGCGGTACTTTTTCGGAGGCTCTTCCATAAAATCCTCCCGCTCAATATAAAGCTCACGGCTGAAGGGCACCATCCGCTTTCCAAGCTCCGGGTTCTCCATATTATTTTCCACTTCCAGTTCCTCGGTCCGGTCTTCCGGATAATTGTCAATCACCAGCTTCACCGGATCCAGAATCGCCATGGCCCGGGGCGCCGTCATCTTCAGATCCTCCCGGATACAGTACTCCAGCATGGCATAATCCACGGAACTGTTGCTCTTGGAAATACCGCAGAGTTCCACAAACCTCTTAATGGAAGACGGAGTAAACCCTCTCCTTCTCAGAGCCGCGATAGAGACCAGGCGGGGATCATCCCATCCGTCCACAATCCCGTCTTCCACCAGCTTTTTAATATACCTTTTCCCGGTAACTACATTGGTCAGATAAAGCTTTGCAAACTCAATCTGCTTCGGGGGACGGGGATATTCCAGTTCCCGCACTACCCAGTCATATAAGGGACGGTGATCCTCAAATTCCAGGGTACAGATTGAATGGGTAATCCCCTCAATGGCGTCCTCAATGGGATGGGCAAAATCATACATGGGATAAATACACCACTGATCTCCCGTGCGGTGATGAGTCATATATGCCACCCGGTAAAGGATCGGATCACGCATGTTGATATTGGGAGAAGCCATATCAATTTTTGCCCGGAGCACCTTCTCTCCCTCTTTGTAAACGCCATTTTTCATATTCTCAAACAGTTCCAGATTTTCTTCCACGCTCCGGTCGCGGTAAGGACTGTTCTTCCCCGGCTCTGTAAGGGTTCCCCTGTATTCCCGGATCTCCTCCGGAGTCAGATCACAGACATAAGCTTTCCCCTTTCTGATCAGCTTCACAGCCGCCTCATACATCTGCTGAAAGTAGTCGGAAGCAAAAAACAGACGGTCTTCCCAGTCCGCCCCCAGCCATTCGATATCTTTCTTGATGGAATCCACAAACTCCTCTTTTTCTTTGGTAGGATTCGTATCGTCAAAGCGAAGGTGAAACTTTCCATGATATTCCTGCGCCAGACCGTAATTCAAAAGAATTGATTTTGCATGTCCTATATGAAGGTATCCGTTGGGTTCCGGCGGGAAACGGGTACAGACCGTCTCATACGTTCCCTCTTCCAGATCCCTGTCTATAATCTGCTCAATAAAATTCCTGGAGCTTTTTTCCATTTCCATTCCAATTCCTCCTGATCTCCCTCTTCTATCAGTTATATAGAAAAACTCTGTGATAAATTTATCACAGAGTTTCTTTCCGGTCAATGTAATTTTATTTATGGAACTGTAAATCGTAATATTACCGCTGCCGTGAACGGAGCGGCCGGTAACCCCCTGCTATTCCACATGCTTATGCGTAAATAAATGATCCTGACAATATTCAAAATTCCCCTTGCATCTGGAACAGAAACGGAACTGCAGATTGGGATCGTCCAGTTCTGTCCGCCCACAGATGGCGCATTTATGAATATAAGCCGCGCCGCCGTTGCGGGGCTGTCTCACCTGCTTTTTGAAATTCTTCTTCCGTCTCATTTCCTTCGGCGAATAAGCCTTCAGATTCCGCGTCACCAGGAAGAATATCAGAAAATTCAGGATAGAAGCAAAGATCGCCACTCTGACCGCCCAGCTTCCGCAGGTCACGAACTCATAGACAATCAGTACTCCATAAACCAGGGCCATCCACTTCATCCTGATCGGAATCAGGAAATACAGCATAACCCGCATATCCGGATAGCAGACAGCAAACGCCAGGAATATCGTCATATTAATATAGTAAGTGCTGAAGCTGGAGCCGATGGAAACGGGCGTGTTCACTCCCAGAATCACATACAGGAGCAGCGCGCCCAGGATTGTAAAAATCACGCCGCCGAATATATAGAGATTAAAACGGAAGGCTCCCCAGGTCTGCTCCAGAACCGTCCCCAGCTGATAATATAGTATCAGCATGATAACCACAAAAATAATATTGCTTCTGGAAGGCGGAATCAGCACCCAGGAGATCAGTCTCCAGACCTGGCCCTGATGGAAAACCAGATAGGGCTCCAGTGTTATGACATTCAGAAAATCCGGCACTGCAAAAGCAATTACATACCCGGCGATGTAACAGGCAATCACATACTTCATCAGACCATGAATGGCATATCTTCCTAATTTCCGTTCCATTTTATCTATAAAACGCATTGTTCTCTCCTGTTTTCGAAATCATTTATGATTTCTGATTATAAAGGCACGGTTTTTGTTTGTCAACGCAGCCCGGATGTTTTTATAAAATCTTCACTGTTCTTCTGTATATTCCATTGTTTCCGGTCTCCCTGCCGGAATACACAGTTCATCTCCCACCTGAAGATTATAAATATTGGCATAAGGATTTTTGTACATAATGTCCGCCACGCTCACATGATATTCCTGCGAGAGACGGTACAGCGTATCTCCCTTCCGGATCACATGAATCAGTCCGTCGCAGCCGCTTATAAATTCACTCATACAGTCACCTGCACATTTCATCTCTATATAATATGCACAGATATTGCCTCAGTTTCCAGTTTTATACAGATTTTTTTTGTGAATTTTCACAAATTTTCACAAAAAATAATTTATAATTCCCACCTGGTATCCGGCATTTCTAAAGAATCTATAAAAAACATTGTTTTTTGAAACTCGCTGTCGTATAATTGGTGAGGTTAATATCCGGAAGGAAATACCTATAGAAATAAGTAAGAATCAATCTGAATTCAAAGGTGAAACAATTATGAATAACAACATTTTACACAAGCTTGGAATCGATATCGGTTCCACCACAGTAAAAATTGCTGTTTTAGATCAAAAAGACCAGCTCCTGTTTTCTGATTATGAGCGGCATTTTGCCAATATCCGGGAAACATTGTCCGGTCTTCTGAAGAAAGCGCATGACAGACTGGGTCAGATTATGCTGAGTCCCATGATTACCGGATCCGGCGGACTGACACTGGCAAAACATCTGGAAATTCCTTTCGTACAGGAAGTAATCTCTGTTTCCACTGCTCTGCGGAAAGCGGCTCCCCAGACTGACGTCGCCATCGAACTTGGCGGCGAGGACGCTAAAATTATCTACTTCGAAGGCGGAAATGTAGAACAGCGTATGAACGGAATCTGCGCCGGAGGCACCGGTTCTTTCATTGACCAGATGGCTTCTCTTCTGCAGACAGACGCCAGCGGTCTGAATGAATATGCAAAGGATTACAAAGCGCTCTATCCCATTGCGGCCAGATGCGGTGTGTTTGCCAAGTCCGACATCCAGCCCCTGATCAATGAGGGCGCTACCCGCGAGGATCTGTCCGCCTCTATTTTCCAGGCGGTAGTCAATCAGACCATCAGCGGTCTTGCCTGCGGCAAACCGATCCGCGGTCATGTAGCGTTTCTGGGCGGCCCCCTGCACTTTCTGCCCGAACTGCGGGAAGCATTTATCCGTACGCTGAAGCTGGATGAGGAGCATACCATCATTCCGGAAAACTCCCATCTGTTCGCGGCCATCGGATCTGCGCTGAACTATAAGGAGGATAATCAGATCTCCCTGGAGGATCTGATGGCAAAGCTTTCCAGTGAGATCCACATGGAATTTGAAGTGGAACGTCTGGACCCTCTTTTCGCGGATCAGGCTGCCTATGATGAATTCCGGGAACGCCACAGCAAAGCGACCGTTACCAAAGGCGATCTCTCTACATATAAAGGAAACTGTTTCCTTGGAATCGACGCCGGTTCCACCACCACCAAAGTGGCCCTGGTAGGCGGGGACGGCTCTCTGCTGTATTCTTTTTACAGCAGCAACAACGGCAGCCCTCTGGCAACCTCAATCATTGCCCTGAAGGAGATTTACGAAAAGCTGCCTGCTGACGCAAAGATTGTCTCCTCCTGCTCCACCGGTTACGGGGAGGCCCTGGTAAAGGCGGCCCTGATGCTGGATGACGGCGAGGTGGAAACCATTGCCCACTATACTGCCGCGGCCTTTTTTGACCCGGAGGTGGACTGTATCCTGGATATCGGCGGCCAGGATATGAAATGCATTAAAATCAAAAATAACACCGTTGACAGCGTACAGTTAAACGAGGCATGTTCCTCCGGATGCGGTTCCTTCATTGAGACCTTTGCAAAATCACTGAATTACAGCGTCCAGGACTTTGCGAAAGAAGCGTTATTTGCGCAGCATCCCATCGATCTGGGAACCCGCTGTACCGTGTTTATGAATTCCAAGGTAAAACAGGCCCAGAAGGAAGGCGCGACAGTGGCCGATATCTCCGCGGGCCTGGCATATTCCGTAATCAAAAACGCCCTGTTCAAGGTCATCAAGCTGTCCGATCCGGAACAGCTCGGAAAGAATGTCGTTGTCCAGGGAGGAACTTTCTATAATGACGCCGTTCTGCGCAGCTTTGAAACCATATCCGGCCGCGAAGCCATCCGCCCGGACATTTCGGGTATCATGGGAGCTTTCGGCGCTGCCCTGATCGCCAGGGACCGGTATGAGGGGCAGGAAACCACCATGCTTTCCATTGATGAGATCAATAAGCTGGAGTTCGCCACAAAACTGGCCCGCTGCGGCAAATGTACAAACAACTGCCTCCTGACCATTAACCGGTTCTCCGGGAACCGCCAGTACATTACCGGAAACCGCTGTGAGCGCGCCCTTGGAAAAGAAAAGAATAAAGAACAGATTCCCAATCTGTTTGAATACAAGCTGCACAGAGTCTTCGATTATGAACCTCTTTCTGAGGAAGAAGCAGTCAGAGGAACCCTGGGCATTCCCCGTGTACTGAATATTTACGAGGATTATCCTTTCTGGGCCGTACTCTTCAGGGAACTGAAGTTCCGCCTGGTACTCTCTCCTGCCTCTACCAGAAAGATTTATGAGATGGGTATTGAGTCCATCCCCAGTGAGTCCGAGTGCTACCCGGCCAAACTGGCCCACGGTCATATCGCATGGCTGATCAAAGAAGGAATCCAGACCATCTTCTACCCCTGCATTCCCTATGAGCGGAATGAGTTCAGGGACGCCAGCAACAATTACAACTGCCCGATTGTCACTTCCTATGCGGAGAACATCAAGAATAATGTGGATGACATCAATTCCGGAAAGGTAAAACTGATCAATCCCTTCCTGGCTCTCACCGACGAGGAGATTCTGACAAAACGGCTTTCTGAAATTCTGAAGGAAGAGTTCGGTATCCATGAAAAAGAAAGCCATGCCGCAATCCACAAAGCCTGGAAAGAGCTGGCTGACGCCAGGAACGATATGGGGAAAAAGGGCGAGGAGACCCTTCAGTGGATGAAGGATAACAACCGCCGGGGAATTGTCCTGGCAGGCCGTCCTTACCACATTGATCCGGAGATCAACCACGGAATCCCGGAGCTGATTACTTCCTATGGATTTGCAGTTCTCACGGAAGACTCCATCTCCCATCTCCAGCCGGTGGAGCGCCCGCTGATTGTACTGGACCAGTGGATGTACCACTCCAGACTATACGCGGCGGCACAGTATGTAAAGACAACAGAAAATCTGGATCTGATCCAGCTGAATTCCTTCGGCTGCGGTCTGGACGCGATTACAACAGATGAAGTCAGCGATATTCTGACAAAATCAGGCAAGATTTATACCTGTCTGAAAATTGATGAGGTGAACAATCTTGGCGCGGCCCGGATCCGGATCCGTTCTCTGATTGCCGCCATCCGCACCAGAGAAAAACATCCCACAGAAAGAACCATTGTTCCCTCCAACCATAACCGTGTGGTTTTCACGGAGGAAATGAGGAAGACCTACACGATCCTGGCGCCACAGATGTCTCCTATCCATTTCGAACTGCTGGAACCTGCTTTCAAAGCTTCCGGCTATAATCTGGTGGTTCTTGGAAATGACAACAAAGATGCGGTCAACGCCGGACTGAAGTATGTAAACAACGACGCCTGCTACCCTTCCCTGATTACAGTTGGAATGTTCATGGACGCGGTTACCTCCGGCAAATATGACACCGACCATCTGGCAATTATTATGACCCAGACCGGCGGAGGCTGCCGCGCTTCCAACTACGTAGGCTTTATCCGGCGCGCGCTGGAAAATGCCGGATATCCGCAGATTCCGGTGATTTCGCTGAATCTGAGTGATCTGGAGCGGAATCCCGGATTTAAGATCAATTTCTCCCTGGCCCAGAGAGGCATTTACTGTCTGATCTTCGGAGACATTCTGATGCGCTGCATTTATGCCACCAGACCTTACGAAGCGGAAGAAGGCGCCACGGACGCCATGTATCAGAAATGGGTGAAAAAAATCACGGATTACGTTTCCACAGATAAAGCGATCAGCCACAGAACATACAAACGCTACTGCCGTGAAATCGTGCGGGATTTTGACAATATTCCCAGACGGGATATCAAAAAACCGAAGGTGGGCATTGTGGGCGAGATCCTTGTGAAGTTCATGCCCATGGCAAACAACTTCCTGGCAGATCTGCTGGAGTCTGAGGGCGCGGAACCGGTAGTTCCGGATCTGATGGACTTCTTCCTGTACTGCTTCTACAACAACAAGTTCAAGGCAGACAATCTGGGCTTTAAAAAGTCCACCTGGATCAAATCAAAGCTGGGAATCCGGGGCATCGAATTCCTCCGTAAGACAGCTCATAGGGCCCTGGAGGAAAGTAAGCACTTTACGCCTCCTTCCAGTATTTATGAGACTGCAGAGGGAGCAAAGGACATTGTATCTCTTGGAAACCAGACCGGCGAGGGATGGTTCCTGACCGGCGAAATGGTAGAACTGATCCATTCCGGCGTCAACAATATTGTCTGCTGCCAGCCCTTTGCCTGCCTGCCGAACCACATCGTCGGCAAGGGCGTCATCAAGGAGCTGCGGCGCCAGTATCCGGAATCCAATATTGTCGCTATCGACTTTGATCCCGGCGCCAGCGAAGTAAACCAGCTGAACCGTATCAAGCTGATGCTTTCCACCGCCCAGAAGAACCTGGCGGCGCAGGAATAAACCTTCATTATTGATTATTTTCTGAAAAAATCCCCCGGAAAGCCGGATCCAAAGATCTGCTTCCCGGGGGATTTCCATCTGTTCCAGACAGGTTCTCAGTCTGCATATACTGCTGAATGCCGCTGCGCTCCATCGAAAATAACGCCTGCTTCTTTCTTTTTGCGCTGTGAGCTGAAGCATATCTTCCCATCAGCTCTTACATGGAATCCTGATGTTCCGCAGCAGCATTTCCAGCCTGTTCCAGGCCAGAATGACCGTCAGCACTGCCGACAGACAGATCATCAGAAAAAGCTTTTCTTCCATTACCCCTTTCAGAGGCGTAGCCGCCAGCGCCAGAATCACCAGGGAATGAAACAGATAAACCGGCAGGGTATTTCTTCCGATGGTTCCAAGATACCCCAGTTTCCGGTCCGGGACCCAGATTACAAGAATCAGAATCCATAGCGCCGCCGTCATCCAGAAAAATACCCGTCCCACAAACATTCCGGCATTGTCAAATGGCTCTGTTCCATAAAAGTTTTTCGATACAATCCGGCTTTGAAACAGGCAGAAAAGGAGCACCAGCGCGACTCCGACAGCGGCGGCGACTCCCCTTATGCAGAAGGGATGTCCGCTGTTTCTCAGCGTCCGGAGCATCTGATTCTTTTTTTCATAATATCCCCAGAGATAAAAAGGAAGAAATACAAACACTCTTGACATGGCGAGAAAATTATCTGTATCCGGAGCAAATCCCACCATCATTCCCAGAGCCAGTGCCAGCAGGAGAAAGCCTCCCTGTTTCTTTTTATTATCTGTATCAAACACCGGCAGCAAAAGCTGGAAAGCCATCAGCGCCAGAAGATACCACAATGTCCACTGGGGAGTAAACAGATCAAATCTTCCCATCTTCAGATCTCCTGTTTCAAAGAATTCCAGAATTCCCTGTTCCAGATACTGGAGTACCTGGAAAATAACATACAGCGGACACAGGCTGGCAAATACCTTCTTCGGATTATATTTTGCAAAATACCCGGATACAAACAGGAAGGCCGGCATATGGAAACTGAAAATAATATCATATACGACCGCTGCGCTTCCTGTCCTGCCAAAATTGCTGATGACATGTCCCAGCAACACACAAAAAATCAAAATTGCTTTTATATTATCAAACTGATTATCACGTACTTTTTTCATTGTATACTCCCCTGACTCCCGTCTCTCCTTTTTCTACAGTAAATCTTCTTCCGGTATATTTCCTGCCCCGGCACCATGTTCCTCAGTATATCACAAAGTAAAAAGGACTGGAAGAACTGGCTCTGTTTTTAAGAAAAATTTTAATTTTCATCACTCCCTCTTGACAATTCCATTTCTCCGGCATACAATATAACAGCGCTATATAACACTGTTACAGGGGTGAAGAATTGAATACAGAGACAGAAAACAATACTTTAGAACGGATTCACACGGCCGCCAGGGCAGAGTTCATGGAAAAGGGGTTCCGCACCGCGTCGCTGCGGAATATCGTAAAAACAGCCGGTGTAACCACCGGAGCTTTTTACGGTTATTACAACAGCAAGGAAGACCTTTTCGAAGCTCTGGTAAAAGAATCTTATGACACTCTCATGGGCGCCTACCGGAAAGCGCAGGCCGATTTCGCGGCGCTGCCTCCGGAAAAACAGCCGGAAAATCTCAGCGTTATTTCCTATGGATGTATGCATCAGATGCTGCTTTACGCCTATGAACATCTGGATTCTTTCAAGCTCCTGCTATGCTGCTCTGAGGGGACACGCTTTGCCGGTATGGTGGATGAGATGGTTGAGATTGAGACACAGTCCACCCACGATTACCAGGAGGTTCTGAACCAGCTGGGAATGCCCTCTCCCCGTATCGATCCGAAACTGGAACATATTCTGATCACAGGGATGTTCAACGCCTATTTTGAACTGATTATTCATGAAATGCCGCTGGACCAGGCGGAGCGTTACCTGGAGGAAATGTGGAAGTTTTACTCCGCAGGCTGGATGAAAATTATGGGACAGTAAGAGGCTGTCATTTCATATCCATAAGTTAGTTATAACTAATATATTTTAGCCTTTTTTACCACTCTCTGTAACTATACCGCACCAGAACAGGATATCCGGGAGGCGACTGCAGCGCCGCCGTTTATCACTATAAATTCCCGTTATAAAGGAGGTTTATTTTGAACAGACAATCCAACTTATCGCGGCTTCTCTCATATTCCGGGAAGCACAAAATTCTCACTTATCTTTCCTGGGGTTTATCCGCGGCAAGCGCCATTCTTGCACTGATTCCCTTCTGGTATATCTGGCGGATCCTTGATGAGATTCTCCGCGTGGCGCCGGACTTTTCCCAGGCTGTACACATTACCCGTTACGGCTGGATGGCTGTGCTGTCAGCGGTTCTTTCCATGGCAGTTTATATCTGCGGACTTTTGTGCTCCCATCTGTCCGCATTCCGGATCGCAACCAATATACGGACTCATCTGACCCATCACATCGCCACTCTTCCCCTGGGGAAAATCGGACAGATGGGAAGCGGAAAGCTGAGACGGATCATCTCGGAAACCAGCGGCGCCGCGGAAACCTTTCTGGCACACCAGCTTCCGGATAAGGCGAAAACCCTGGCTACCACTGCCGGTCTTCTCTTTCTCCTGCTGGTTTTTGACTGGAGAATGGGGCTTTTAAGCCTCGTGCCAGTGGCTCTCGGTTTTCTGATCATGTTGGGAATGACCGGCTCCCGGATGCAGGAAAAAATGACAGAATACCAGAATGCCCTGGCAGATATGTCAAACGAAGCCGTGGAATATGTCCGTGGTATTCCTGTCGTAAAAACCTTCGGGCAGACCATGTTTTCCTTCAAAAAATTTAAAGACGCTATCGACCGTTACAGCCGGTGGGCTATCGCCTACACGAAAAATCTTCGGACGCCGATGCTATTTTACACCCTGGCTATTAACAGTGTGTTTGCTTTTCTCATCGCGGCCGCGCTGGTTTTCACCAGAGACGGAGTGGATACTTCCTTTCTGCTGAACCTGCTCTTTTACATTATAATCACGCCGGTCATCTCGCTGACCCTGACCAGAATCATGTTCCAGAGTGAAAATCAGATGATCGTGGCCGACGCCCTTCAGAGGATTGATTCTGTTCTGGATATGGAGCCGCTGTCAGAATGCTCCTCTCCCATACATCCCGGAGGCGCTTCTGTAGAATTGAAAGACGTCACTTTCAGTTATGACGGAAAGAAAAATGCCCTGGAACATATTTCTCTCACCATTGGCGCCGGGGAAACCGCAGCATTTGTGGGGCCTTCCGGCGGCGGAAAATCGACCCTGGCAAGTCTCATTGCCCGGTTCTCTGATCCCCGGGACGGCCAGATTCTCCTGGGCGGAGTGGATGTAAAAACAATCAGCAAAATAGAGCTGATGGACACCGTCGCCTTCGTATTCCAGAACAGCCGGCTTCTGAAGGCTTCCATACTGGACAATATCCGCCTCGGAAAACCGGAAGCCACAGAGGAACAGGTCATGGAAGCCCTCCGGGCAGCCCAGTGCATGGATATTATAGAAAAACTGCCCGACGGTATTCATACAGTGGTAGGGAAAAAGGGAGTTTACCTCTCCGGCGGGGAGCAGCAGCGCCTGGCTATTGCCCGGGCCTGGCTGAAAAACGCTCCCGTGATTATCCTGGACGAGGCTACGGCCTTCGCCGACGCTGATAATGAAAGCCGGGTCCAGGCCGCATTTACAGAACTCGCAAAGGGAAGAACAGTTATCATGATTGCGCATCGTCTCTCCACCGTGGTAAGCGCTGATAAAATCTTTGTTCTCCAGGACGGGCATCTGGCGGAAAGCGGAAACAGCCGGGAACTGCTGGACCGGAAAGGGCTGTTCAGCCGCATGTGGGAGGAATACCAGCAGTCGCTTCGGTGGAAAATGAGCGATGGAAAGGAGGCCTGATTCTGTTATGATTCAGAAATTACAAAGAAGATTCGCCCTTTCCCATAAGGGAGCGGTAGATCTGATAAAAGGAAGTATTTTCTGCGCGCTCCAGAATATATCATTCATGTTTCCGGCAGGACTTCTCTATTTCCTGACCAGAAATCTTTTGCAGGGCAACGTGCATGAGGACGGCCAGACGGCGCTATATGTCGGAGGAATTATTTTATGCGCCGTCCTCATTCTGATCACCACCTGGTTCCAGTATAACGGCACTTATCTGGCAACCTATCTGGAAACGGGCGTCCGCAGGATCAGCCTGGCGGAAAAGCTCCGGAAAATTCCGCTTTCTTTCTTTGGGAAAAAGGATCTGGCAGATCTGACGTCCTCCATTATGAATGACTGTGCTGTTCTGGAAACCAGCCAGTCCCACTATGTAGCCCCTCTCATCGGCGCCGGTATTTCCACGGTACTGATCGGCATTATCCTGTTTTTCTTTGACTGGAGACTGGCGCTGGCCGCCCTGTGGGTTCTCCCGGTGGCACTCGCTATTGTGGCTCTTTCCACCCGGGTGCAGAATATGTTCTCCAGGAAGGCCATGGACGCAAAAATCTCTTATGAGGATGGTCTCCAGGAATTCATGGAGACCATGAACGACCTCCGTTCCAACAATGCCCAGGATAAGTATCTGGATCAGCTGGATGAAAAAGCCGGAGTCATTGAAAAGCGGGCGGTTATCTCTGAACTGGGCGCGGCAGCCTTTGTGGTTCCCGCATCCATGATCCTGAAGCTGGGGATTGCCACCGTGGCTCTCGCCGGGTCGGCAATGCTGATAAGCGGCAACACAGATATCCTCACTTTTTTCCTGTTCCTGCTTGTAGTCTCCCGGCTGTACGATCCTCTGGAAAGTACGCTCCAGAACCTGGCTGCAATTATCAGCACAAACACAAACATTTCCCGTATGAACGAGATTCTGGATTATCCGGTGCAGGATGGAAAGAACACTCTCTCCAACCAGGGCTGCGATATTGTGTTTGATCATGTGGGATTTTCCTATAATTCCGGTGAAACCGTTTTAAAAGATGTCTCCTTTACGGCAAAACAGGGGCAGGTAACAGCCCTGGTGGGTCCTTCCGGCGGCGGAAAAACCACAATTTCCCGCCTTGCGGCCAGATTCTGGGATATAGATAAAGGAAAAATCACCGTCGGCGGCATGGATATATCAGAAATCGCCCCGGAAACGCTCATGCGTCTGTATTCCATTGTTTTCCAGGATGTCACACTGTTCGATAATACAATTATGGAAAATATCCGGATCGGGAAAAAAGACGCCACCGACGAGGAGGTCATAAGGGCGGCAAAGCTCGCGAATGTAAACGAATTTGCAGAAAAACTTCCCGATCAGTGGAACGCCCGGATCGGTGAAAACGGATGCGAATTATCGGGCGGTGAACGCCAGAGAATCTCTATTGCCCGGGCCTTTTTAAAGGATGCTCCCATCATCCTGCTGGATGAAGCGACCGCAAGTCTGGATGTGGAAAATGAGTCCGCCATCCAGACAGCACTGTCCCGGCTGATCAGGGACAAAACCGTTCTTGTCATTGCCCACCGGATGCGCACCGTCGCGGGAGCGGACCAGGTGATAGTTCTGGCAGATGGAACTGTTGCCGAGCAGGGCAGCCCCGTCGCGCTGATGGAAAAAAATGGTCTGTACGCCCATATGGTACATCTTCAGACCGAAAGCGGAAACTGGACAATCCGGTAAAATCCGTTTTACCACAGATGGAGCAGCCGGATCAGAGTCCGGACTCCTTTATAAACAGGAGTTTCCAGATCGGAGGACGCCGCCTTCAGCTGCTCTCTGATCCGGATCTTCTGGGGACAGCGCAGCTCGCATGCCCCGCAGCCGGTACACCGGGAGGCGCTGCTGGGATCATGCCGGAACACGGTACACCGCATATAGCTTTTCCTGGCCGCCCGCTTATCCTGTGAATAAAACATATTCCATGCGCTGAAGGTTCCGGGAATATCGACTGCCCGGGGACAGGGCATACAGTACCCGCATCCGGTACAGCCCACCTTCAGCGTATGATTGATTTCAGCCCTGACCTGCTCAACAAGAGCAAAATCCTCTTCCGTAAAATCCCCCGCTTTTACCGAGGAAGCAATGGCGGCATTTTCCCGGAGCATTTCCAGGGAATTCATGCCGGAAAGGACAGCCGTCACCTCCGGCTGGTTCCAGAGCCACCGGAAAGACCACTCTGCCGGAGTATAGCCCCGGGGATTCTCCGCGATCAGCTTCTTCGCGGAATCAGGAAGCAGGTTCACCAGCCTTCCTCCCCGGAGCGGCTCCATAATCACCACCGGAAGTCCTTTCCCGGATGCATAGGAAAGCCCTTTTCGTCCCGCCTGGCTGTTTTCATCCAGATAATTATACTGGATCATACAGAAATCCCAGTCATAGACGTCCACCAGACGGCAGAACATATCCGCGCTTCCATGATAAGAAAAACCGATATGCCGGATCTGTCCCGACCTCAGCTTTTCCTCTATCCACTCCTCAATTCCAAGACTCTTCAGCTTGTCCCAGGTGGCCGTATCTGTCAGCATATGCATCAGATAATAATCGATATAATCTGTACGGAGTCTGTCCAGCTGCTCCCGGAACTTTTTCTCCAGGCCTTCCCGGGAACGGATCAGATAATGGGGCAGCTTGTCCGCAATATATATCTTTTCACGACAGTGATTCCGCTCAAAGATCTCTCCCATGGCCGCCTCGCTGCCGCCGTAAATGTAGGCGGTATCAAAATAATTGACGCCCAGGGAAACGGCCTCCATCAGCTCCTGTTCTGTCTTGTCCATGTCAATTTTCCCGTTTTTCCTGGTAAAGCGCATACAGCCATAAGCCAGTATAGATATGTCTGTACCGTCTTTTCCTTTTCTATACTGCATAAGCCTCTCCCCCTAATCCCGGTAGATCTTGCTGGAATAAGCGGTCTTCACACTGATGCCCTGCAAAGATCCGATCTTTCCGGAAAGAGCGGAAATCACATCCTGGGGAGCGTCCACCGCAATACTGATGATATTAATATTTCTATTCCGGTAAGGAATCCCCATTCTTCCTATAATATATTTTCCGTTCTGATGAAGTATGGTGTTCAGCTGCTCCACAACTTCCATATTTTCCACAATGATACTAAGTACCGCCACTCTTGTTTCCATTCAGATGCTCCTTCCTTCCGTATATTCCGATCAGCCTGCCTTCTTCTGATTATGCAGGCTCTTCTGATTTTTTATTCTACCAGAAACAACAGTTCCTGTTCAAGCCCGTTCCTTACTTTCCTGGTTTTGTTAGCACTCATTTAAAAAGAGTGCTGATTTTCTATTGACTTTTTGAATCCGCGGTATTATAGTATGTTTTAGTGAATCAGAATTTTACATTTGCAGGAGTGATGAACAATGAGCAACAAACATGGAAACCTTTCCATCAACAGCGAAAACATTTTCCCTATTATTAAAAAATGGTTGTATTCTGACCATGATATCTTCTATCGTGAGCTGATTTCCAACGGCTGCGATGCCATTACCAAGCTGAAAAAGCTTGACGTCATCGGCGAGTATGCGCTGCCTGATGATTATGAGCCGAAGGTAGAGGTCCGTGTCAACGCGAACGATAAGACCATCAAAGTGATTGATAACGGTATCGGCATGACCGCCGACGAGGTGGAGGAATACATTAACCAGATCGCCTTCTCCGGCGCTACCGACTTCCTGGAGAAATACAAGGACAAGTCCAGCGAGGATCAGATCATCGGCCATTTCGGTCTCGGTTTTTACTCTGCTTTCATGGTGGCAGATGAGGTACAGATCGATACCCTTTCCTATAAAGAGGGGGCCGCGCCGGTTCACTGGAGCTGTGACGGCGGTACTGAATTTGATATGGCAGAGGGCAATAAGACTACAGTGGGTACAGAGATTACCCTGTTCTTAAATGAAGACTGCCTGGAATTTGCCAACGAATACAGAGCCAGGGAAGTCCTGGAGAAGTACTGCTCCTTCATGCCTACAGAGATTTATCTGGTAAATGAGAATGCCGAGACCCAGTATGAGACGATTCTTCCCGAAGAAAAAACGGACAAAGATGTTGTTGTCGAAACCATCGTGGAAGAGGCAAAGACTGAAGAAAAAGAAAATGAAAACGGCGAGAAGGAAATTGTTGAGGTATCTCCCCGGACGGAGAAGCTGAAGATTGTAAAGCGTCCCGTCCCCATCAACGATATCCATCCCCTCTGGACAAAACATCCCAACGAGTGTACCGAAGAGGAATACAAGAAGTTTTACCGGACAGTATTTAACGATTATAAAGAGCCGCTGTTCTGGATTCATCTGAACATGGATTATCCCTTCAACTTAAAGGGCATCCTGTACTTCCCGAAGATTAATACAGAGTACGATTCCATCGAGGGAACCATCAAGCTGTACAATAACCAGGTATTCATCGCCGATAATATAAAAGAAGTAATTCCGGAATTCCTGATGCTGTTAAAGGGCGTCATCGACTGCCCGGATCTGCCTCTGAATGTCTCCAGAAGCGCGCTGCAGAATGACGGTTTTGTGAAGAAAATTTCCGAGTACATCACCAAAAAAGTGGCTGATAAGCTCACCGGTATGTGTAAGACAGAAAAGGAGAACTATGAAAAATACTGGGACGATATCAGTCCCTTCATCAAATACGGCTGCCTGAGAGATACCAAATTCTGTGACAGGATGAACGATTACATTCTGTTTAAGGATATCAACGATAAGTATCTCACTCTTCCGGAGCTGCTGAAGGAAGAGGAAGAAAAGAAGAACGAAGAGAATGCAGATGCAAAACCGGAAGATGCTTCTGACGATACCGTTTCCGATGAAAATGCCGCAGATGACGCAGATAAGGATACACGTAAGACCGTCTATTATGTAACTGATGTAAACCAGCAGGGTCAGTATATCCGGATGTTTAAGGAATCCGGTATGAACGCCGTAATCCTGGATCACAATATTGATACTTCTTTCATCACCCAGTTAGAGCAGCGAAACCAGAATTACAAATTCATGCGGATTGACGCTGATGTGACAGACGCGCTGAAAGAAGACGTCTCCGAAGAGGATCTGAAGGATGCCCTGGATTCCCTTACTGAGACCTTCCGGAAAGCCCTGGAAAAGGATAAACTGGACGTCAAAGTTGAGAAATTAAAAGATACCTCCGTTGCTTCTGTTATTACTCTCAATGAGGAAGGCAGACGTATGCAGGATATGATGAAGATGTACAATATGTACGGTATGGATCCTTCCATGTTCGGCGGAAATGAGACCCTGACCCTGAATGTGAGCAATCCTCTTGTCCAGTATATTCTGGAGCACAGGGACAGCGAGCACGTACCGGTCTTCTGCAGACAGCTCTATGACCTGGCAATGCTCTCCAATCAGCCCCTCTCTCCGGAAGCCATGACTGCTTTCGTAAACCGCAGCAATGAGATTATGCTGATCCTGGCCAATAAGGACAATTAAATATCCGGAAAATGAGGACATACCCTATGGTATGCCCTCATTTTCATTTTTGTTATCCATTTCGTTTTCCACATTGTAAAATCCCAGACCCCGGTCTCTTCTCCATTTCCCGGATCATCTTCCGGCAGAACCCACCGCCAGCTTACCCATCAAGATTACAGATTACATCAGATTCCCCGGTCCGAACCCGGAGGGAAACAGTTCCCTCAATGTATATACCTTATATTCATCCTCCGACTTTGCCAGTATGATCTGGAAATCATCCGCATTACAGAACTCTTCCATCACCTGACGGCAGACGCCGCAGGGCGCGCAGTAATCCAGGAACTCCGCATCCACCGGACCGCCCGCAATGGCAATGGCGGAAAACTCCCGCTCCCCCTCGCTGACCGCCTTGAAAAAAGCCGTTCTTTCGGCGCAGTTTGTCGGCGTATATGCCGCATTCTCAATGTTGCATCCACCATAAACTTTTCCATCCTTTGTCAGAAGTCCTGCGCCCACAGCAAAGCCGGAATAGGGAACATAAGAGTTTTTTCGCATATCCAGCGCCGTCTGTATCAGAAGCTTTTCTTTCATTTCCATGTCCTTTCTTTCCAAAATCCGCTTCCGGAAACTGCTTCAGAAGGAACTTCCGAAATACTCATTATAAATTTCCAGGAAAGAAGAGCCTTCCAGAGGCAATGAAGTATCTACTCTCACATCTCCCCAGACCTTCTCGTTTAATTCCGAATCCAGCTGATTCGTATAAGAAGTATAGACGCTGTTGACGGCGTCCTCCATCCGCCGGGTCAGAACACTCTCTTTATTTTCCTGGGTCAGCGTCTCATTAAAGGTATTTACGCAGTAAAAAATATAATAGGATCCATCCATGGATATCACATTGCTGAAGTCCCCTGTGCCAAGAGCAAACAACTGATCAGAAACCTCTGTGTCATATGTTGTCCTTGTCACATGAAGATCTGTAACTGACGATTCGTTGTAATCTTCAGCCATTGCAGAAAAATCCGCTCCCGATGCAAGTCGGGATACAATTTCATCCGCGGTATCCTCATCTGACACACAGATCTGCTTCATATCCATGACCCGGGCTTCATCATCACTGACCTCTGAGGATACACTCTCTGTCAGACTGGTGTAGAGCTTTTCTGCCAGAAGATACCGTTCGTACAGATTCTGTACATCTCCCTCACTAACGCCCAGATACTCCTGTTCAGCATCATCAAGCCCTTCCATAAATTCCTTCGCCGCTGCCTCTGTTTCCGCAGTCTCCTCTTCAGACAGCACAAACTCCTGCTCCCCGGCAATAATATCCAGGGTATAGACCTGTGCCAGCTGGGATATGGCCAGCTCCTTCACATAATCTTCCAGGCTGTTTCCATCTTCATATTCACCGGACCACATATCGATTCCATAAAAAGAACTGTAATCCTTCTGATAACTCATCAGAATGATCTTCGCTTCCTTTTCCGGACACTTCTCGCTTCCCATTTTAAAAACATATTTTCCTCCCAGAGATGGGAGAGACGGCCCGCTGCAGCCGGACGCTGCAGCCGCGGTTCCGATCAGAAGCGCTGCCAGAAATATCACCGCAAGCTGTTTCTTATGATTTGTTTTCCTCTTTTGTATCTCTGATTTCAGCACGTTTTTTCTCCTAATGTATCAGTCTTTTCATCAGCCTTCCACTACCAGATATCTTCCATCCGGAAGCGCAAAAACCTCCTCCGCCTCCGCCAGATCTCTGCTGCTCATCCCTGAAATATCTGCTCCGCATTCCTCAAAATACTCCCGTACCTCTTTGATATTTTTACAGACAACCGCGTCGCAGATCTCCAGAAATTCCTCTGCCTCCTCCGGCGTTTCAGCAACCTTTTCCGGAAAAAGCTGAAGCTGGTTTTTCAAAAATGTATCAATGATGATCCTGTCATACTGCCCCATAGTTCTCTTCCCCTTCCTTTATATCTGTCTCACATGAACCGATCCGGTTCAAAAATTCCATGTCACATAGATTATAACGGTTCCCGGCCATTCCCGCAACCAGTATTCCGGAAATAGGAAATTAAAGTTCTTTCATTTCCCGATACAGTCTGGCAATGGGAAGTCCCACCACGTTATTATAATCGCCCTCAATGCCTCTGATATATTTCCCGCAGAGTCCCTGGATGCCATATGCCCCGGCCTTATCCATGGGATCGCCGGTATTTACATAATCCAGAATCTCCTGATTGGTCATGGGATAGAAATGAACATCCGTAGACTCATAAAAAGTCCTGGTTTTCTGCTGTCCCTTCCCAAGAACAATCAGACAGACGCCTGTGTACACCTGATGTACATCGCCGGAAAGCCTGTGCAGCATCCTCACCGCATCCTCTTCATCCTCCGGTTTTCCCAGAATCTGATGATCCTTCACCACAACCGTATCGGCGCCGATTACCAGAATCTCTTCGCCGGGCCGCTCCTTCGCTGTCAGGGCCGCGATTTCAGCGGCCTTCTGCTCCGCCAGTTCCATGACTGCTTCCGCAGGAGTCTCCTTTGTAATTACTTCTTCCCCGCAGGACGGACGTACTTCAAACTCCAGCCCCATCTGTGTCAGCAATTCTCTGCGCCGGGGCGACGCAGACGCCAGTATAATCTTCATTGTCTTTCTCCTTTTCAGATTATATTTCCCTCCGCAGGAATATCCGCCTGGGGACTTCGCATTTCCGATCTCCTGTCACCGTTCCACCCGGATCATCTGATTCAGCCGGAACGAATAAATCAGAATCTCCTTTACCTTCTTCCCGGAAAAAGAACGGTCAAGGGCATCCGCATAGAGCAGAAGCTGCGCCCGGTATCTCTGCGCCAGTTCTTCCGGCGTTTCCACCCGGTCTGTCTTATAATCCAGCAGCACAATACCATCCTCTTCTTCCCAGAAAACATCAATGATCCCCTGGACCAGCACCGGTTCCTCCGTCTCTGTATCCGGCCACACCCGGGAGGCTGGCAGCGACATTACAAAGGGCTGTTCCTTCCTCAGAAGCTGCTTCCCGGCAGCCATACACATATGGGCGGCTTCTTCTGTATCCAGAAAGCGAAAAACCTGATAAAAATTCACAAGCTCCATTTCTTCTTTTGTCATACGCTCTTTCCGGATCATTTCTGCTGCTTCCTGTTCCAGATACCGTTCTGCTGCTTCCCGGCCATCCAGACCGGGAATCCTCCCAAAATCAAGACACTCCATAAACCGGTGCATGGCGGTTCCCCGGAGCGCCCCCCGGTTTTCCTCCTTTTCCCGGACAAACCTGGGAATATAGGGCGCCGGTATTTCCCGGGGGAACAGTTCCGCTTCCCCGGACTCTTCCAGAATTTCACGGGCTTCCTCCATGGCGCGGTGCTTGATTTCAGAAACAGATACTTTCTGCTTCAGCCTCTCATTCTGTTCATATGGATATTCCCATTTCAGATCCGCGTCAAGCCTCTCATAAATTTTCTCATCCACCTGTTCCAGGGCTTTCTCCAGTTCCTTCTTCTCCTCACGGAGCGCCTCCTGCCTGCTTTTTTCATTCTCCACACGCTTCCCGAAACTGCAGATTTCAACAGGATATTTTTCTCCATAGCTTCCCAGGGCAGGCAGAACCCAGTCCCAGTAACAGGAGGCATCCATGCGCTGTGAAAAAGACAATCTCTCTCCCTTCTCCATTCTGGAAAGCTTTTCCGCCTGCTCTGTTTTTCCATATCCCGTGAGAATCAGCTTTTCCTGCGCTCTGGTAAGCGCCACGTATAATATTCTGAGCTCTTCACCCAGATTCTCTTTTTTCATCTCTATAGAAAAAGCCTGCCGGATCAGGGTATCCCTCCGGATTCTTTTCTCCGGATCAGGGAACTTCAGTCCTATACCATATTCCGGATGAAAGATCATACTGCTTTTCACATCCTGGGTATTAAAAGACTTTCCCATCCCTGCCAGAATCACAACCGGAAATTCCAGTCCCTTGCTCTTATGGATCGTCATGAGACGCACCGCGTTTTCCTGCTCTCCCATCCTCTCTGCCTCACCGTAATCCACATTATATTTCATAAGACGGTCAATATAACGCACAAAATGAAACAGGCCGTGATAGCTTGTTTTTCCATAGGCAACTGCCTTTTCCAGAAGCATATCCAGATTTGCCCGCCGCTGTCCGCCTGCCGGAAGCGCCGTTACATAATCCCGGAAACCTGTCTCTTTATAAATCTGCTGGATCAGTATATGAACCGGAGTATATGGTACCCGCTGCCGGAAAGAATTTATTTTTTCCCAGAACCTGGCTGTTTTCCTTATGAGCTCCATATCCGCGCTCTTTTCTTCAGAAGCTTCCGGATCCGTACTCCGGGCGGCCAGCTCCCGGACACAGCCGTAAAAAGGCAGGGCTGGCTCCAGCATCCGGATCCGCGCCATTTCCTCACTGGTGAACTGTCCGATAAAAGAACGCATCACCGCTGCCAGGGGAATGTCCTGGAACGGATTATCCAGAATCCGGAGCATGGAAAGTACTGTCTGTACCTCACGGGCAGAAAAATATCCGGTCCTGGAGGACACAATCAGCGGAATTCCCTCCTGCTCAAAAACCTCCTGGAAAATCTCAGCCCATCCCGACAGGGAACGCAGCAGAATCACACAATCCTTATATTCTTTTCCCGGGATTTCCTGATTTTCCACCAGCCGCCGGATCCTCTGAGCCACCGCGCGGGCCTCCGCTGTTTTTTTGTCCTCCCCCTGTGGATCATCTGTCACCAGAATACACTCCGGCCTGCAGCAGTCCTCCTGCTCATATGGCTCGGAAACTGCTCCCTGGTAAAGGGCCGATTCGCTGTCATATTCTACATTCCCCAGGTCACGCCCCATAATCCTGTAAAAGATATCGTTGACCACTTCCACCACTTCCCCCCGGCTGCGGAAATTCCTGTGAAGATCAATCCTCTGTTTCAGACTGTCCTCTGTAGAAAAAATGTCTGACTTTTCCATAAATAGTTCCGGCCTGGCCAGACGAAAACGGTAAATGCTCTGCTTGACGTCTCCCACCATAAACATATTTTCCCGGTTCTCCGGCAGACCGGAAACCGCGGTCAGAAGCGCCTCCTGTACATAATTGCTGTCCTGGTACTCATCAATCATAACCTCGGCAAACCGGGCCCGGAATTCCGACGCAGTCTCTGTAGGCTCTTTTGTATCCGGATCTACCAGTATGTCCAGAGCGTAATGCTCCACATCAGAAAAATCCATCATATTTTTTTTACTTTTTTCTGTATGGAAACGTTCTCCGAAAGCAATGGTCAGTTCTACAAGCATTTCCACCATGTAAGAGGTTTTATTCAGAATATCTGTCTGCTCACAGATATCAGAAGAAAAATACTTTTTCCTGTAATCATCCATCTGACCCTTCAGTCTTTTTCTGGCGTCCGTTACCGCATCCTTTTTTTCCGGACTGCCTTCATATTTCCGTGCCGGGGGCAGACGTTTCCATGTCAGAGACCCAAGACGCTCCTGCCAGTCTGTCAGATGACGGCACTCCAGCAGCCCTTCCAGCTGACAGAGATCGTCTGCCATGGTGGATTCATATACCTGCGGACCATCTGGATCCAGGGTATATTCGTAAATCTCCCGGTAACGGCTGACCTCTTCCGCTATCCGCACATGAAGATAAGCAAGGAAATCAGCCGCCCAGGGCTTCTTCTCCAGTTCTTCCGCGGAACCGGCCCGGTACTGATCCGCGCATCCGGCCAGCCACTCATCCGGCCAGGGATAACTCTGGGAAAAATCGTAAAGTCTCAGAATCATTTCCCGGACCGGCTGGTCACTTTTTGCAGTGGAATAGCTGTCTGCAAACTGAAGGAACCGGGAATCCTTTTTTTCATAAAACTCTTCCAGCACCTGATCACAGACATCCTCCCGCATAAGCGTCAGTTCTCCCGGATCTCCGATCCGGAACCCCGGTTCCAGTCCGATCCGGTGAAAATAATTCCGCAGAACATAGCTGCAGAAGCTGTCAATAGTAGTAATCTGGGCATTGTGGATCAATGTCATCTGCCGCTGCAGATGGACATTTCCCGGATCTGCCTCCGCCGCTTTCTCAATGGCCTTCCGTATCCGCTCCCGCATCTCCGCCGCGGCCGCGTTGGTAAAGGTCACCACCAGAAGCTGATCCACATCCACAGGATGCTCTGTATCCATAATCATGGAAAGGATCCGTTCCACCAGAACTGCCGTTTTACCGGAACCCGCGGCCGCGGACACCAGCATGCTCCGGTTCCTCAGATCAATAACTTTTCTCTGTTCGGGGGTCCAGGAAACCTCTCCTGTCCTTTCTTGCCGGCCTGTATTTTCTTTTTTCCGGTCTTCCTTTACAGTTCCGTTTTTCATACTGTTTTCTCCTGACTATCCGCCTTTTCTTTCAGCTTCTCCCAGATCTCCTCATCCCTCAGCTTTTCTTCCATCTGATATCCGTATCCGGGAATCCTTCCGTCAAAACCACAGACACTCCGGAATCCACAATAATCACACCCTGTCTGGTCTCCCAGACGGTAGGGATTCACATGAATCTCACCCTTCAGAATCCTGTCCGCCGCAGACTGGATCTGTCCCTCCACGTAGGAGGTCAGTTTTTTAAAATCTGCCGTGGACGCCGCCTGCCCCCCCCGCCTGCTGACTGTGAGATCCTTATTCAGAGCAATCGGAATGACATCCGACGTCCTTCTCTCCAGGAGCTCCCGGTCCATATGGCTGTAGGCTTCCGGCTCCAGACTGACAAGACCGTTCAGCCTCATTTTCTGCAGGATCTCCTCCAGAATCTCCCGCTCAGACAATGGTTCTTCCGGTTCAATCATAGGATCATCCAGATGATAGTAAAAGATTCCTGCCGGTATGATTTCTTTCTCCGGATAATCTTTCTTCAGCTTCTCCACAGCTGCATTCAGATATACCACTAACTGAAGCTGTCTCCCGTAATAAAGCTGGAGAAGCTGGAATTTTGTATTCCCGGATTTATAGTCCACAACTTTTACATAAACCTGTCTGCCATTTTCATAAGTGTCAATCCTGTCCACCCGCCCCACTGTCCGCATCAGTGTCTCCGGCGTCAGATGGCTCACCTGGGAAAACTCCACCTCATAGCCTTCCGGCCGGAAATCTCCCCGGCGGATCTGCTCTGTCAGCGCCCATACGCTCCGCCTCATAATCCGGTAAATCCGCTCCAGCACATAAGCGCTCCGGGCGGATTCCAGAAGAGCCTCATTGGGCATGGAGAGCACTGCTTCCTTCATGGATTCCCGCAGCAGGGCTTCCTGCTGTTCCTCTGTGACAGTCTCCCAGTCATAAGCTGCCTCCAGGCGTGTGCAGTATCCCAGCAGAATCTCATGGAACATACTTCCCATATCCAGACTTTCAAAAGTAAATTCACTCCGGTCCGCCAGCTTCAGCCCATACTCCAGAAAATGGGCAAAAGCACATCTGGCAAACAGTTCCAGACGGGTTACCGATCCTGTCATCATGGTCCCATACAGCAGCCGGGCCACGTCAGCTTCCAGGGATTCTCCCTCAAAAACAGAAAATCCCGCGTTGAAGTAACTCCGGATCAACGGCGCCCAGCTAAGATTTCCCCCGAACCATTTATGGAGGGCTTTCCAGGACTCTCTGACTTCTCCTTTCCGCGCCAGAAGCAGGCCGCTCAGATAGGAATCCACGCTCCCCTTCACCGTTACCGCCGGGAAAGGTTCCTCCGGACCGACCTCCGTAATTTCAAGCTGCGCAAACAGCTTTTGCAGCACACCGGTCAGATAAGAAGGCCGCGAAGCCTTTCCCTCCCCGTCCATCCTGGCCCAGGTCAGATAAAGGGCCTCAGAAGGCCTGGTCAGATTCCAGTAAAGGTAAAAACGCTGCAAAAATACCTGCTCCCTGGCTCCGGGGGCCAGTTCCACCTCATGCTCTTCCATGACTTCCCGGTCATACTGGGACAAGATACTTCCTTTCCCGGCGCTTCTTGGAATCAGGCCATCGTTGACGCCCAGGAAAAATAAAATCCGGATTCCCTCCAGTCTCGTTCTCTCAATATCCCCGAAAATCAGACAGTCATTTCCCGGCGGAATACTGCCTACCTTCGCCGTGGCAAAGCCCGCCTCCAGAATATCTGTATATTCCTCCAGGGAAAGTATCTCATCTCCCAGAAGATCCGCCATTTTATCAAAAAGATCTATCACAATCTTGTAAATCTGACGGTACTCACTGGCCAAAAGTTCTTTCCCCTCCGCCTCAAACTTCTCCCTGGAATCCCGGAGCTGTTCCTCCACAGACAGACTGCATAAAAACTCATAGAGAACCCTTGTCCACCGTCCCGCCGTGGCATCCTTTTCTGAAAATACATGGTATAAATCCTCAACCTGTTCCCAGAACCGTTTCCGGAGTCTGTTAAGCCGGTCCAGCTCCTGCCGGCGGCGTTCCTCGTCCTCCTGTACTCTGCCATGCCGGCGGAGAGGGCGCAGGAAATGCTTCTTCCATCTGGACGCCCCATGGATTCCTTTTTCCAGGCAATAATTTTCCAGAAGATCAGTCTCCTCCATGGAAAATCCACAGAGGCCGGTTCTCAGATAACGGAACACACTCTCCTCTGTGAAATCCTTCTCTATCATTTCCAGAACGGCCCGGATCAGCTCTGTCAGCGGATGATACAGTATAGATTGTTTGATATCTACAAAACATGGAATATTATACCGGCCCAGCACAGATTCCACATATGGTTCATATCTCTCCACATCGCTGCTGACAATGGCAAAATCCCGGTAACGATAACCCCTCTCCCGTACCAGCCGGGAAATCTTTGCCGCCGCGAACTGCAGCTCCGCTTTGGGATTGATCAGAGAATACAGCCGCAGGGCTTCTCCACAGGGATCCCGGAAAACGCGCTTCCGTGTCCGGAACAGATTCCTCTCCAGATGGCACAGCACAGGATTACCGGAAAAACGGCTGTGTTCCCCGGCTTCAATACAGACAGGATCCCCGATTTCTGTCCCTGTCTCCCGGGCTGCCTTCACAAGAGCCCGGACCATCTTATGGCTCATAAAAAAAAGCTCCTGTATTCCCGGGTCTTCATAAAGCCCCTCTTCTGTATCCATGGTAACTGCCACATAGACGTCCTTTGCCAGATACAGAAGCTGGTGAAGAAGCTTCATCTGTACCGGAGTAAAACCGGTATAGCCATCGAATACAAAAACCGCGTCTTTTAACAGCGAGGAATCAGAAGCATATTCCATTAATACCTCCAGCGTTTTTTCCGCCGTCACATATTCTCCCTGGAGATACTCATCAAAAGCCCGGTAAATGCAGAGAATATCCTTTAATTTCAGATAAAGGGCGGATCCCTCCCGGAGTCCTTTTAAAAATTCCTCCAGCCGGTCCGGTGAAATATCATACTGCATCAGTTCGGAAATCATGGATTTCAGTTCCCCGATATATCCCATTTTTTTCAGATTGCCCCTTAAAACAGTCAGCTCCTCTTCCTTCTCCTCCACAATCTTACGGAGTACCAGACTTTTCCCTGTCTCCTCCATCACAGTATGACGCACTCCCAGTTCATCAAAAACCCGGTAAGCCAGCCTCTCAAAACTGACCACATCCACATTCAGAATAACGCCATTTTCCGAATGTTCCACCAGACTTTTCTGGGTACTCATGGTAAACTGCTCCGGTACAACCACATAAAACCGTCCATAGGGCTGCCTGGCAGCCATATCGGCGGTTTTCTGATAAATATATTCTGATTTTCCATTTCCGGAGTTTCCATAAATAAATGTAAGCGCCATCTTTTTCGTCCTTTCCGGAAGTACAGCCGCGTCAGTGGGCCGCCGCAAAGTATACCAGCACTGCTGCGCCCAGAATGATCCGGTACCAGCCAAACACCTTGAAATCATGCTTCTGAATATAAGACATCAGAAACCGGATCGCAAGAATCGATACCACAAAAGCCACGACCATTCCCACTGCCAGAAGCATCAGTTCATCAGCTACAAAGGTTCCCTCATACTTTACAACCTTGATAGCGCTTCCGCCCAGCATGGCCGGAATCGCCAGGAAAAAAGTAAACTCTGCCGCTGTCGTTCTTGAAATTCCCATAAGCAGGGAACCCATGATGGTGGATCCGGAACGGGAAGTCCCCGGAAATACGGCGGCAATCATCTGGAAAACTCCGATCAGGAACGCCTTACCATAGGAAATATCATCAATAGAATCTACCGCAGGAACCTTTCTCCGGTTCCTGTTTTCGATGATAATAAACAGCACGCCGACCAGAATCAGCATAATGGCAACCGTCAGATAATTATAAAATACGGCTGTGAAAATATCGTCCCACAGAATACCCACAATTCCTGCCGGAATGGACGCCACAATAATCTTCAGCCACATGACACATTTCTTTCTGTCAATCCGGCATCCGTGATCAAAGTTCAGCGGGATCAGCTTTTTCCAGTACATGACGATTACCGCAAGAATCGCTCCCAGCTGGATGACTACCAGGAACAGATCCCAGAACTCATCGCTCACATCCAGCTTCACAAACTCATCCAGAAGAATCATATGTCCGGTACTGCTGATGGGAAGCCATTCAGTAATACCTTCCACAATACCGTAGAGAACTGACTTCAGAATTTCTATCATACTTTCTTACCTCCAAATTCGGAAATCACCCGTGCTTTTCTTTGCAGGGCTTACGTCTGAATTATTCTAACACGGATTTTCTCTACATTCTATGATTAATTTGATAATTTAAAAATAATTTTACAAAACAAAAACGGAATTTTAACAAAGCGGCAGCCCGGCATAAATGCCGGACCGCCGCTGCTCCATTCCGATCCGAAAAGTCTGCTCTTGTTCTATGCGCCCCTCACTCCTGGCCGTTCCGCCAGACCGCCGGGGTAATTCCGTAGAGCTTTTTAAACTGGCGGTTGAAATGCTCCACGCTGGGATATCCCGCCTTCTCCGCAATCTGTTCGACTGTGGATCCCTCCGTTTTCAGCATATTTCTGGCATGCTGCATCCGGATCTCCGTCAGGATTGTACGAAAGCTTTTCCCGGACTTTTCTTTAATATATTTTGACAGATAAGGCACAGACAGATAAAACTCTTCGGACAGCTTCTCCAGCGTCACCGTCCTGTAATTGGTCTGGATATAATTCATAATCTCTGTCATCCGTTTATCTATCTTCTGTTTTTTTTTTGCGTCCTCATCCAGAAGATGATTCACCGCCACGGAAAGAGCATGAATGGACGCCTTTACAATATCTCCGTCAAATCCCACGCCCCAGTACATATTTCCAGCCGTGTCCTGGATACCAATATAAGCCGCGGCCTGGGAAGAAGATCCCTGGGAAAGAGCGTGCTCTTCATAAACCTGGAGCTTATACTCCAGATTAAAATACTGGCGGATGGCATTGCTGACTGCATCCAGACGGCCATTTCCCGAAGCAACTGCCGTTTCTCTCCTGCCGTCCCGTTCAATAGTCACTGTTCCCCGGATCCCCTGGAATTGCTCAAAATGCGCTTCCCTGATGGAAAAATGCTCCTGATAATGAAAATATCTGGAGCGGAATACCTCATAAATCATATGAGGTGATAATTCCTTATGCTCCGCATCAGACACATGCTTCACTGCGTAGCCGATCTCTTCCCGCATCTTATCCGGAAGTACAAGGCCGAAATGATTTTTCAGCACATAGCTGACGCCGCCCTTTCCGGACTGGCTGTTGATCCGGATTACATCGGAATCATAAGTGCGCCCCACATCCTGAGGGTCGATAGGGAGATAAGGCACATCCCAGATCCCGTCCGGATCCTTCTCCCTGCAGGCCAGGCCCTTGGCAATGGCGTCCTGATGGGAGCCGGAAAAAGCGGTAAACACCAGCTGTCCCGCGTAAGGGTGCCTCGGTGAGACGGCAAGCTGCGTCAGCCTTTCATAGGTAGATGAAATGACGTTCATATCCGAAAAATCCAGCCCCGGATCAAATCCGTGGGAAAACATATTCATGGCAATAGTCATCACATCCACATTGCCGGTCCGTTCGCCATTTCCGAAGAGGGTGCCTTCCACCCGGTCCGCCCCGGCCAGAACCCCAAGCTCCGCCGTTGCCACGCCGCTCCCGCGGTCATTGTGGGGATGAATGGACAGGATCACCGCGTCCCGGTATCTGAGATTTTTGTGTATATATTCCACCTGGCTGGCAAATATATGGGGCATGGCATTTTCCACCGTGGCCGGAAGATTAATCACTGCCTTATGCTCCGGCGTGGGCCGCCACACATCCAGAACCGCATTACAGACTTCCAGGGCATACTCCATCTCCGTGCCTGTAAAACTCTCCGGACTGTACTCAAAGGCAATATCTCCCTCTTCATCTTCCGCCAGATCCTTTAACAGCTTCGCGCCGTTTACCGCAATTTCTTTTATTTCCTCTTTATTTTTCTTAAACACCTGCTCCCGCTGCGCCACGGAAACAGAATTGTAAACATGCACAATCGCATGCTTTACGCCCTTAATCGCCTCAAAAGTCTTCTTAATAATATGCTCCCTGGCCTGGGTCAGAACCTGTATGGTCACATCATCGGGAATCATATCCCGCTCAATCAGAGTCCGGAGAAACTCATACTCCGTTTCCGAGGCCGCCGGAAATCCCACCTCGATCACCTTGAACCCGACCTTTAAAAGCATCTGGTAAAACTCAATCTTTTCTTCCAGTCCCATGGGCTCGATCAGGGCCTGGTTACCATCGCGCAGATCCACGCTGCACCACTGGGGCGCTTTCTCAATCTCTGTACGCTTCACCCAGTCATAGCTCATTTCCGGGGGAAGGAAATATGGTACTTTATATTTCTGATCATTCATAACAGATCCTCCACTTGTTTCATTGATTTCATACTATACCACCATCCCGCCAAAATGAGAATGATTAAATTTAATCATTTTTATTGATTATTTTTATCCATTCATATACTCTCGTTCATCTTCGCCAGCTTCGCCGCCTGGTCTGCCGCGATCAGCGCGTCAATAATCTCCTGGATGTCCCCGTTCATAACTGACTCCAGTTTATACAGAGTCAGCTTTATTCTGTGGTCGGTCACACGTCCCTGGGGGAAATTATAAGTTCTGATCTTCTCGGAACGGTCGCCGGTTCCCACCTGGCTTCTCCGGGCCTCGGCTTCCGCGTCATGAGCCTTCTGGCACTCCAGATCATACAGCTTGGCGCGAAGCACCTTCAGAGCCTTTTCCTTATTTTTCAGCTGGGATTTTTCATCCTGGCAGGAAATCACGATTCCCGTGGGGATGTGGGTCAGACGCACTGCGGAGTCCGTAGTATTGACACACTGCCCGCCGTTTCCGGACGCCCGGAAGACGTCAAATTTACAGTCATTCATATCAATCTGTACATCCACATCTTCTGCCTCCGGCATAATCGCCACCGTAATCGTGGATGTGTGTATCCGTCCGCCGGATTCCGTCTCGGGGACACGCTGTACCCGGTGGACGCCGGACTCATATTTCAGCACAGAATAGGCGCCCTGTCCGGTAACCATAAAACTGACATATTTCATTCCGCCGATACCAATCTCTTCCACATCCATGGTTTCCACTTTCCAACGGCGGGACTCCGCATAATGAACGTACATACGGTAAATCTCAGCCGCGAACAGGGCAGCCTCATCACCGCCGGCCCCCGCCCGGATCTCCACAATAACATTCTTATCATCATTAGGATCCCTGGGAAGCAGCAGAATCTTCAGCTTCTGCTCCAGCTCTTCCTCCCGGGCTTTCGATTCATTTAACTCTTCCTTTGCCAGCTCCCGGAGTTCCTCATCCGACTCTTCCTGAAGCATGGCAAGACTGTCCTCTATATTCTGATTACACTGCTTATATTCTTTATAAGTTTCCACAATGGGAGTCAGATCACTCTGTTCCTTCATCAGCATCTGAAACCGTTTCGGGTCATTTGCCACATCCGGCCTGGAAAGCAGACCCAGCAGCTCATCAAACCGAAGCAGTGTATCCTCCAACTTATCAAACATCTTTCTCTCTCCTTCCTTTCACCACGCGATCCAGCCCTGCCAGATCCCTGATTATCTCTATATCCCTGAAATGATGCCCTCGCATATATCCGGAAACAGCCGCTCCCTGATCATATCCGGTCTCAAATAACAGCCAGCCTCCGGCTGACAGATACTCCTCACTTTCAGAAATAATCTTCCTGTAAAAATCCAGACCATCCCCACCGCCATCCAGGGCCAGAACCGGCTCATGCTCCCGTACCTCCGGCATCAGCGTGGGGATGACATTCCGTGGAATATACGGGGGATTCGACACAATCATGTCATAATTTCCGGAAATACCGGAAAAAAGATCGCTCTCCACAAACCGGATCTCCATCTGGTTTCTCTTTGCGTTTTCCCTTGCCACCTCCAGCGCTTCTCCCGATATATCGCAGGCCGTAACAGAAAGATCCGGGCAGAAAGATTTCAGACTGACGGCAATACAGCCGGATCCGGTACACAGATCCAGAATCCTGCCCTGCTGTCCTCCCTTTCCATTCATAAAATCTCTCTTCAGAATCTTCAGGGCCTCTTCCACCAGAAGCTCCGTATCCTGCCTCGGAATCAGTACATGTGCGTTCACCAGAAATGGCAGTCCCATAAATTCCTGTCCGCCCGTCAGATATTGCAACGGGATATGGCTGCAGCGTTCCCGGGCCATATCCCTGTACCGCTCCCACTGCTCCTCCGGCATCTCCTCCATCTGATGAAGCAGATAGAAACTGCGGTTTATTCCACAGGCATATTCCATCAGAAACATACTCTCCGCAGATTCATTTTCAATTCCCGCGCCCTTTATCTGAGCTGCAATCGCCCGGGCCGCCTCACGATATGTCATGCTCTGGCTCCTGTCCTTCTTCTTTACGGACTTCCTGCACAAAACTTTTCCAGTCAAATACAGCTTCCACCGAAGCAATTCCAACTTCAATCATCTCATCATCCGGTTCCCTTACAGTAAGACTCTGCATCCAGAGTCCCGGTTTGCTCAGAACCTGGATAACAGGATTCTCCGTCCTGCCCGCCGCCCGCAGAAGCTCATAAGAAAATCCCGCAATCACAGGAATCAGAAGAAGGCGGATCACAATACGCATAACATGAGAATCTGTCCGGATAAACAGATACAGGATTATACTGATTACCACCACAAACACCAGAAAGCTGGTTCCGCAGCGTTTATGCTCCCTTGAACTCTTCCGCACATTCTCCACGGTCAGATCCATGCCGTGCTCAATACAGTTAATGCATTTATGCTCCGCACCGTGATACATGAACACCCGCTGGATATCCTTCATACAGGAAATAAGCGCTATGTATCCCACAAATATCGCAAGTCTCAGCACACCTTCAAAAACTGCCACCCAGTTCGCATTATCTGTCACAAACCTCTGAAAAATCTGGGACAGATAATATGGAAGAATCATAAAAATCGCCACAGCCATGACAACAGAAAATATGGCGATCCCTCCCATCAGTACAGTCTCCTTTGTATCGTCCTTCTTTTCCCCCGGATTATCTGCCGTTTTTTCTTCAGTAACAGAATTTTCTTTTTCTCTTTTATTCACTTTTCTTTCCGTCTTTTCTTCTTCCTCATCCTCAAAGAAAGAAGCGGAGTACATAAGTGTGGACATTCCAAGAACCAGGGAATCTATAAAAGATAACACTCCTCTTACCATAGGAACTTTATTCCATTTCTCATCAAAAAGAGAGGCCTTATCATCCTCTACCTTAATCTCAATCTGGTGATCCGGCTTCCGGACAGCGACCGCGTACTTTCTCCCATTCCGCATCATTACGCCTTCCATAACGGCCTGCCCGCCGATTCCTGAATATTTCATGATTCTACATTCCTTTCACACAGGCATACCCCGCAAAAAACACCGGGTCTGCCACTTTGAAAAAACCAGCCTCCAGCTATATTTTTATCAAAATATGACCGGAGGCTGGTTTCATTCTGCCTGTCTGATTACTGTTGTATACCGTATTTCTTATTAAACTTATCAATACGACCACGCGCCTGTGCTGCTTTCTGCTGTCCTGTGTAAAAAGGATGGCATTTGGAACAGATCTCAACGTGGATATCCTGCTTTGTGGAACCCGTCATAAAGGTGTTTCCACAGTTACATGTCACAGTTGCCTGATAGTAATCCGGATGGATCCCTGCTTTCATTCTTTTCACCTCGCATACCAGATTTCTTTGTATTCCATGCTCCCGCCTGTCGGAATACAATAAACCTGTTAATTAATCGCTCCTGCTTAAGAGCTGTTTACTGCTGACTTTGCCTGCAATAAATCTGCAGACAGCTATGTACTCTTTTGTACACAGCACGGATATTATATCATGCCGACTTTTATATTGCAAGAATTTTCATCAGAAATATTTCCTGCGGAGTATCTGCTGGATAAATTCCTTATTATTTCTTGTTTTTACAAACATGCGCAGAATCGTTTCCACCGACTCGTCCGATTTCATGCTGCTGAATGCCCTGCGCATAATCTCCACCGCCTCCTGTTCTTCCCTGTTCAGAAGCAGATCTTCTCTCCTTGTCCCGGATTTGACAATATCAATTGCCGGGAAGATCCGTTTCTCGGAAAGCTTCCGGTCAAGAATCAGCTCCATATTGCCTGTTCCCTTAAATTCCTCGTATACCACGTCATCCATACGGCTGCCGGTATCCACCAGAGCGGTAGCAAGGATCGTCAGACTGCCGCCTTCCCGCATATTACGGGCCGCGCCGAAAAACCGTTTCGGCATATGCAGCGCCGCGGGATCAAGACCTCCGGAAAGAGTCCGCCCACTGGGCGGAACCACCAGATTATACGCCCGCGCCAGACGCGTAATGCTGTCCAGAAGAATCATTACATCCTGACCATGCTCCACCAGACGTTTGGCCCGCTCAATCACCATCTCAGATACACGCTTGTGATGTTCCGGAAGTTCATCAAAGGTGGAATAGATCACTTCTATATTGTGCCCCTCAATGGCTTCTTTGATATCAGTAACCTCCTCCGGACGCTCGTCAATCAGCAGTATAATCAGATGCATCTCCGGATTATTTGTTTTTATGGAAGAAGCAACCTCTTTTAAGAGGGTTGTCTTTCCAGCCTTGGGCTGGGCCACAATCATCCCTCGCTGTCCCTTTCCCACAGGAGTGATCAGATCCATAATACGCATGGAAACTCTGGAAGAATTTGTTTCCAGCCGGAGTCTTTCATTGGGGAAAACCGGAGTAAGGTCCTCAAAAGGAGTCCTCTGTGCCGCGGCTGCCGGATTAATACCGTTTACCGTTGAAATATAGAGCAGCGCACTGAACTTCTCTCCCTGGGAACGTGTCCGGGTATTTCCGGTCAGGATATCACCGGTTTTCAGCTTAAAGCGGCGGATCTGGGAAGGCGAAACATAGATATCATGATCTCCCGGCAGATAATTTTCACACCGGATAAAACCATATCCGTCCGGCATAACCTCCAGAATACCGTCCGCCTTCTCGCCGCTGTCCAGATCTGCCAGCGTCACCCCTTCTGTCTCAATCCGCTGAATCGTACGGTCATCCACGGTCTTCAGCTTCTCATCCGTCGCGGGATCTCCTGTTGCAACCGAAGAACGGAACCGCCTGTCCTGCCTTCCGTTTCTGCCATGTTCTTTTACCTCATGGGATCTGGCCTGGGAAGATGACGTTTTCTCCTCCTCATCCTGCCTGGAATCGCCATCCGGTTCCTCAGCGAATCTTAAATCCCGGCGCCGGTTATCCTCCATATTCTTCATATCATGCCGCCGGTTATCTTCCGCAGACTTCGTCTCATGCTTCCGGTTATCTTCCGGCTCTGTCTCTTTCCTTTCCCGGCGGTGATGGGTCTGTGTTCTCGTTTTCCGGACCGGCGCAGATTCTCCTGTCCCCTCTTTCACTTCTTTATCTTCCTTTTCTGCACCGGCAGTTCCGGCTGCCTGTGATTCCCTGGCATCCTCCTCATCCTGCTGCAGCATACGCTCAATCAGATCTGCCTTTTTCAGCGCAGATACCTTTTTCATGCCTCTCGCTCTGGCCAGATCTCTCAGTACTGCCAGAGAAAGACTCTCATATTTTTCTTTCATTCATTTACCTCCAGTAAATAGTCTTCAATTAATAATAAAATATCCCAGGGTACTCTGTCAGAATAGACATAAAAAAATACAATAGGAAAATATCGCTGTCAGTATTATACACTATCCTGTCCGAAATAGAAAGCATTATTTTCCCTGCCGTCGGCGGCTCCCATAATACCATAATACCATAATAAAATCCCCGGCATATAACCGGGGATCAGAGATCAGCTTCGAATGGGACTCGAACCCACGACCTACGCATTACGAGTGCGTCGCTCTACCAACTGAGCCATCGAAGCAAGCAAATCATATTATATAGAAAATCAGATAAAAATGCAACTATTTTTAGAAAAAAAATTGTATGTGGCTTGAATGAGCTTGAATGTGGCTTAAATGTGCCCGAATGCATCCAGTATTTTCTTGCACTCCCGGGCAAACCGCAGTATAATATGTCTGGCGCCAGTTCCGGGAGGAGTGCGGTTTCACCCGTATCGCCGGTGTCCAGGTTCACACACATTCTCATCCCGTGGAACACGCGGCGGCTGACGCCGCTTAACTGCTATCCAGAATTATTTACCTTATATACCTTGAGACAGGACAGACTGATTTCCTCAGCCTGTCCTGTCTCTTTATCTCTATCCTCTGAAACGGTTCAGCATGGCGTAAATTTCCTGAATCCTCGGCTGGGCATAACCACAGAAAGCATACCCTTCCATAAATGCCTCCAGACCTTTCTGCTTCAGCAGCCGTTCCAGAAGTTCTGCCAGCTGCTTTACACTGGCCGGAGATGTCACCTGCTTTACCAGATATTTCATCATTCCCGCCAGGGCAGCCGTCTGCTCGCTGTCGGTCAGCTGCTCTACATAACGCAGATCCACCATCTCATGATTGATGGAAAAACCGTCCGTAGACATTACCTTTGTCTTAATACGCTCATCCCTTCCTCTGGAACCGGAAGATTTCTGTGATTTCCCCTTCGGGAGCGCCCAGAATCTGCGGGACTTCTCCGGCAGGGAAAATTCACTTACCTCAAACTCCGGCAGAGGGTAATCCTTCAGATACCGGTCCACCTTTTCTTTCACATCCAGAGGCCGGTATGCATCCATCTGGATCACCGTATCTGCCATATGAAAGAACGCTCCGCTGCTTCCGGCCACCAGCACTGTAGATATTCCTGCCCTCTCATACAGATCGCGTACCCTGGCGCAGAATGGCGTAATCGGTTCCTTATCCCCATGAACAATTTTCTGCATAAATTCATCCCGCACAAGGAAATTTGTGGCGGAAGTATCCTCATCGATCAGAAATGTCCGGCTGCCCGCTTCAATTCCCTCCATGACGGCCGCAGCCTGGGATGTACTTCCACTGGCGTCTGCTGTAGAAAAATTGCCGGTATCTTTTCCATTTGGAAGATTATGGATAAACAGGGACAGATCCAGATTCTGTACAGAACGGCCATCCTCAGCCCGGAGCTTCAGGGCGGTATTTTCAGTAATCACATATTCTCTGCCATCTCCCGCGATATGATTATATACCCCCTGTTCCAGAGCCTGCAGTAAAGTGGACTTTCCATGATAACCGCCGCCGATAATCAGAGTTACCCCTTCCGGTATTCCCATTCCGGTCATTTTCCCTTTATAGGGAAGCTCCATCTCCACTTTCAATGTCTCCGGCACTTCAAGAGGTATCGCCTCTTTCAGGGGACGGCTGGATACCCCGCTCATCCGGGGCAGAATACTTCCCTCCGCCAGAAAAGCCACCAGCTTTCTCTTTGGAAGTTCCTGTCGGATATATTCCTGATCCACTGACAATTCATAGTTTTCCTGCAGGATCTCCCGCTTCCAGCTCTTAAAATAAAAACTCTGTACTACTGCGGAAGGAAGAAAGTCAAATAAAATTTTTTCCAGTTCATAAGCGTTAATTGTCCTGCCATTTGCCGGAAACCCAACTTCAAATCTGGCCGTTACACTTTTCTCTGTAACTGCAAGCGCAGACCGGCGCAGAATCTCCTGTCCCGGGCGGCTGGTCGCAACCAGTCCGCTTTTCCCGGATCCTTTCGCTCTGAAACTGTACTCCTGCAATTTCTTCGCAAAGCGGCGCAGCAGACAGTCCTCTAACGCAGTCCTGGCATATTCTTCCTTCCGGTACTGCTCTGGAAATCCCGCCTTTTTCATGGGAATGATCACGCTCACATTGGAGGGGGAAGCAAAAGGATCTCCCTGCACATGATCTATAGACAACACAAAATCCCCGAAATCATACTGTCCCCGCAGATCTTTATAAGCAGGATAACTTTTTCTGTGAATCCGCTCCAGCTCCTGCCGTAATTCTGTTTTCGATTTCAAACTGATACTCCTTTCCCTGCCTTAAGAAAACGGGGCATATGCACGTTCACATATGCCCCGCCATAATTTCAATCATCTTAATCCTGGTTCTTGTTAAAGAATCCTTTCTTTTTATGCTTCTCATGCTTCACAGAACCCTCTGCGCCTTTTGCAAGCGTATTCCCCGCCACGGCGTCGAACGCGCGCAGGGCTTCTTTTGCCTCTGCTGTCAGATTCGTCGGAACCTGCACGATCAGCGTCACATAATGATCGCCCCGGTAATTCTTGTTCCGCAGAGACGGAACCCCTTTGCCCCTGAGACGGATACGTGTATCGGTCTGGGTTCCCGGCTTCACCTCATAGACAACATCACCGTCAACTGTTTTGATCCTGGTCTCGCCGCCAAGTACAGCCTGGGCATAGGAGATCGGCGCAGTAGAATAAATATTCATATCCTCCCTCTGGAATACCGGATGGGGAGATACAGTCACCTCTACCAGAAGATCGCCTCTCGGTCCGCCATTTACCCCCGGCTCACCCTTATCACGGATCCTTATGCTCTGTCCATTGTCAATACCCGCCGGGATATTAACCTGAATCCGCTTTCTGGAAGAAACATATCCGGTTCCACGGCAATCCGGGCATTTCTCCCGGATGATCTTTCCGGTTCCGCGACAATCCGGACACTCCCGGACATTCTGCACCATGCCAAACAACGACTGTTGGGAGAATACCACCTTGCCCTTGCCTCCGCACTTGGAACAGGTCTCCGGTGATGTACCCGGTTTCGCGCCTGTACCATTACAGGTCCTGCATTCATCCTTCAGCGCCAGTTCAATTTCTTTTTCACAACCGAATATGGCCTCCTCAAAAGTGATCCGTACGCTGGTTCTCAGATTAGCGCCCTTCATGGGACCGTTATTGCTTCTTCTGGAACCGCCGCCAAAGAAGTCGCCGAAAATATCGCCAAACATATCACTGAAATCCATTCCGGAGAAATCAAATCCGCCTCCTCCGGCGCCGCCTGCGCCTCCTTCAAAGGCTGCATGGCCGAACTGGTCATACTGGCGTCTTTTTTCCGCATCAGACAATACGGCATAAGCTTCAGAAGCTTCCTTAAACTTCGCCTCTGCCTCCTTATCTCCCGGATTTGCGTCCGGATGATATTTTTTTGCAAGCTGTCTGTATGCTTTTTTGATTGTCGCATCGTCAGCTCCACGGTCTACACCCAGAACTTCATAATAATCTCTTTTCTGTTCTGCCATAACAATCCCTCTACTCTATCCAATGATGCACCAGGAAGCTGCCCGCCCCCTGGTGCCTGGTTTTATTTTATCTTATCAGACTTCCTTGTAGTCAGCGTCCACTACATCGTCATTTGTATCTGATCCGGTCTGCTGCTGATATCCGCCTGCTTCCGGACCTGCGCCGCCTCCCTGGGCTGCCTGGGCCTGTTCATACATTTTCTGGAATACCTGCTGCGCACTGTTCATCAGCTTTTCCTTTGCGGCTTTCAGTTCATCCAGTTCAGCGTCCGTCATCTGATCTGCCTCCGGATGTGCCTCAAGAATTGCCTTTACCGCGTCAATATCGGCCTGCACCGCAGCCTTTTCAGAATCAGAGATACCGGATCCAACCTCTTCCAGGGCTTTCTCTGTCTGGAACACGAAGGAATCTGCGTCATTTCTTGTATCAATGGCTTCTTTCCTCTTCTTATCCTGCGCCTCAAACTCAGCGGCCTCTTTTACCGCTTTATCAATATCCTCGTCAGACATATTGGAGCCTGCCGTGATAGTAATATGCTGCTCCTTCCCTGTTCCAAGATCCTTTGCAGAGACATTGACAATACCGTTCGCGTCAATATCAAAAGTAACTTCGATCTGGGGAACACCACGGCGCGCAGGCGGGATACCGTCCAGACGGAACTGTCCGAGGGATTTATTATCCCGCGCGAACTGACGCTCACCCTGTACAACATTGATGTCAACGGCTGTCTGGTTATCTGCTGCTGTGGAGAAAATCTGGCTTTTCTTAGTCGGAATGGTTGTATTTCTCTCGATCAGCCTTGTAGCGACGCCGCCCATGGTCTCAATGGACAGGGAAAGGGGAGTTACATCCAGCAGCAGAACTTCGCCTGCGCCGGCATCGCCAGCCAGCTTACCACCCTGGATAGAAGCGCCGATCGCTACACACTCATCCGGGTTCAGGGATTTGCTGGGTTCTTTTCCTGTCAGGGACTTTACCTTATCCTGTACAGCCGGGATACGTGTGGAACCGCCTACCAGCAGTACCTGACCAAGATCAGCAGCCGTCAGTCCGGCATCTTTCAGCGCATTCTGTACCGGAACAGTAGTTCTGTCAACCAGATCACGGGTCAGTTCGTCAAACTTCGCTCTTGTAAGATTCATTTCAAAATGCTTCGGTCCCTCTGCCGTTGCAGTAATGAACGGAAGGTTGATATTTGTTGTTGTTGCGGAAGAAAGCTCCTTCTTTGCTTTCTCTGCAGCCTCTTTTAATCTCTGAAGAGCCATCTTATCTGTGGAAAGATCTACACCTTCCTGTCTCTTGAATTCGGAAATCATATAATCCGTGATCTTCTGGTCAAAGTCATCGCCACCCAGACGGTTATCTCCGGATGTGGATAACACTTCAATTACACCATCACCGATCTCAATGATGGAAACATCAAATGTACCGCCTCCCAGATCGTATACCATGATCTTCTGCTCTTTCTCATTGTCAAGACCGTATGCCAGAGCCGCCGCCGTAGGCTCGTTGATGATACGCTTCACATCAAGACCTGCAATCTTACCTGCATCCTTGGTCGCCTGACGCTGGGCATCATTAAAATATGCGGGAACTGTAATAACAGCTTCTGTTACTTTCTCACCAATATAATTCTCAGCGTCACTTTTCAGCTTCTGAAGGATCATGGCTGAAATCTCCTGGGGAGAATATTTCTTACCGTCAATTTCCTTCTTATAATCAGTACCCATCTCTCTCTTGATAGATGAAATGGTTCTCTCTGCATTTGTAACAGCCTGACGTTTTGCCGGCTCGCCGACCAGTCTCTCACCAGTCTTCGTGAAAGCCACAACAGACGGTGTTGTTCTTGCGCCTTCTGTATTGGCGATAACCACCGGTTTACCGCCTTCCATAACCGCCACACAGCTATTTGTTGTACCTAAATCAATACCTATAATCTTGCTCATGATTTTGTCCTCCTGAAATTATATTCTATATACTAAATAAATCTTGTCTGCTGAATTAGTTGGCCACCTTCACCATACTGTGTCTGACAACCGAATCCCGGTATTTATACCCTTTCTGGAACTCCTCTACCACCAGATTCTCACCGAAATTCTCATCATCCACATGCATCACCGCATTGTGGAGATCCGGATCAAATTCTTTTCCCTCTGCCTCAATGGGCTCTACTCCGGCCTCCGCCAGTATGGCAATCATCTGCTTGTAAGTCTTATCCATTCCCTCAACAAACGGCGAATCCTTTTCCTCCTCGGGAACCGTGGCCAGACCACGTTCAAAATTATCAATTACCGGCAAAATTTTTTCAATAATGCTTTTTGCCCCGGTTTCAAACATCTGGCTTTTTTCTCTCTCCGTACGTTTCCGGAAATTATCAAACTCAGCCATCTGCCGCTTTACCCGGTCTGTAAGCTCTTCTATCTTTTCATCTTTTTTATCTTTCTTTTCCTTTTTCTTAAAAAAGCCACCTTTCTCGCTTCCGGCGCCATCCTTTTCATCGGAATTCTCATCCGATCCGGAAGCCTCTTCCCGGCTCTCCTCCTCCGCCGCTGTCTCTTCAGCAGAAGTCTCTCCGGTATCTTTCACATCCGGCTCATCCGTCTGCATCTGGTCTGTTTTCGTTTCTTCATCGATTTCCTGGTTGAGTTCTTTCTTTTCTTCCATCGAAATCCTGCCTTTCTGTTTCAGCTGCGCAGCAGCTATTCATCATTTTTATTAAATATCTCATCCAGCTGAATCTTCAGCGTCTTGAGATTGTCCATAACCTTTTCGTAATCCATCCGCTTCGGCCCTACAATACCTACCGTACCATGGATCCCGTCTCCCAGCTCATAAGTGGCCGTTACCACACTGCAGTCCCGCATCCGCCGGACCGGACTCTCATCTCCTATATAAACCTGGATGCCGGTCTCGCTGTCAATAAACAGGTCTTTCAGTTCCTGCTTCTCTTCAAAGGCGCTGAGCAGATCGCTTGCCTTCCGGGAATCAGACAACTCCGGATACTTGAAAATATTCGTGGCGCCGCTGGTATAAATCTCCAGATCTTCATCCTCCTGGACAGCCTCAGCCACTGCGTCAAGGACGCTGCTGACTACCTCACTGTGAATCCCGGCCTGTTCCTTCAGCCGGGAGATGGTCACAAGATTAATCTGTTCCAGGGTCAGTCCGTTGAGACTGCCATTCAGAAGGATATTCAGCTTCAGCATAATTTCCTGATCCAGATCCTTCTCTGTGTGGATGATCTTATTCTTTACAATATTACCATCCAGCATGATCGTCGCAAGCACCTGCCCCGGATCCACATTGGAAAGCTGGATAAACTTCACCTTCCCTCTCTGAACCTGGGGCGCGGAAACGATGGTAGCGTAATTGGTAGTATCCGCAAGCATCTTCGCAACGGTCTTGAGCACCTGCTCCATCTTCTCTGTCTTTTCAATAACGAACTCCTTCATCTCAGTAACCTGCCGGTCCTTCTCAACCATCAGATGATCTACATAAAACCGGTATCCCTTATCAGAAGGAATTCTTCCCGCAGAAGTATGGGGCTGAACAATATATCCCATCTCCTCCAGATCTGACATCTCATTCCGGATCGTAGCGGAACTGAGGTTCAGATCTGACGCCTTGGAGATTGTCCGGGAACCCACCGGCTCGCCCGTCTCCATATAAGTCCGGATGATCACATTTAAAATTTTTATCTGACGTTCACTCAGTTCATTCATCTTATCAGACTCCATATCCGGTGTTTCAGAGTTGTTAGCACTCATTTCGATGGAGTGCTAATTTCTTCATTACCTAATGTAGCACTATCATTTTCCTTTGTCAACTACTAATTTGCTTTTTCAGAAAAAATTTTCTTCCGTTATCCGGGATTGATTTATGAAATATCTGAGAGTTTTCAAAGAACTTTCTGAAAACTTTAACTGGACAGGCCGGGCCGCCCCATCGGAAACCTGTGTTTCCTCCAGATAAAGAGGCGGCTGCTCCACATTATTCTTTTCCGATCAATACCTTTTTGCCCTGGAAGGCGAAACCATATTTTCTGATTTTCTGTGATGAAATTCCTCTTTCTTCCAATGCCGCTTCATATTTTTTCTCCCGGATCTGCCGCAGGGCAGCCTGCACAGTATCATCCAGAGTCCGTTCTTCATCCGGCTCACAGACTTTGAATTCCATAATGATCGCATCATCTGCCCTCTGGCGCGGTTCCAACATCAGATCATATCTTCCAAATCCGCTTTCCCTGTTAGAAGTAATCACATAACGCTCTTTCATATCCACAATCAGTCCGAGAACAAAGCCATGATAAAAACGCTCTGGTGCCGTTTCTGCCGATGGTGCCTTTCCACTGTCAAAAAAACTGAATGTAGTCAATGCTACCCGGTTCATATAAACATTCATTGCTTTTATATCATCCACAAGCAAAGCCCTGACAAACTCATTATATCCACTGTCATAATCCGCAAACCATCCATGAACCATGCGCTCAAACATGACTCTGACTTCCAGGTTTGTCAGAGACAATTCATACCACATACGCCCGTTGGACTCCTGCCATTCCGTCTTTAAGACCTTCAGATATCCACTTGCAAGAAACAGACTCCACAGAGCACTTTCCCTTTCTTCCAGCTGGTCGTAAACAATCTGTTCATCAATCTGTGCCTTCACAGCTCCGCCATGAAGCAGGGTCTCAAAATCGATCTTTACTGCCGTTCCTGATTTCCGGATCAGTTCATCTGCAAGACGGTTGGAACTGGTATTAGCCCAGAAGGTCTGCACCTTCCCGGTATCCAGAAAATTTATGACAGACCAGGGATTATAAATATCCTGCTTATCTCCAAAAGTAAATCCATCGTACCACCGCTTTACGACTTCTTTCTGTCCGGACATTCCATAGTCATCAAGAGCATAAAAGACCTCCTCTTCCGTAAATCCAAAACAGTCCGCATACTCTTCCGATGTAGTTGTAACTACTTTCAGATTGTTCAGATCCGAAAAGATGGATTCCCTGCTGATCCGCGTAATTCCGGTCAGAAGAGCCCTCTCCAGGTATGGATTATTCTTAAAAGAGGCATTAAACAGGCTCCTGGTAAACAGAACCAGTTCCTCCCAGTATCCGGCAGCATATGCTTCCAGCATGGGGGTATCATACTCGTCCAGAAGAAGAATCACCTTTTCTCCATAATATTTATACAGATAACCACAGAGCCTTCTCAGTGCAATCGTTGCTTCTGAATCATCCATTTTGGGAGAAACCTGTCTGAAATATTCCTTTTCCCTCTCATTTAACAGATCTCCTTCCAGAAGGAAATCATTCTGGTTATAAAGATCTACCAGACACTCACAGATTTTGTTTCTCGCCTGCCGGAAAGATATTTCTTTGATGTCTGAAAAGCTGATCATAAGAACAGGATACTTCCCCTGGAGTTCACGGTATCCGCTGTTCTCCCAGATACGGTACGGCTCAAAAAGTCTGCTTCCCCTGTTCTCCACAGAGAAAAATTCCTTTACCATGCTCAGCGCCAGTGTTTTTCCAAATCTTCTTGGTCTGGTAATCAGGGTCACGTCATCCTGGGACCTCCACCACTCATCAATAAACTGGGTTTTATCAATATAAAAAGTATTTCTCTCCTGCACTTTTCTGAAATCCTGAAGTCCGATCCCGACTGTTTTTTTCATATCGTCACCATCCTGCCCTGTAATCTGATAATCTCTCTATAAAAATCAGTTTTATTTATTATAGCCTGCCAGGTATCGCAAAGACAAGAATTATTTACGGTCATTATCCAAAAGTCACATCATACCAAAAAACGCCAGCCACAATAATTACGACTGACGTTTTCTCTCACTGTGCCTGGCCGGAAGCCTGGCATATCAATATTTTCTTATTTCAGAAATCCGCTGATAATCTGCTCCTCCGCTTCCTGTTCCGTCAGCCCCAGGGTCATCAGCTTGATGATCTGCTCCCCGGCAATCTTTCCGATGGCAGCCTCATGGATCAGCGCCGCGTCCACGCTGGCTGCGGAAAGCTGGGGCTCCGCCGCAATCCTGGCGTCATCCATGATGATGGCGTCACACTCGGTATGGCCGCTGCAGCGGTTATTTCCACAGAGGTTGGACTGGAACAGCTGGTAGGATTTATCTCTTGCCACGGAACGGGAAACCAGATTGGCGGAGCTGTCCTCACCGTCCAGATCAATCTGGAAATGACTCTCCGCATGCTGGTCGCCATGGGTCATCAGACGCTCCATCACCACCAGGGTGGCTCCATCCTTCAGTTTAGCGATGTTCTTACGGTTTGTGGAATCTACGCCGCGGATCTGGGAAGTATCCATCTCCATGTAGCTGTCCTCATCCATATAAATCTCAGTAACAGGATTGAGAATCCTCTCTCCGGTACCATCTCCGCTGCCATAGTGCTTCTCCACATACTTTACACGGGAATTTTTCTCCAGGAAGAAACGGTGGATTCCATCATGTTCGCTTTTCTGGCTTCCACAGTTGTCAATTCCGCAGCCTGCCACAATCACGACATCTGCTCCCTCGCCGATGTAAAAATCATTATAAACCACTTCCTCCAGACCGGATTCACTGATTACCACCGGGATATGCACACTTTCATTCTTTGTACCCGGTCTGATATGGATGTCAATGCCGCTCTTATCTTCCTTCGTAACAATTTCGATATTTGCCGTGCTGGCTCTTTCCACACTCTGGCCATTGGCGCGGATATTATAAGCGCCTTCCGGAACTTCGTGAAGTCCGGCCACCTGTTTTAACAATTCTTTCTGTATTGCATCCATGCTTTTCCCCTCCTATTGACAGTTCTGTGCGGTCTGCGCTGCCTTCACTTCTTCTCTGGGAAGAGCCTTCTGACATGAAATGGCAGCATCCGCAGTACCCAGAAGCTGAGGCAGAATCTCATCTTTGCTTCCCTGTTTTACCAGCTCGCCGTCCGCGATCAGCAGAATCTCGTCGGCGATATTCAGAATACGCTCCTGATGGGAAATGATGAGGAGGGAACCGTGAAGATTGTCATGCATCTCCTCAAAAACACGGATCAGATTCTGGAAACTCCACAGATCAATCCCCGCCTCCGGTTCGTCAAATACCGTCACTCTGGCTCCTCTTGCCATTACGGTCGCAATTTCGATACGCTTGATCTCACCGCCGGAAAGGCTGGCGTTTACCTCTCTGTCAATATAATCCCGGGCGCAGAGACCAACCTTGGAAAGATATTCACAGGCTGCTCCTACCGACAGCCTTTTCCCTGCTGCCAGGCGGATCAGATCAAATACCGTCACCCCTTTAAAGCGCACCGGCTGCTGGAAGGCGTAGCTGATACCCAGCTTTGCCCGGTCGGTAATACTCATCTCCGTAATATCCTCTCCGTCCCAGAGAATCTGTCCCGACGTGGGTTTTTCAATTCCGGCAATGATTTTCGCCAGGGTGGATTTACCCCCGCCGTTAGGACCTGTAATTACAATAAACTTATTATCCTCCAGGGTCAGGCTGACATTCTTTAAGATTCCTTTTTCCTTCTGGTTTCTTGATTTCTCGTCAGGAACCTGGAAGCAGATATTCCTCAGTTCTAACATAAGTTTTCCTCCATTCAGATTTTGTATCATAAGGCGATTTTATTTCATATTATCCTATATGAATTAGGGATTTTATTATCATACCAATTCTCTATGATAAAGTCAACAGTTTTTCTGTGATCCTGTATCCAGCAAAAACTGTGACAGAACATAGTTGCTGACATCAGTCCCCCGTCTGGTCAGAAAGATCCTCCCTTCGCCGGCCTCTGCCAGACCCCGAAGTTTCAGATTCTTCAGCACCTCTCCATACACCAGATCTATAGAAGTTCCGAATTCTTTCTGAAAATCATTTCTGGATATCCCCTCTGTCAGCCGGAGTCCCAGAAACATAAACTCCTCCATCTGCGCCTTCCGGTCCAGCCTCTGGAACTCCCGGTGTCCAAAAGGATTTTCCATATACTCTCTCATCACGGATGTATTGGAAAAACGCATATTTTCCATCAGGGAAGACGCCCCCAGACCCAGACCCAGATAATTCTTCCTGGTCCAGTAACCCACATTATGCCGGCAGTGAAATCCCGGCTTTGCGTAATTGGAAATCTCATACCTGCGGTATCCTTTTCCCGCGAGAAACTCCCCTGTCAGGTCATAGATGGCCCGCTCCTCCTCTTCCGTGGGGAGCAGCCGCGGTTTTTCCCCTTTTGCCCGGATCCGGTCATCCTCATGATAAATGGTATAAAAAGGAGTTCCCTCTTCGATCATCAGACTGTAAGCGGAAATATGCTCCGGATGGAGAGCTGTCACCTTTTTCAGCGTCTGCTCCCAGGTTTTCACTGTCTGACCCGGCAAACCCGACATAAGATCCACATTGATATTCTTAAAACCGGCTTTTCTGGCTTCTCCGAAGCTTCCCAGAAAATCTTCAAAAGTATGAATTCTTCCCAGCATGGCCAGCTCCAGATTGCTGGCGGACTGCAGTCCCAGACTGATTCTGTTGACACCGCTTTCATAAATCTCCGCCGCCTTGTTCCGGTCCAGGGTGCCCGGATTGCACTCGATGGTAATTTCCGCCCGGGGAGAAATATGGAAGTTTTCTCTCAGAGACTCCATAATTTCCGCAATGTAGCGTCCTTCCAGAACAGTAGGAGTTCCACCTCCGATAAAAACAGTATCCGCTTCATATGACGCGCAGGCTTCCCGGTAAAAGCTCATTTCTTCTTCCAGACGTTTCACATAATCCAGACGTTCCCGATACTCCGCAGGCGCAGACAGAAAATCACAGTAGGCGCATTTTTTTTCACAAAACGGAATGTGTATATAAAGCTCAAAACTTTTCATGGTTTTATTCTGCTCCCGGATTCCAGACGACTGCGGACAATCATTATTTATCATCCAGCTTCAGCACGCTCATAAATGCTTTCTGGGGGATTTCCACATTTCCTACCTGGCGCATCCGCTTCTTCCCTTCTTTCTGCTTTTCCAGCAGTTTTCTCTTCCGGGTAATGTCTCCGCCGTAACACTTGGCCAGCACATCCTTCCGCATGGCCTTTACGGTTTCCCTGGCAATAATTTTGCCGCCCACCGCCGCCTGGATCGGGATCTCAAACAGATGTCTCGGGATCTCCTCCTTCAGCTTTTCGCACATCTTTCTTCCACGCTCATAAGCGCTGCCCGCAAAAACAATGAAAGAAAGCGCGTCTACTTCCTCATGGTTGATCAGGATATCCAGTTTCACCATATCAGACCGGGTATATCCCTTAATCTCATAATCAAAGGATGCGTAACCTCTGGAACGGGATTTCAGCGCGTCAAAGAAATCATAAATTATCTCGTTCAGCGGAAGTTCATACTTGATCAGCGCGCGGGTTTCTTCCATATATTCCATGCTGATATAATTCCCCCGCCTTTCCTGGCACAACTCCATAATCGCGCCAATATATTCGCTGGTTACCATGATCTCCGCGCTGACCACAGGCTCCTCCATGTAATCGATCTCCGAGGGATCCGGGAGATTGGAGGGATTGGTCAGCTCAATCATGTCGCCGTCCGTCTTATGTACCCTGTAAATGACGCTGGGCGCCGTCGTTACCAGATCCAGATTATATTCCCGCTCCAGCCGTTCCTGAATAATTTCCAGATGCAGCAGCCCGAGAAAGCCGCACCGGAATCCAAATCCCAGGGCAACTGAGGTCTCCGGTTCAAACTGCAGGGAAGCGTCATTAAGCTGAAGCTTTTCCAGGGCGTCCCGCAGATCCGGATATTTGGCTCCATCCGCCGGATAAAGTCCGCAGTACACCATGGGATTTACCTTTTTATAACCTGGCAGCGGCTTTTCGCAGGGATGCCGACGGTTTGTGACGGTATCTCCCACACGGGCATCCCTGACATTTTTGATGCTGGCTGTAAGATATCCCACCATGCCTGCTGAGAGCTCATCACAGGGAATCAGCTGCCCGGCTCCGAAATAACCGACTTCCACCACGTCTGCGCTGGCGCCGGTGGCCATCATGCGGACCGGCGTTCCCACCCGGACCGTCCCCTCCTTAATTCTGCAGAAAACAATGACTCCTTTATAAGAATCATAGACCGAATCAAAAATCAGGGCCTGCAGCGGCGCTTCCGGATCTCCTGCGGGAGCAGGAATCTTTGTCACGATCTGCTCCAGCACTTCCTCCACGTTCTGTCCCGTTTTGGCAGAGATCCTGGGCGCGTCCTGGGCCTCAATCCCGATTACATCTTCTATTTCTTCCACTACCCGGTCCGGATCGGCACTGGGCAGATCAATCTTATTGATTACGGGCATTACATCCAGATCATGATCCAGCGCCAGATATACATTGGCCAGCGTCTGGGCCTCAATCCCCTGGGCTGCGTCTACCACAAGGATCGCTCCGTCACAGGCAGCCAGACTTCTGGATACTTCATAATTAAAATCTACATGTCCGGGAGTATCAATGAGATTGAAAATATACTCTTCCCCATCCTTCGCCTTATAAACAATACGGACCGTCTGTGCCTTAATAGTGATACCCCTCTCCCGTTCCAGCTCCATATTATCCAGAACCTGGGACTGCATCTCCCGGCTGGTCAGAAGCCCGGTCATCTCTATAATCCGGTCTGCCAGGGTGGATTTTCCGTGATCAATATGCGCAATAATACAAAAATTACGAATCTTATTCTGGTCTGTCAAAAGAGTTCCTCCTGTATATCCAAAACTTTTTTTAGTATAACGGTTTTCCCGGAAAAAAACAACACTCAGAAATTCCCGGGAAAATATTTTTCTTTTTTTCGGAAAAATCATGACAGACCGGCACTCCGTCAGGTTCCCGGGATACTACTCCGCTGCCAGGAAGGCCTCCTCCAGATCCCGGATAATATCATCGATATGCTCCGTTCCGATGGACAGCCGGATGGTATTGGGCCGGATTCCCTGATCTTCCAGCTCCTCCGGAGTACACTGGCTGTGGGTGGTTGTCGCCGGATGGATCACCAGAGACTTTACATCCGCCACATTTGCCAGCAGGGAGAACAGTTCCAGATGGTCAATAAAACGGTGGGCCTCCTCCTGTCCTCCCCGGATCTCAAAGGTAAAAATGCTGGCTCCGCCATCCGGAAAATATTTTTCGTAAAGTTCGTGATCCGGATGATCTGGCAGAGAGGGATGGCTGACATGCTCCACCATGGGGTGCTTCTCCAGATATGCCACCACTCTCTTTGTATTCTCAATGTGCCTGTCCATCCTCAGGGAAAGTGTTTCCGTCCCCTGAAGCAGCAGGAACGCCGCAAAAGGAGAGATGGACGCTCCCGTATCCCGGAGAAGCACTGCCCGGATATAAACGGCAAATGCCGCTGCGCCCGCTGCCTCTGTAAACTTCACGCCGTGATAACTGGGATTGGGCTCCGAAATCCAGGGATATTTCCCGGAAGCAGCCCAGTCAAAGCTGCCGCCGTCCACGATCACGCCTCCCAGGGTTGTGCCATGGCCGCCGATGAACTTTGTGGCGGAATGAACCACAATGTCGGCGCCGTGTTCCAGAGGCCGGATCAGATACGGCGTCCCAAAGGTGTTATCCACCACCACCGGAACGCCATGTCTGTGGGCAATTTCCGCAATAGCGTCAAGATCCGGAATATCACTGCCCGGATTCCCCAGGGTTTCCAGGTAAACTGCTTTTGTATTTTCCTTTATCGCCGCTTCCACCTCTTTCAGATTGTGCGCATCCACAAAGTCTGTTTCAATGCCATAAAGCGGCAGGGTATTTGCCAGAAGATTCGAAGTTCCTCCATAAATGGTTTTCTGCGCCACAATATGCTCCCCCTGGGAAGCCAGCGCCAGAACTGTATAGGTAATCGCCGCCGCTCCGGAGGCAACCGCAAGAGCCGCCACTCCGCCTTCCAGGGCTGCAATCCGCTTCTCAAAAACCTCCTGTGTGGAATTGGTCAGTCTTCCATAAATATTTCCCGGTTCTTCCAGATGAAAACGGGCCTCCGCATGGGCACAGTCCTGGAACACATAAGAAGTTGTCGCATAAATAGGAACCGCCCGCGCATCGGAAGCCGGATCCGGATTTTCCTGCCCCACATGGATCTGCATAGTCTCAAACTTCATTTTTCTTGTTGATTTATCTGACATTTTATCTTTCTCCTATCGTTTTTATATGAATTATTGCAAAAAAATAGAAAGGCCCGGATCCATACATCCCATGAAACAGGGGATACATGGATCTCTGCCCATATTTCCCACATTACTCTTCCGTAAAAAGCGGTGTGGAATAATACCTGTCTCCGCTGTCCGGAAGCAGTGCCACAATGGTCTTTCCGGCAGACCCCGGCCGCTTTGCCAGCTCCACGGCTGCCTTCAGAGCCGCCCCGGAAGAAATTCCGGTGAGAACTCCTTCTGTTTTTCCCAGAAGCTTCGCCATCTCAAAAGCGTCCTCATCCTTTATGGGAAAAATCTCATCGTAAACTCCGGTATCCAGTACTTCCGGTACAAATCCTGCTCCGATTCCCTGGATCTTATGCGCTCCGGCCTTCCCCTGGGAAAGGACAGGTGAAGACGCGGGCTCCACTGCTATCACCCGGATCTCCGGATTCCTTTCTTTCAGATAACCGCCCACGCCGGTCAGTGTTCCTCCGGTACCGACGCCTGCCACAAAAGCGTCAATCTCTCCATCGGTATCCCGCCAGATCTCCGGTCCGGTGGAAGCTCTGTGGGCCGCCGGATTCGCCGGATTCACAAACTGCCCGGGAATAAAGCTGTCCGGTATTTCCCGCGCCAGCTCCTCCGCTTTATCAATCGCTCCCTGCATCCCCCTGGCTCCATCTGTCAGAACAATCTCCGCTCCATATGCTTTCAGGATATTTCTCCGCTCCACACTCATGGTCCCGGGCATCGTCAGAATCATCCGGTAGCCTTTCGCCGCAGCAATAGACGCCAGGCCGATCCCGGTATTGCCGGAAGTAGGTTCGATAATCACAGACCCCTGCTTCAGGACTCCCCGCTTTTCCGCGTCGTCAATCATTGCCTTTGCAATCCTGTCCTTTACAGAACCTGCGGGATTCAGATACTCCAGCTTTACAAGAATTCTCGCCTCCAGCCCCAGATGCTTTTCCAGATTTGCCGCCTCAACCAGAGGTGTATTTCCAATCAGTTCCGCCATACTTTTATAAATATTCGCCATATCGTTCCTCCACTAAAATCATCCAGGCTTTTCCTGTTTTTGTATGTTATGCATTTTAATTCCCAAATTCCTATTTGTCAACTAGGTTTTTGTTTTCCCGGAAAATCAGTAACTGTCCATCCCCCGGGACATGCACAAAAGGAAGTCATAATTCCCGCAAAAATACCTGGAATCACACAAATTACCATTAATCCTGCCATAGTTCCTCCACAATCATCTCTCTGTCCAGTATAAAGAAATCTCTTCCCGGATTCAAGAAAAAACAGCGATTTACAGTTCCATTTTCTTTTTGATTTTAAACCAGAAAAATGAAATCCATATTATCTCCAGGTAAAATCCGCGGAAATTTATAAAAAATTTATTTGTGTTCCGCTATTCCCTGTGTTAGGATAATTTCATTCCAAATATCTTTTTATCTGTTGTCATCATCAGCTTATGACCTATGAAATATTTAAAAAAGTAATTCTTGAGCGGTTATCCTATGATATCGCTGATCCGAAGCATATTTCCATACAGACCTGCTATAAAAATAACGAATGTGTTCTGGACGGTCTGGTAATTCTTGAAAACGGCTGCAATATCGCGCCGACACTGTACCTGAACCGCTACTATGAACTATACAAAAAAGGCAGTTCTTTCCAGGATATTTACGAACAGCTTCTGGAATTTTATGAGGCGAACAGATCTGATATCAGTATTGACGTCAGTTTTTATACTGATTTCCGGAATATCCAGTCCAAAATCGCCATGAAACTGATTCACTATGAAAAAAACCGTGAATTTCTGAAAAAAGTTCCCCATGTCCGTTTTCTGGATCTGGCTATTGTGTTTTACTGTCTGATGCCAGTGGACAATAATGTCGGGAACGCAACCATACTGATTTTAAATTCCCATATGGAGCTCTGGAACATAAGTCTCGATACACTGTTCCAGCTTGCCAGGGAAAATTCCCCGCGGATTCTGCCTGCCCGTCTGGAAAATCTCAATACTCTTCTTGAAGAATATATGCCTGTCCAGTTTTATTCTTCCCTTATACATGAAGATGATCCTCTCTATCCCATGTTTGTACTCACAAACCGCGAAGGGCTATTCGGCGCAGCCTGTATGCTGTATGACCAGCTCATTCACTCTTACGCGGAGAAATTCCAGTCTGACTTTTACATTCTCCCCAGCAGTATACACGAAGTAATCCTTATTCCCTCCCATGAAAATGAATATATGGATCTGTTCGCAGATATGGTACGGGAAGTGAACCAGACCCAGGTGGCCGCTGACGAGATTCTGACAGATCATGCCTATTATTATTCCAGGGAAAAAGATACCATTCTGATGTAAACAATAAACAGGCGGCATTTCTGTATGACTTCCAGAAATATCGCCTGTTTTTCCTTTTCCCTATTTCTTTTTCTGTCTTCCGGAAGCAGATTTTCCGGTTGTTTTTTTCGTCCCTCCTTTATCTGATACCGCCGTTTCCGGTGAAGCTTTCTTCTTTTCCGGTTTTGTCTTTGCTGTCTTTACCGTCTTCACAGCCGCGGCCTTTTCATCCTTTTCTGCCCCGTCCTTCTTTTCCCCGGAACTTAACTTTGCAGCCTTTTCCGCCTCAGCCTTCTCTTTTCTGGCTGCTTCCTCCGCAGCTTTTTTCTTTGCCGCCAGGGTAGCTTTCCTCTTTGCTGCCGCCGCGGCCTTCTTTCTGGCGGTTTCTTCTTCTTTTCTCTTTCGCTCTTCCTCTTCGCGTTCCAGCTGCTTTTCCAGACGCATCCGCATCAGAAGTTCTTCTTCCTTCCGCTTCTGCTCCAGGCGTTCCTGCTCCTCCCGGCGCTTTTCTTCCTCATCCTTACGTCTCTCCTCTTCTGCAATCAGGGCGTCATAGATCTCTGCATACTGACCGGAAGATTTCTCCCAGGAGAAATCCATGGCCATTCCCCGACGGATAATGCCCTGCCACTCCTCCGGATACAATTCGTAAATCTTACGGGCGTAACGGATCATATAAAGCATCTCATGAGCATTATAATTGTGGAAAGAAAAACCGGTACCGGTATGTTCAAACTCATTATACGGCTCCACCGTATCCTTCAGTCCTCCAGTCTCACGGACAAGAGGCACTGTGCCGTACCGCAGGCTGATCAGCTGGCTCAGTCCGCAGGGTTCAAAAAGGGACGGCATCAGAAAAGCGTCACAGGAAGCATAAATCTTCCGGGCTGCGTCTTCTGAATAATAAATATTGGCGGATACCCGTCCCGGATACTTTTCCTCATAATACCGGAACATATTCTCATACCGCTCCTCGCCGGTTCCCAGGGCAATAATCTGAATCCGCTCATCAGAAAGAATTTCATCCAGAATATAGTCCACCAGATCAAACCCTTTCTGATCTGTCAGACGGGATACCATACCGATCAGAAAAGCATCTTCTCTCTCTGTAAGCCTGAAAGAAACCTGAAGATCCGCCTTATTCGCTCTCTTATAGGCGGCGATATCCCCGCCAGACTTCCGGGCAATCCCGGTATCCGCCGCAGGATCCCACGTCTTATAATCCAGTCCGTTAATAATGCCTGCCAGCCGGTAAGATCTGGCCCGGAGAAGTCCGTCCAGCCCCTCTCCCCCTTCCGTCGTCTGGATCTCTTTTGCATAAGACTCACTGACTGTCGTAATATAATCCGAGAAAACGACCCCGCCCTTAAGCAGGTTTGCCTGTCCATAACTTTCCAGGGTATCTATGGTAAAATAACTTTCGGGAAGTCCCGTCACGTCGCGGACAGCGTCAATATACCAGCGGCCCTGGAATTTCAGATTGTGAATAGTAAACACTGTCCGGATATGGCGATAAAACGGATCTCCTCTGAACCAGGCTTCCAGGAAAACCGGGATCAGTCCTGTCTGCCAGTCATGACAGTGGATCACATCCGGGCAGAAATCAATGACCGGAAGAATCGTCAGCACTGCTTTTGAGAAATATCCGAACTTTTCTGCATCCTGATAAATCTGTCCATAGGGCGCCGGACCGGCAAAATAATATTCGTTATCAATAAAATAGAAGGTGATTCCATCCTCCTTCGTCTCATAAATGCCGGCATACTGTGTCCGCCAGTTCAGCTGCACCTGGCATTCCGCCACCGGTTCCAGTTTTTCCGCAAAGCTTTCTTTCATGCAAAGGTACCTGGGAATGACAACCCTCACATCATAATCCTTCTTCGAAAAATACTTGGGCAGGGAGCCCGCTACATCCGCCAGACCTCCTGTTTTAATAAACGGAACCGCTTCTGATGAAGCAAATAAAATCTTTTTCATAAATACCCCTCCAGACATTCTCTCATGTATCATGATTACTGATTACATGATACTATATTTTCCCTATGGAAACCAGAAGTTTTTCACGATTCGGGGTTTTTTCCTGGTTTACGGTTAAATTTGCTTCAACAATTTTTTACAGAAATACAGGAAACGGCATCCACACCAAAAGCATTACTGCCTGTAATCCAGACGGATCTTGTCTGCAATCAGGGCAATAAACTCTGAATTTGTCGGCTTTCCTTTTCCGTTATGTATGGTATATCCGAATAATTCATCGATAGTATCCATTTTCCCTCTGCTCCAGGCCACTTCTATCGCATGACGGATCGCCCGCTCTACACGGCTTGAGGTTGTCTGATATTTTTTGGCTATTGTCGGATACAGGATTTTGGTAATGGAATTCAGCATCTCAATATCATTTACGGACATTACAATTGCTTCTCTGAGGTACTGATATCCTTTGATATGGGCCGGAACACCAATTTCATGAATAATATTGGTCACATCACTTTCCAGATTATGTTTTTTTGATTCATTTTCATCCTTCATCATATCATTCTTCCGGATTTCACCAGGCGTCTTCATAACACTCCGCCTTGTCAGTTTTATTCTGGACAGCAGCGCTTCCTGGTCAAAAGGTTTCATTATGTAGTAGGAAGCGCCCAGACGGAAAGCATCCTCTGTTACATTCTCCTGTCCGATTGCACTGATTATAATAAAATCCGGATGTTTCTTCATGTTTTTATCTCTGTTCATTCTGTCCATCACGCCAAGTCCGTCCAGTTTCGGCATAACAATATCCAGAAGTACAATATCTGGTTCCTTTTCCCTGATAACGTCACAGGCCTCCTCCCCATTCTTCGCAGTTCCCACTACATGCAGTTCACTGTCCCTGGAAACAAGATCTGCCAGCATTCGAACCATATTTTCATTATCGTCGGCAATCGCTACCTTTATCAACTCCATAACACTCCTTTTTCTTCCAAATTCTGAGGACAACCGTATTATAAAATGGAGTACCGGCATTTTTTTGTCGAGACAGGTCAATATAACTTCCAAAATTTGGAAAATATAAGAACGATATGGGAAAATCCGGATGAGATTCTGTCTGTCTTTTTCCGCACCTCCGCCATCCTTTCCGGTTCCGGATCATACGTCCGGCATGTGTATTCTCCGCTGAAAATTCACCTTGCAAATGCCGGGGTATTCCGCTAAAATATAAATGATTTTAAGGAGATGGACCATGGCTGATACAAGAACAACTGACATCCTCGCAGACGGGGAAATTCTCTATCGTCTTGCAGATTTATTTAAAATTTTTGGGGATCCTACGCGGATCCGTATTCTGCATATACTTGCGCGGCAGGAAATGTGCGTACAGGATATTGCGGATACTCTTTCCATGACCCAGAGCGCCATTTCCCACCAGCTCCGGATATTAAAGCAGTCTGCCCTCGTAAAATTCCGCAGGGATGGGAAAACCATATATTATTCCCTGGCTGACGATCATGTGGCAACGATCATGGCCCAGGGGCTGGAGCACGTATGCGAATAGCTTCCGGATTTTATTCACACAGGCTAATCCAGCATATCCTCAATAAATATTCCATATCCTTCCAGCGGATCAGATACAAATACATGAGTAACCGCGCCTATAATTTTCCCGTTCTGAAAGATAGGCGCTCCGGAAAGTCCCTGGATAATTCCTCCCGTTTTCTCAATCAGATCCTCATCCGTCACACGGAAACGGATACTTTTATTTGTTTCAGACGGATTAAGATCCACACTGTCAATTTCTATATCATAATACCGGAATTCTCCGTCCAGTTCTATAAGAATCTGTGCCGCACCGCTCTGGATTTCCTGCTTGTAGCCTACTGAAACCGGCACCGCGTCCTCCAGTTCTTCCGGCAGAGCTTCTATTCTTCCATAAATTCCTTCCGAACTATTTTCTTCAATCACTCCGATTTCATTCTGGGAACTATACTGAATCTGTCCCACTAATTCTCCCGGATTTCCCTTCTCCCCTTTCACAATATTAACAATATCAACCAGATAAGCTTTCCCGTCGGACATTTCCACCTGGCCTGCAGTGTCCGAGTCACTGATACTGTGTCCCAGAGCGCCAAAATTCCCTTCACTGTCCACATATGTCAGCGTACCTACCCCTGCCATATCGTCCCTCACCCAGGTTCCGATCCGCCACTCCCCATCTCCGCAGCTGACCGGAGTGATTTCACACTGGATCTGTTCTCCTCCGCGGTCTATGGTCAGAGTCACGCTCTCCCCTCCGGAAGCATTGACTGCCTCCACCAGTTCTTCCTTTTCCGATATTTCAATGCCATCCACCGCCAGAATATAATCTCCGGCTTTCAGAATGTGTCTGGCAGGACTTTGAAGACTTCCGTTCTCTGTTTCCACATCTCCCAGATCCACCACCAGAACGCCCCTGGTATGAACATAAATTCCAATGGGAACACCGCAGGCAATCACCTGGGTATCATCCACAATATGAACTGTCACATCTTTCACAGGAATAATTCCCAGCAGACGGACCTCCATTTCATAAGTACCGCACTCTTCTGTACCCAGTATGCCAAAAGACGCTACCGTACCATCGCCTGATTTTACCGTCGTTGTGACAGGCAGAAAATAACCGATCGAAACCGGATTTCCCTGCCGGACAGAAAGTGTATCCGGAATATAACCGGGAACAGAAACTCCTGCAAATCCCAGCAGAATCAGCAAATAAATTCCAGAAATTTTCCTTCTGTATCTTTTATAATTTTGAAATATCTGTTTTTTATCTTTCATTTTCCCTGCCGTGCCTCCCTGCTGTTTTTAGAAACAGCCTTCTTTTTGTGAAAATCTGTACAGAAAAAAGGATGCCTGTTCCAGGCACCCTTCTTTATTATACTTCATTTTCTGTTTTACACACTGTATGTTCTTACCGTGTCTGCCATTTCTTTCATTTCCCGGGCATTCTGCAGCACAGCGTCTGTAATCTTCACTCCGCCCAGCATACGTGCCAGCTCCATGATACTTTCTTCTCTGTCCAGCATCCGGATCCGGGAAATGGTGGAAACATCATTGGAAGTTTTTTCAATTAAAAAATGAGTATCCGCCATGGCGGCAATCTGGGGCAGATGGGTGATACAGATTACCTGGTGACTGCTTCCGGTCAGCTTGATCTTTTCCGCCACCATCTGGGCAGTCCTTCCGCTGATTCCACTGTCAATCTCATCAAAAATCAATGTTTCTATCTCGTCGTTCTGTGCCAGTACAGTTTTCAGCGCCAGCATGATCCTGGAAAGTTCTCCTCCGGAAGCGACAGAATCCAGCGGCTTCAGCGGCTCTCCGGGATTGGTGGAAATCAGAAATCCCGCTTCATCCCAGCCGCCGGCCGTATAATGATCCAGCTTCCGGAACTCCATTTCAAACTGTACATCGGGAAAATTCAGGGAAAGCAGGGCCTCCCTCACCTCCTTTGTCAGCACTTCCGCTTTTTTCTTCCTGATTTCAGAAACTTCCGCTGAAATCTGCTCCAGCTCTTTTTCTGCTGTCTCTGATTCTGCCTCCAGCTCTTTTTTATATTCTTCATAATTCAGCAGTTTTCTTATCGCATCCTCTTTTTCTTTTTTCTGTTCCAGAATATCCGGTATGGTTCTTCCATATTTAGACTTTAAATTGTTGATCTGATCCAGCCTTCCCTCAACTTCCGCAAAGCGCTCTTCAGAGAATTCAAAATCATCCATATAACCGGACAGCTCCCGGTTAAAGTCATCCAGCAGGCTTTCCACCTCCTGAAGCTGGTCTGACAGCCCCTCCACCCGGTCATCATATTTCGCCACAGACAGCAACGTGCGGACTGCGGTTCCCAGATTATCAGCAGCACAATTTACTCCGTCAGCACACAGCTCCCGGCACTCTGAGACAGCTTCCATAATCTTTCTGCCATGGGAAAGACGCCGGTAATCGGCTTCCAGTTCTTCATCTTCTCCGATTCCGGGATCCGCCTCCTCTATCTCCTTTACTTCATACTGCAAAAAGGACAATTCCCTGGCCCTCTGCTCCTCATCCATGGAAGCCTCTTCCAGCTTCTTCCTGCAGTCCGTATAAACATGAAAAGAATCTGCCAGTAAAGTCAGCTTCTCCTCCAGCTCTTTCCCGGCGAAATTGTCCAGATATCTCATATGGTTTTTTTTCGTCAGAAGGGATTCATGTTCATGCTGCCCATGTATATCGATCAGCAGAGACGCCACCTTCCGCATCTGGGCCGCTGAAACAGTCTCTGAATTAATCCGGCAGACACTTCTGCCAGAGGCCATTACCTTACGGCTCATAATCACTTCCCCGTCTTCCGGAAATATATCAAGAGCTTCCAGCGCCTTCTTCTGATGGGGCTGATCTACCGAAAATACCAGCTCCACCAGGGCGGACTCCGCCTCCTCCCTCAGCATATTTCTGGACACCTTCGCCCCGAGAGCCAGGTTAATTGATCCGATAATAATTGATTTTCCAGCCCCGGTCTCCCCCGAAAGAATATTTAGTCCCGGGCCAAAATTTACTTCCGTTTCTTTAATCAGAACGAGGTTCTTCACATGTAAGCTCAGTAACATTTCAAATCCCTTCTACTCTCTCATCTGCGGACTCTTCCAGACGAAGCAGCCTTTTCAGCTGTTTCATAAGATTTATCGTTTCTTCCACGGTGCGGACAGCGCACATAATGGTATCATCTCCCGCAATACTTCCCACAATCTCACGATGATCCATGGAATCCAGGGATGCCGCCACTGCCATGGCCATGCCGGATACTGTCTTTATCACAAGTATATTCTGTGCCATATCTATAGAAACCACACCCTCCTGGAACACCCGGATATACTTCTCGTCCATGGCATCCCGGGTCTCGGGCAAAAGAACATATTTCTTCCGGCCTCCACTGACAGCAACCTTACTTAACTTCAGTTCCCGGATATCCCTGGATACAGTGGCCTGGGTCACATGAAACCCTGCCTTGTTCAGGAGATCGCACATTTCCTCCTGGGTATCCACCTCTTCTTTCCGTATAATCTCCAGAATCTTTGCGTGTCTCTTTTCTTTCATACAGATACTTCTCCCGGTCCATTCATATACTCTCTGAAAACACTCATCGGTATTCCTGCATTTTCTTTCTCAGAATCTGCAGGAAGCTCAGCTGATCCAGCTTCATTACCTTTGTACAGACATCTGCCTTCTTCACAAGGAAACGGTCTCCCACTCTCATATGTATAAACCGGTCCCCGTCAAAACTGACTTCCGCTTCCTCATCCTGTTCGGGACGGCGTTTTTCCAGCATCACCTCAATCTGCGCGTCCGCTCCCACAACAATACTCCGCGAAGAAAACGACTGTGGATTAACAGGTGTAATCAGCAGCAGCTTTATTTTCGGGTCAACGATCGGTCCGCCGGCCGACATACTATACCCGGTAGATCCAGTGGGGGTGGAAATAATCACTCCATCCGCACAGTAAGTTGTGAGATATTCTCCTCCTACACGGATCACCAGATTGATAAGCTGGGCCGTACCTGTACGGTGAATCACGATATCATTCATGGCGGCTGTGGGTTCAGATTTTTCCTGCCCGCTCACACTATATCCCTCAATCATCATCCGTTCTTCCACTTCAAACTGATCCTCAAACATCTTATCTATAGCTGGAAAAACTGAAATCTTATCCAGCTCGCAAAGATATCCGAGAGTTCCCAGATTCACGCCGATCAGCGGGATTCCGATCCTGGCCATATCCCTGGCAGCCCGCACCAGTGTTCCGTCACCTCCGAGAACAATCACACAGTCGGCATCTACATCCTGGCTGCTGAGAGACGCCAGCACACGGTCGCTCCAGTCGATTTTACTGCTCAGATAGAATTTACAGTGACCGCCCCCCGCTTCAATATAATCCTGTATGGAGTGCGTCACTGACAAATCCGGATCCCTTTGTTCATTTGTCACAATATAAAACTTCTTCATTTCTTTTTGTCCAGTTCCCTGTGGGCAGCTTTTACTACAGCCGGCGCATCAGCGCTTTCTTCGATTCCGCCCCGGTCGTCCTTCCTGATATGAATCAGATATTCAATATTTCCTTCCGGTCCTTTGATCGGCGAATACTCCAGATGCAGCACAGAAAAGCCATGTTCCATAACAAAAGTAATTATTTTCCGCACAACTTCCAGATGTACCTCCGGATCCCGGACAACTCCTTTTTTTCCAACCTTCTCCCTGCCGGCTTCAAACTGTGGCTTGATCAGGCAGACCATCTCCGCTCCGTCCCTCAGAAGCTCCCTGGCCGGGCCAAGTACTTTTGTCAGCGAAATAAAGGATACATCCACGGAAGCAAAATCCAGCAGATCACCGATATCCTCCGGCGTCACATAACGGATATTGGTCTTTTCCATACAGATTACCCGCTCATCCTGCCGGAGTTTCCAGGCAAACTGTCCGTATCCTACATCTACCGCGTATACTTTAGCAGCGCCATTCTGCAGCATACAGTCGGTAAACCCTCCGGTAGACGCCCCGATATCCATACATACCTTTCCGGTCAGATCCAGTCCGAACTGTTTCATTGCCTTTTCCAGCTTCAGCCCTCCCCGGCTGACATATTTCAATGTATTTCCATGAACCTCAATGTCAACGGAATCTTCGAATACCGCTCCCGCCTTATCTTCCCGCTGATGATCCACAAAAACATCCCCCGCCATAATCAGGGCCTTTGCCTTTTCCCGGGAAGCCGCAAGATTCCGCTTTACCAGAAGCACATCCAGTCGTTCTTTCATCCCATAACCTCTGCTATTTTCTCTGCAATATCCCCGGGATCCAGTCCCACCCGTTTCTGAAGCTCCGGAACAGAGCCATGGGGCACAAACTGATCCCGGATACCAAAGCGCAGGATAGAAATGTCTTTATCTATTTCTGCAAGACATTCTCCCACCACATCCCCATATCCGCCATGAAGCAGATTTTCCTCCATGGTAACAATCAGGCTGTGATTTTTCACGGCTTTTCTGACAGCCTCCTCATCTACAGGCCTGACAAACCGCGCGTTCACCAGGGAACATCTGTACCCCTTTTCATGCAGCAGGTCACGGACCTTCAGCCCCTGTTCCACCATATTCCCAACCGCAAATACGGCAATACAGGACTCTTCATAAATCCATTCACTTTTCCCATAAACCACAGGCGCCCGGAATGATTTCAGTCCGTCATAAGCCTGTCCCCTGGGATAACGGATGGAAACCGGTCCGTCGTAACGTGACGCAAACCACAGCATATCCGCCAGTTCCCATTTATTTTTCGGGGCCATGACCGTCATATTGGGAATCATGGACAGATATGACAGATCCATGATACCCTGGTGCGTTTCACCGTCCGCTCCCACCAGTCCTGCCCTGTCAATAGCAAAAATCACCGGCAGCTTCTGGATACAGACATCATGGACAATCTCATCAAAGGCCCTCTGCAGAAAAGATGAATATACGGCGAAAACAGGATGCAGTCCGGCGGAAGCCATACCTGCCGAAAAGGTAACCGCATGTCCCTCCGCAATTCCCACATCAAAAAAACGCCCGGGATATTCACTGCGGAACCGTTTCAGTCCGGTTCCATCCGCCATGGCGGCTGTTACCGCCACAATCTTTTCATTTTTAGCGGCCATCTTACAGATCACTGTGGAAAACACATCCGTATAATCCGGCTTCTTTTTTGCTTTTACCGGCTGGCCGGTTTCAACAATAAAAGGCCCTGTCCCATGGAAGCGGTCCGGATTCAGCTCCGCAGGCAGATATCCGCGGCCTTTATCGGTCTGGACATGAACCACTACAGCTCCGCTGACCTTTTTCGCCTCCTGCAGAATCTGTACCATGTCGGAAAGATTGTGTCCGTTTACCGGCCCCAGATAAGTCACACCCATATTTTCAAATATCATTCCCGGAATCAGAAGCTGCTTCAGGCCGCTCTTTATTTTACGGATCCGTTTCGCAACCCGTTCGCCGTAAGGCCTCCGGTCCAGCGCGGAATGTACGTCGCTTTTAAATTCCTGATAGTCCTTTGCAGTCCGGAGAATGGCCAGATGCTTTGACAGACCGCCTACATTCTCGGAAATGGACATTTTATTATCGTTTAAAACAATGATAAAATTTGTTTTCAGATCTGAAGCATTGTTAAGCGCCTCCCAGGCCAGTCCGCCAGTCAGCGCTCCATCCCCGATCACGGAAACTACATGATAAGATTCTCCTTTTAATTCCCTGGCCCTGGCATATCCAAGTCCCACAGAAACAGATGTAGAACTGTGCCCTGTATCAAAGCAGTCGCAGACGCTCTCCGACCGTTTCGGGAAGCCGCTCATACCGCCATACTGCCTGAGATGCTCAAACCCATCCTTCCTGCCTGTAAGAATCTTGTGGGTATAGGACTGGTGTCCCACATCCCAGATAAGCTTATCCTTCGGAAAATCCAGCACCAGATGAAGCGCCATGGTAAGCTCCACAGCTCCCAGATTTGACGCCAGATGTCCTCCGGTCCGGGAAACATGTTCAATGAGAAACTGACGGATCTCCTGTGCCAGCTGGGTCATCAGCTCCGGATCCAGCTTTTTTATATCATTTTCTTTCTCAATCAAATCAAGGACAGACATAGATTCTCCCTTCTTTATCCGCAAGTCACCGCTGCCGCCCCGGACAGCAGTTATTTCTTTCTGTCTACCAGATATCTGATCAGTTCGTTTAAAAATTCATTCTGCACAGGAAGCGACTCCATAATCCGGACTGCCTTCCGGGAAATTTCTTTCACATCCTCGCAGGCCCGGTCAATCCCTCTGAGAGTCACATAAGTAGTTTTCTGGTTCTTCTCATCACTCCCCACCGGTTTCCCCAGCACTGTCTGGTCTCCTGTTACATCCAGAATATCATCCTGGATCTGGAAAGCCAGTCCCACAGCGCTGGCGGCCCTGGAAATCTTCTCCTGCCCCTGTTCATCCGCGCCTGCAAGAACCGCGCCGATCAGCATGGCGGCCTCAATCAGCGCGCCGGTCTTCAGCCTGTAGATAAAATCCAGCTTTTCCCGGGACAGCGGAAGCCCTTCAGACTCCACATCCACCGCCTGTCCCCCAAGCATTCCGTAAATTCCCGCATTCTTTGCAAGAATCTGAAGAGCTCTGGCCACACGGGGATTGCCAGGCTCTTTTTCCAGCGCCGTAAGAGCCGTCTCATACGCCAGATTCAGAAGTCCGTCCCCGGCAAGAATCCCCATGGCTTCCCCGTATACTACATGGGTTGTTTTTCTTCCTCTCCGGTACTCATCATTATCCATCGCCGGAAGATCGTCATGGATCAACGAATAAGTATGAATCATTTCCATCGCTGCCATAAACGGCTCTACCACCTGTGTAGAGCCGCCAAACAGGCGGTAGGTCTCATACATCATCATGGGCCGCAGCCGCTTTCCTCCGGCCAGAAAACTATAGTTCATTGCTTCTATTACAGTTTTCTGGAATCCGGTCTCCTCCGGAAGATATTTTTTTATGATTTCCTCTACCTGCCCTGTATGCAATTTAATCTCTTCTCTGATATTCATTGTACCTCCTTCTGACGCGCCCGCCGCGTCATTAAGGTAGATCTGGAAGTTTGTTTCACACTTCCTCCTCAAATGGGATTTCCTCGCCGTTCCGGGCAATGATCAGCATTTTTTTCTCCACCAGATCCAGCTTTTCATTACAGCGGCGTATCATCTTCAAACCTCTCTCATAGAGAGAAAAGGCATCCTCCAGGGAGACATCAGCAGATTCCATCCGCTCCATAATTTTATCCAGTTCCCGGAACATTTCTTCCAGGGAAGCTTCTTCTGCCGGAGAATCCTGATTCTGTTTCACTTCTTCCATTCCCATTCCTGCCTCTCTTTCTTCCGCGCCGCTTCATCTCCGTCAGAAACAGCGTTTTTCTTTATCTCTGTTCCGCTTCTTCTGTCCCGGATATCCTTTACTTCTGCTGTAAAGCTGCCATCCGCCAGCCACGCCCGGACTCTGTCTCCACTTTTCACAGAAGACACACTGCTGATTCTTTTTCCATCAGCATCCGTCACAAAAGCATAGCCGCTCTGAAGCTTCTTCAGCGGTGAATGACCGTCCAGGGCTGCCGCGTAAAGCTCCATCCGGTGTCTTTTTTCTGAAATATTCTGTTCCGCCAGACTCTGCAGGTTCTGCCTGCTGTCTTTTAGCTTTTCCTGATAGTCCCTTAATATCTGACCCATCCGGTCGCTCAGACGATCCAGGGAATCTGCCGCTCTCTGCCGGTGATCCAGAAATCTGTTCCGGGGATTCAGCAGACGGAACTGGTTTTCATAAGCCCGGACTCTCTCTTCCATCCGTGATAGCTTTCCGCTGATACACCGGTTAAGAGCCAGCTCCGCCCCGCCGATCTGGTCGGAGACCTGTCTGATATCAAATACCGCCAGCTCCGCTGCCGCCGAGGGGGTCGGCGCCCGGAGATCTGCCACAAAATCCGCAATCGTAAAATCTGTCTCGTGCCCTACGGCAGAGATAACAGGAACCGGACAGTCAAAAATCGCCCGGGCTACAATCTCTTCATTAAAAGCCCACAGATCTTCCATGGATCCGCCTCCGCGGCCCACAATAATCACATCCACATTTCTCTCTTCCAGGGCATGGATCCCATTTACAACAGACCGGGCAGCCCCCTCTCCCTGAACCTGGGCCGGATACAGAATCACCTGGACAAAAGGATTCCTCCGGTGGGAAATATTCTGGATATCACGGATGGCAGCTCCCGCGGGGGCAGTCACAACTCCTATCCTGGACGCGAACCGCGGAACCGGCTGCTTATACTCCGGGGCAAACATCCCCATTTCTTCCAGTTCCCTTTTCAGAGCTTCAAATTTCTGGTACAAAAGCCCCGCGCCCTCCAGCAGAATCTGCTCCGCGTAAAGCTGGTATTTTCCATCTCTCTCATAAACCCGGATGGAGCCCAGGACAATACAGTTATCTCCCTCTTTCATCCGGAACTTCAGTCCGTTTTTCCGGAATCCGGCAAACATGACGGCCTGAAGAACGCCTGTATGATCCTTTAATGTAAAATAAATATGCCCGGAGGAATGATATCTGCAATTAGATACTTCGCCACGCACATATATATGGCTCATCATAAAATCCTGCGCGAACATATTTCTGATATACGAATTCACCTGGCCTACAGAATATACATTCCCCGTCATGCCAGCTTTGCAAGGATTCCGTTTACAAAACCGGGACCGCGATCCGCGCCATAAATCCTGGCCAGCTCAACAGCCTCATTAATGGCTACAGAAACCGGAATCTCCTCCTCATACTTCATCTCATACACCGCAAGACGGATAATCGCCAGTTCTGCCTTGGCCATCCGGCTGGTTTTCCATCTGTCTGCATGGGTATTGATCAGCTCATCAATCTCCGCCAGATGCCGGTAAATATCCTTCATCTTCGACACAATATAGTCAGAATCCTTCTGATCCAGCTCTCCCAGACTTTCCACAGAAAGATACAAATGATCTTCCCACTCATTATCTTCATAGAATTCCGTCTGAAACAGGATTCTGAAGATCTGTTTTCTGATCTCTCTTCGACTCATGCCATCCTCCCTTAATCATTTCCCATATGCGAACAATGGGGGTGTCAAAGACACCCCTGTTCTCCAATCAGATATGCGCGCCGGAATCATCCCTCTGCCACAGGATAATCTCCCGCCTCCGGTTACGCACCTGCCTTCATATCGACTTCAGCAATCCTCACATTAACGTCCGCCACCTGAAGTCCGGTCATATTTTCAATAGCAGTCTTTACACGCTCCTGTACCTTCCTGGAAACCTCGGGTATCGCGTACCCATAAGCAATATTCAGAGTCAGATTAACACTTACCTGATCCTCCTCCACAGAAACACGGATTCCCTTGGACAGATTCTTGATACCCAGACGGCTCACCAGATCCTTGGTGATATTGCCTCCCATGGAGGTCACACCCTCCACTTCCGTTGCGGCAAGTCCCGCGATTATGGCAACCACCTCATCAGCCACCTGTACTTCCCCCATCGTATCAGTCTTTAACCTGATACCTTTTCTATCTTCAGCCATGAAAAACCCTCCTTGCATGCTGCGATAAACCTGAATTTCTTTTAGTATATCAAAAATTTTTCTGTTTGAAAACCGTTTTTCAGGAATTGGTGGAATTATACTTTTCCACCATATCTATCAGTTCCTGCTCGGAAATCACAGGAATCCCAAGACTCTCCGCCTTCTGCAGTTTTGATCCGGCATTCTGCCCCGCCACCAGGTAACTGGTCTTTTTACTGACACTTCCCGTACATTTTCCTCCGTTATTTTCAATATACTCTCCGATTTCCTTCCGGCCAAAATGCTCCAGCGTTCCGGTAGCCACAATAGTCATCCCCGACAGAGCCTGTGAAACTGCCGCTGCTTTCCCGACGTTCATGTTTACACCCATAGCTGCCAGTTCTCTCAGCATCTGCCGGTTTTTCTCATTCTGATAAAAACTGTAAATCGCTTTTGCCGTAATCTCCCCTACATCCGGAAGCCGGACCAGTTCCTCCACATCAGCCTCCGCCAGACTCCAGAGACTGTCATAGTGCTTCATGATTTCTCTGGCGGAAATCCGTCCCACATTCCGGATCGCAAATCCGGTCAGCAGTTTGTCCGGCTCATTCTGTTTCGACTCCTCGATCGCAGCCAGGATCCGGTCTGTATTTTTTTCCTTTCCGAGAATCCCCTTTTCAATCAGTTCATCCCTGTACTCATGCAGCCGGTAAATATCGGGAATGTTTTTTATATACCCCTGTTCCGCCAGGGCATTGATATATTTTGTCCCGAAATTTTTGATGTCCATCGCATCCTTACCCACAAAATAGGCAAGGGTCCGGTTCAGCCGGGCGGGGCAGGAAGGATTCTCACAATAAATATCACTGGTATCCTCGTCCCTGATCAGGGAAGACCCGCAGACAGGACAATACTCCGGCGCTTTATATTCCCGGTCCGCTTTCCGGACCACGCGGACAATCGCCGGTATAATCTCTCCCTGCTTCCTGCATATTGCCCTGCATCCCTCAGAAATCCCCATATTCCGGATAAAATCCACATTGTGAAGAGTCGCCTTCTGAACATTCGTCCCACAAAGCCGCACCGGTTCCCGGAAGATCGCCCGGAAGGTCATCTTCCCTGTCCGTCCTACATTGACTTCGATCTTATCAATGACTACCTCCCTCTCCTCGGGAGGATATTTATAGGCAATATGTCCGGCGGAATATTTACTTCCGGCCGGAAAATCATCCCGGTACGCCACCTGATCGATTTTCACCACCGTCCCATCCAGATCATAAGAAAGTTCTCCTCTTGATTCACCAATGGCGTCGATAGCCTCCAGTACCTGCTCCGGTGTTTCACAAAGTCTGCGGGGCACACAGGCGATACCGTTTTTTTCCAGAAGATCCAGGGCTCCCGTATGGGATGCCATAAGATCTGTGCCATTTTCGTGGGCGTCCTGGACATTGAATACAAACATTTTCAGTCCCCGCTTTTTTACTACCCGGGAATCCAGCTGGCGCAGGGTTCCCGCCGCCAGGTTTCTGGGATTCGCCGCCGTTTTTCTGCCTGCTTCTTCCTGCTGTTCATTAAATTTGTCAAAATCCTCATGGGACATATACACCTCGCCCCTGAGCTCCACATATCCGGGCAGTCCGATCTTCCTTTTTACATCGGGGATCACCAGGGCATTCTGGGTTACATCTTCTCCAACCAGGCCATTTCCACGGGTCTCCGCAAGGATCAGGATGCCATCCTGATATCTGAGAGTCATACTGAGCCCGTCAATTTTCTGTTCCACAGAGAAACAGGCGTCTGGATGCACCGCCTTTACTGACTCCACCCACGCCGTCACTTCTTCCTTCGTAAACACATCCTGGATACTGAGCATGGGAACATTGTGGGTCACTTCCACTCCTGCCTCTCTTTTGGCGGCGCCTCCTATTTTCCGGGTAGGTGAATCAGGAGTCACCCACCCTGGATGTTCTTTTTCTATTTCCTTCAGTTTCAGCATGAGCTGGTCATACTCATAATCTGTAATCTCGGGCGCGTCCTGATTATAATAACGGTCCATATGATAATCTATAATCCCGATCAGTTCCTCATATTTCTTTTTTTCATCCATGCAGCTTCCTCCCAATTTCCCGTTTTTTATTTTCTTTTCCGCGGCGCGCTGTAGGAATCCCTGGTCTGACGATACAGCTCCTGTTTTTCCTCTTCTGTCACCGCCCGCCAGGTTCCCTTTTCCAGATCTCCCAGACGGATATTCATGATCCGTATCCGGACCAGCTTTAATACCCTGTATCCGGATGCCTGGCACATCCGGCGGATCTGACGGTTATACCCCTGGGTCAGAACAATAGTGAAACAGTTTCTGCTTTTTTTCCTGACTTTACAGGGCCGGGTGGTAACATCCAGTTCCTCCAGATACACGCCTCCGCTTATCTGACGGAGAAAATCTTCTGTCACTTCCCGGTCCACCGTAACTACATATTCCTTCTCATGATAATTCCCGGCTCTCATAATCCGGTTCACCAGCTCTCCCTGGTTTGTCAGAAGTATCAGTCCTTCTGAATCCTTATCAAGACGCCCCGCCGGATAAATCCGTTTCGGATAATTTATGTAATCAATAATATTATTTTTTTCCCTCTTCTGGGCTGTGCATACAATCCCTCTGGGCTTATGGAACGCAATCAGGATTTCCTCCTCTTCTGCTTTCACCGGCTTCCCATGAAAAAAAACAGTTTCCCCGGGCTGTACCCGGTCTCCTGCCCGGGCAGTCCGCCCTTCTATCTTCACATTTCCCGCCTCAATCTCACAATCAGCCGCGCGTCTGGAACAGACGCCGGCCTCACTGAGATATTTATTGATCCGTATTCCTCTCTGCTGGTTCTCTTTTTCCGTCATAGTTCTGTTACTTTCTTTTCTTATAGCGCTCCATCTTCCTCAGGTTCGCTTCTTCAAAATCAATCATTTCCTTTGCCAGTTCTGTTGCGTAAATGCCTGCGTCCTTATACTTATGAATCGCTTTTTTCAATTCAACGGCTCCCCTCTGGTTGCCCTTCTGTATCATATCGGCAATATGGGAAGTCTGATCAGAAACTACAGTCTTCATTTTCACCGCTGTCCTAAGCATACCTGCGGCTACAGGATTCGGCGCAGCAGCTTCTTTTCCTCTCTGTTCCAGCCGTCCGCCTGCCCGTTCTTCAAACTCCCGCATCTTTCCTGCCTGCACATGCAGATCATAGGCAAACTCCTCATCATAAACATCCTTCAATACCTGACTGATCGCTTCTCTTCCCATACTGGAATTTCTGCAGATCTCATGGAGCAGACGCTCCTCATCCTTTTCATTCATCACAGATACCTCCTTTTTGTCAGTATCTCCGCAAATGAAAATATCTATGTACCGGAACATCTTTTTGCTACTGGCAGAATCATCCAAAAGAACAGGGAACAGAAAATCTGTTCCCTGAAGTCAGTCTCTGCTATTAACCTGCAGGAATCTGCCGTTCTGTTCATGGAAAACGGCGCTGTGGAGTATCACTGGGAAATATATTCAGCTTTGATATATCCCTCCACATCCCCGGTCCTGATTTTGATCCACCCATTGCTGGTAACCGCAATCTGGCGCACCTCGGAACCATTCAGGGCTGACGCCAGAACTGCGGAACTTTCATCCGGAGCCTGCCGGATATTCACTGTGGCATTTACATACACCCACGCCCTGTTTTCCGTCTCCGTCACGGTATCTGACTGCGTCTGCTGCGTTTCTTCTTCCTGCTGTGTTTCTTCTTCCTGTTGCGTTTCTTCTTCCTGCTG